>CAZSJE010000041.1:11595-15132 GCA_964606835.1 uncultured Sphingorhabdus sp.
CCCTGCGGATCGAAGAATATCTCGACATGGCGCACATTGTCGGTGTTAGCGCGCTCCAGATAGGCCATCGTCAGGTCAAAAAAATCCTGCTCGTGCAGCAGCACCGACATGCCCTGATAATAGATATCGAGAAAATCCTGCAGGTTCGAAAATTCATAGGCCTGCCGTACCTCTTCAACACTGGAAAAGGGGATCGCCACGCCATTTCGCTCGGCGAGCGCGAACATCAGTTCGGGCTCCAGCGATCCTTCGATGTGCAGGTGCAGCTCCGCCTTGGGCAGCGCGTCGATCAGGGCGGCGTGGCTCACCGCCCCTGCCCCTCTCCTGCACGCAAGATGATCTTCGCCCCCGCCTTGTTGCCCCGGATTTCATCCTCGGTCAGGCCGTTAATCTCGTGCGGGAAGACCAGCCAGTCGTCGGTCTTCTCGACAAAATAATCCGGCTTCAGGTCGGTCACATTGCGCGCCGGTTTGTAATAGACCGTGGCGATCTTCACCGTGCGGGGCATGTTATGGCGACAGCGTGCGCGCAGTTCGGCGAGGAACGCGCGGATCGACCTTCCCGAATCGAACACATCGTCGACCACCAGCAGCGCATCTTCGGGATTCAGCGTATCGACCAGGTAGCCTAGCGCAAAGACACGCACATGCGGCTCCTGCTGGTCGATACCGCTGTAGGAAGAGGTGCGGATCGCGATATGATCGCAGTCCACGCCGCGATATTCGAGCAGTTCCTGCACCGCGATGCCCACCGGCGCGCCGCCGCGCCAGATGCCGACGATATGGGTGGGCCGGAAACCTGAATCATAAATCTTGTCAGCTAACCGGAATGAATCTTCCAGCAGGCCGTTTGCGGAAAGATAGAGTTTCGCGATGCTCACATTTCCCCGCGCTCTTTGCGGATGGCGAACCATTTTTCGACATTGGCATTATGCTCTTGCAGCGTGCGCGCAAAAACATGGCCACCCGTGCCGTCGGCAACGAAGAAAAGGTAGTCGGTCTTTTCCGGGTTCAGCACTGCCTCTATTGCGGCCTTTGACGGGTTGGCAATCGGTCCCTTGGGCAGACCGACCATAGAATAGGTGTTGTAATCATTGACCGCGGCGATTTCGGACTGGCGGATGCGGCGGCCCAGCGGTTTTCCCTTGGTGATCGGGTAGATAATCGTCGGATCGGCCTGCAGCATCATCCCCTGTTTCAGCCGATTGGAATAAACGCCGGCAACACGTTTCAACTCCGATTTTTTGGAGGTTTCCTTCTCGACGATTGAGGCCAGAATGATTGCCTCTTCCTGCGTCGTCACCACGCTGTCGGCGCTTTTCTTGGGCCATAGCTCCGCCATCGCCTGCTTCATCGCCGCCTGCATGCGCAGCACTAATGCGGCACGGCTTTCGCCTTTTTCAAAGGCATAGCTGTCGGGCATGATCGAGCCTTCGGCGGGCACCGGAATGCTGCCCTTCAGCTGGTCATTCGCCATCAGCCGCTCATAGACCATGATGGACGGCATGCCCTCCGGCACCGTCACCATCCGCTGCACGGTCTTCCCGCCCGTCAGGATCGACAGCACATCGGCGTTGGAGGCTCCTGCCGGAATGAGGAACTCACCTGCCTTGATCGTGCTGGTTGCGCCGAAAATCCGCGCGCGGTTGACGAAGGCATCAGCAGATTTGATGACCCCGCCCTTTTCCAGCTGCGCGGCAGCCAAACGGATCGAAGAACCGGGCTTGATCACCACCGTCACATCGCGCGTCGACGGGCCGGTCGCGTTCCAGCCATAGACAAAGTTGCCCGCCACTAGCGCGATCAGCAGCGCCGGGACAATCAGCAACCATTTGAGCGCCTTTGGCACCGCGTCAGACAGCCTTCATGATCAAGCTGGCATTCGTTCCGCCAAAGCCGAAGCTGTTGTTGAGCACGGCCTTCACCTCACGTTTGCGCGCAGCATGGGGGACGAGGTCGACGCCGTCGGTACCTTCGTCAGGATTGTCGAGATTGAGCGTCGGCGGCACGATCTGGTCGCGGATTGCAAGAATGCAGAAAATGCTCTCCACCGCGCCAGCCCCGCCGAGCAGATGGCCGATCGCCGATTTGGTCGAACTCATCGAGACTGAACCGATGGCATTGCCAAAAAGCCGCTTCACTGCTGCCAGCTCGATGGTGTCGGCCATCGTCGAGGTGCCATGCGCGTTGATGTAGTCGATATCGGCAGGCGTCATCCCGGCCTTTTTCAGCGCCATTTGCATCGAACGATAGGCTCCGTCGCCATCGGGATGCGGTGCAGTCACATGATAGGCATCGCCCGTGAGACCGTAGCCGACCACCTCGGCATAAATCTTCGCGCCGCGCGCCTTGGCATGCTCATATTCCTCCAGCACCACTACACCCGCGCCCTCGCCCATAACGAAACCATCGCGGTCTTTGTCATAAGGACGGCTGGCCTGTTCGGGGCGGTCGTTATAGCTCATATTGAGCGCGCGAGCCTGCGCGAAGCCGGCAATGCCCAGCGGATTGACGGTGGATTCCGCGCCGCCCGCAAGCATAATGTCGGCATCGTCGTCGCGGATCATCCGCGCCGCATCGCCAATCGAATGCGCGCCGGTCGAACAGGCGGTCACCACCGCGTGATTGGGGCCTTTCAGGCCATATTTAATCTGCACCTGGCCAGTGATCAGGTTGATCAGGCGACCATGGACAAAGTGCGGCGAAACGCGGCCCGGCCCGCGCTCGTGCAAATTGACCGATTCTTCCTCAATGCCTGGCAGCCCGCCAATCCCCGAACCGATCGAGCAGCCGGTTCGAAGCTTCATCTCTTCGGTCATTTCGGTCAGACCGGCATCTTCGAGCGCCTGTCCGGCAGCATCGATGCCGTAAATGATGAAGGGATCGACCTGCCGCTGCACCTTATGGTCGACGCGCTTGTCGGGATCGAATCCCCATGGGTGATCCTTCGGCTTTACCTCGCAGGCGATCAGGCATTTTTGTCCACTGGCCTCGGCGTCGAATTTAGTGATACGGCCAGCGCCCGACCTAGAGGCGAGGATGTTCGCCCATGTCGTCTCGACATCGCCGCCTAACGGCGTAACCAGCCCCAATCCGGTGACAACGACACGGCGCATCAATCGCCCTCCCTCAGATGCAATAAGTTGCGCCCTTTATGGGGAGCGCACCCCAAAATGCAAACGGCTTTCCAGACAACCGGAAAGCCGTGCATGTTTGACACTGTCCAGGCCGCTATCGCAGCCGAAAATCAGCTGTTCGAATTGATGAAGTCGATCGCGTCCTTGACGGTCGAGATCTTCTCAGCGGCATCGTCGGGGATTTCGACGTTGAATTCTTCTTCAAAGGCCATGACCAGCTCGACAATGTCGAGGCTGTCGGCACCAAGATCGTCGATGAAGCTGGCTTCTTCGGTCACCTTGTCGGCTTCGACGCCCAGATGTTCGACAACAATCTTCTTAACCCGGTCCGCGGTATCGCTCATTACATGCCCCTTCTTTGGATGGGATTCGTTTTGGTTATCCGCCCCCTAATGCCCCGC
>CAZSJE010000042.1:0-15030 GCA_964606835.1 uncultured Sphingorhabdus sp.
CACTGATGAGCGGGGCAGCCTTAGTTTTCTGGAATCGAACCGGCACGTGCCGTTCCCGATCGAGCGGATCTATTATCTTTACGATATCCCGCAGGGAGCATTAAGGGGTGCCCATGCTCACAAAGAGCTGCATCAATTCATGATTGCCATTTCCGGGTCTTTCGATGTCGTCATCGACGACGGGATGGCGAAAAAGACCATTAGCTTGTCGCAACCTCATGAGGCCCTTTATATATGTCCCATGATATGGCGCGATCTCGACCGCTTTTCACCCGGCGCCGTGTGTATGGTGGTTGCCTCGCATCGCTTTGACGAGGCCGACTATTACCGCGATTATGAAGAATTTCGCAAAGCGAAAGGTTTGAAATGAAGGTTCCGTTTCTCGACCTGAAGGCAAGCTATAACGAGCTGCAGGAGGAAATCGAATCCGCCGTTTTGCTGTCTTTAAGAAGCGGACAATATATCGGTGGCCGCGAAGTTGAAGAGTTCGAGCGCAAATTTGCGGATTTTGTAAACAGTCGGTTTTGCGTAGGCATGAGCAACGGCCTGGACGCACTGCATCTCGCTCTGACCGCATTGGATATCGGCCCGGGGGATGAAGTCATCGTCCCTTCGAACACATTCATTGCCACTTGGTTGGCTGTGAGCCGTGTCGGTGCCGTCCCAATACCGGTCGAACCCGATGAGAAAACGTGCAACATCGACGTCGATCGGATCGAGGCCGCGATAACTTCGAGAACCAAGGCCGTGATACCCGTTCACCTATACGGACAGCCTGCGGATATTGATCCGGTGCTCGAAATTGCCCGGCGACATGGGCTTTACATCGTCGAGGATGCGGCCCAGGCGCATGGTGCGTCCTATAAGGGCGAGAGGCTGGGGGGGCATGGCGACATCGCGATTTGGAGCTTTTACCCCGGCAAAAATCTGGGCGCTCTGGGCGACGCCGGTGCCGCGACAACCAATGATGCAAGTCTTGCCGAAAAAATGCAGATGTTGCGGAATTACGGCTCGAAACAACGATATGTTAATGAGGTTGCAGGCCATAATTGTCGACTGGATCCGGTTCAGGCAGCTGTGCTGGCAGTCAAGCTCGGCAAGCTCGAAGAGTGGAACGCCCGACGGCAGAGGATCGCCGCGCGTTATTCCGATGGATTGAGCGGCACAGAGATCACCATACCGCATGTCGAAAATTGGGCGGACCCTGTCTGGCACCTTTACTGCATCCGGTACGACAGCCGGGATGAAATGCGTCGATTATTGGCCGAGGCAGGCGTTGAAACATTAATTCATTATCCAATTCCTCCTCATTTGCAGCAAGCCTATGCGCACCTTGGCTATGGCAAAGCCGCGTTTCCGATTGCGGAGAAAATGGCAGATACCTTGCTCAGTCTGCCGATCGGGCCCGAAATGTCGGATGATCAGGTCGAGCATGTATTGGCGGCGTTGCACACGACGCTAGGCAGGATTTGAAATGACCGACAGCAGGCAAAGCGTCGGAGACTTCATATTCAGAACGGCTGTCGCGGACGATCTGCCGGCTATCGCCCGGATTCACAAGCTGGCTTACTCGCGCAATCATTTCACCGCGCTGCTTCCAGAAAATGTGCTTACGCAATATTATTCCTATTTTCTCAGTCAAGGCACAGAAATCTTACTGGCGATAAGCAGGGACAATGGGAGTGTGGTTCAAGATGACAACCTGAATGGCGCAATTGGCTTCGCTGTTTTTGGTACCGATATTCCAGCGAAAATTGCCACATTTAAAGCGCGGCAAAGGACCGACATAATTAAAGCTGCGATTCTTAATCCACTGCTGTCGACACGAAAGCTGATCGACGCGATCATTTCAAGATTGCAAATTAATCAGGGCTCTCAAGAGACTGACTATTTGCTATTGTCGATTGCGACATATCAAAAGGGCGGTGGAGTTGGCCGCAATCTGCTCCGCCGTATGATTCAAACTGCGCGACAAAACAATCATCAAAAAGTGGGATTGTTTGTAAACTATGATAATACAAGTGCAATAAATGCCTATTATGCAGAGGGATTCGTAATCCGTAGCAGATCTAACAAGCAATATTATATGGAAAAAATTATTGAATCTATAATATAAATATTTTTATAATGTATTGGAGATATTGCCATCGCCATCATGTTGCGCTACAGCAAGTATAGTACCTAATATTATTTTCAGATCTCCAAAAAAGCTCTGATTTTCAATATATTCTTCTGCGACTTTTAGCTTTGCTGGAATGAGTTCATCGATATAAAATTGGTATGGATTGCTCGAAGCGTCAAGTAAATCACTCTCATTTCTCAAAATGATCGAACACGGATCCGTAATTCCAGGACGAATGCTTAATACTTTTTCACGAAGTCCGCTGGGGTACAATGCGACATATTTCGGTACCTCCGGTCGGGGTCCAACAAAACTCATATCGCCGACCAGCACATTCCACAATTGAGGCAGTTCATCCAGCTTCCATTTCCGCAGCCAATGGCCAAGCCGCGTTATGCGCGGGTCGTTGCCGACTGTAATCTGGCTGTTTTCGGAATGGCTATCAATCTGCATAGTCCGCAGCTTCCTGATATAGAACCCCACACCATTGCGACCGACCCGCAACTGCCTGAAAATAGCAGGGCCCGGCGAATCGAGGCGCACCATCAGTGCCAGCAGGATTATCAGGGGCCCTGCAAGCAGAAGCCCAAGCAGCGCTGCCACGAAATCGAAAGCCCTCTTTATTGCAAATCTACGCTGCATAGCCCTCTACACCAGCATTTCTCGCAACGAGGCAATGATATGCTCCTGATCGTCATCTGTCATGGCTGTGAACAGGGGGATGCTCACCATCTGGCGATAGGCGGTTTCGGCAATTGGGAAATCGCTTTCTTGCAGCGCGAGGCTCTCTTTCCAATAGGGCTGACGGTGCAACGGCACATAATGGACGCTGGTTCCTATGCCGCGTTCAGCAAGACCATTGATAAGCATATCGCGGGTAACTCCGGCGGCCTCGGCCGCCTCTGTCAGTCGAATCACAAACAGATGCCAAGCATGTTGGTCGTCGCCCTCGCCTGGTGACGGCAAGGTTAGCGGCAGATCATCGAGCGCTTCAAAATACCGTGCGGCAAGCTTTTCGCGCCGCTCTTGAAACGATTCCAGGCGCGCGAACTGCACGACACCCATTGCCGCGGCAATGTCCGTCAAATTATATTTGAACCCGGGTGCTATTACCTCATAATACCAAGCCGGCGTCTTTGATCGGAAACGGTCGAAAGCTTGGCGGTCGATACCATGCAATCGCATAACGCGCATTCTATCAGCCAATGACGGATCGCGCGTAAGCACCATGCCGCCTTCACCAGTTGTCATTGTTTTATTTGCATAAAAACTGAACACCACGGCATCGCTGGCGAAGCTACCCACCATCGAGCCTTTATGCGCAGCTGGCAAAGCATGTGCGGCATCTTCGATCACGCGCAGCCCGTGCTTTGCGGCTAGTGCAAGTATGGCGGTCATATCGCATGGTAATCCTGCATAATGCACCGGCATAATGGCTTTGGTCCGGTCCGTTATCACCGCTTCGACCCCATTGATTGACATATTGAGCGTGTCCTGATCAACATCGACTAAGACGGGAACGCCACCCAGATACCTTACGACTTCTGCGGTCGCGGTGAATGTGAGAGTTGGAAGGATGACCTCGTCGCCCTCCTCAATTCCGATTGCTTCGAGTGCAAGGTGAAGCCCAGCAGTTGCCGAGTTCACCGCAATTGCCTGGGCACCATTGTCAAAATAATCCTGAAACAAATTCTCAAATTCGGCTGCCTTCTGCCCCGTGGTAATCCATCCAGAGCGCAGGACGTCTACCACTGCTGCGATCTCGTCATCACCGATATCCGGCTTTGCAAACGGAATAAAGCTGCGGTTTGAAGGGTAGTTGCTCATTTGAATGTGATACCTCGACCTTAAAAAATGGGCTGGATCAGTAGCCGACACGTTTGGCGGACTCCTGTATGCCGAACCCCTTTGACACTCCGGCCCCATCCAGCGGTTTAGGGAAAAATTTTGCAAGCCACATAAGGGATAGATCACCTTGTCTATTGAAACCGGATGTAGAGTGGCCCCATCACCGCGTCCCGATCACCGTTGCCGACACCACCAATTGTTCAGATAGGGGCAACGGCTTGGAAATATCGGAGATCGGGACATCGGCAATTTTTATTGTGCGCCGCACATAGTCCAAATCGTTGCTGCCCGGCAACAGGAAAGGACGACCAATTTTTAATCGAACGGCGCAATTCTGCGCAGGCATTTTCCGCGACATGTTTCTGTATCGGCTTGATTTCGGCAATTCGCTCCTAAGTTAACGCTGTTGCCCCAACGCCATTTCGGTTGCTGCACGCGTTCGCCAACCAGGCATCGGCAGACGCTCGGGTTTACAAGCAGGGATCCATGATTTTTTCGACCGCTTGCCTTCGCCCACCGAATAAAGATAATAGGCATAGCCGTCGAAACCGCGAGGCGTGTGGCCAAGATAGCGCATCGGCACATAGCCCTTGACCCATTGCATGCTGTAAGTTGAAATCAGGTAATAATGGCCATGGCGGTCGGCAAAGTAGCGAAGAGCCGATCCAATTTTGGGAATTTTGCGATCCACCTCCAGCATGTCCCAGCGAACGAACGACTGCGTACATTCCTTTTCGAGGCTGATCAGCTCTTGCTGCAAGGCAACGCTGACCGGAACGCCCATGGGGGTGGGCCAGGTGACCAGAAGTTTTTCTTCAATGCCGTGTTTCCGGATGAGGTCCGCTGCCATTGTCGACGTACTGAACGGAACGATCATCGTGTACACCGCACCCCAAAGCCCCATCATCGAGCAAAGCCCGAGCCAAAGCTTTATCAGCGTCGGCAATATCTGTCGTGATCGATATTGCAGTGCAACGAGAATAATCAAAGTCCAGGCAATCAGCGCCATATGCCGCAGACCCAGCGGATATATGAAGGTTGCGAACAGCAGGCTCGCCCACATAAACCCCTGAAAACAGCGACGGAGAAAGTTGTCGTGCTGCAAAATCCTGTCTGCGGCGACGATGAATGCAAGGCCCATCGGCACTCCGAAAATGAAGGGGAATGCGCCCTGCCAATCGTTGAGCGTCGGCATGAAATGGAAGGGAAGCAGTAAAGCAGACAACCAGTTGATTGCGGCTATAAAATTGAATCCGAGGGGAAAATATGCCCGGGCCGGGATCATGTCCGGCGCGGGAATGATCGAGATAGCTGCAACGAGTCCGCTAATCCCCCAAAGAATCAGTCCGGCCCGCGACCGATCGCCATCGCGCCACAGCATGGTGATCGCGATGATCGAAAAAAGTCCGATCTGAAAGTCGACAAGCGGCATCGCAATCGCCAGCGCCCATTTGAGCGCTCTCGACCCGGAGCATGCAAAAGCAAGAAACATTAGCGCCCCCAGGCTGAGTCCCCGCGAAACCGACCCCAGTTCGACAAGCGTGAAATAGCTTGTCGCCGCCATCAGGCGGTACAGCCGCGGAAGCGGCAATTTAGTCAGAATGATCAGCTGTATTGTCACCGCGATTCCCGTCTGTACGACTGGCAGAACCGCCATAGGCCCCACAACCGCGCCAACCGCGATCAGCACGAAATACCAAAGGGGGGGATGGCCTTCGTAGCGCAGATTTTCAAACAGTGCGGCAAGATCAGGCGACTGATGGGCGATTAACACCGCCTGCCATTCGTCTAGCCAGGCCTTATGATTAAGGACAAGGGTTGCCTGAATTGCCACTGCAAACATGGCAGCCAACGCCCAAATCGCGTTGCGAGAAAGCAACGCCTCAGTCTTGTCGGCAAGCCCGGAGAAGAATTCGGCTATTGTGCTGCGCCAGGCCAAAGGAGCGCCCCGATCCAAAATTGCTATGTTCATTCGACCCCCACCGCCCTAACAATTCGCCCGTATCGTTTAGGCAAATATGGTTAATTTTACCTTTGCAACGAGATGCTTGGCCTGCGCCATCTTTGTCCCAGACACTAAGCGGCCACCCAAGGCCTGTCCCAGCAGTTCGCCGGATCGTCCAGACCTGCGCGAACCACGGGTCGCGGCACGAAATCCGGAAAGCTTCGTGCTGGTGCAAGATACTGGCCATACGGCGCGATCATAAGACCGCGCTGTTTTTCCCACATGCCGACCAACGAGCAGCGCGGCGGCGGCGAAAGATCGAATGTCAAAGCTCGTCTTAATTCCAGAGCGGGCGTTACTGCCCCGATTGCCACTGTTGCCAGTGCATAGGCTATCAGCATTCGGTCTGTGCGCCTGGAGAGGTCGGCCAGCCAATCGGCGAAAGCCAGTGACAGAAGTGCCAAAGGCATAATCGATGCTCGCATCTGAAAATCGGAATTAACACCGATTTGCAGCAATGGCATGAGCAGTAGGCACGCGAAGACCAGCCATATAGTGGTGCTGTCGCCACCAGCTGAGCTTTTGACCAACAATACCGGCAACAGGAACGGCAGCACCTCGAGCAGCATGAGCAGGAAATAGGAGGCAAAAGACATGTCGCGCATGCTGACGCCAAGCTTTTCCGCATCGATTTGCAAATAGAAGAATGCCGGGAGGGATATGGCGAGGGACGCCGCAGCAAAGCCTATATCAGAGGGCTTCCAATCGCAGTTTCGAAGGACGCGCAAGCCCGCAAGCACCGCAAATGGGGCTGCCCCCATGATTGCAAGCGGCGACCAAATCGCTAACAGCGGAATCAATGCAGCGAACAACCCGATATGAGCAATTCCACGGCGCCATAGCAAAAAGCCAACTGTGCACACCCATCCGGCCAGCGCATGTTGTGGCACCCAAAAAATCTGTGTCATGTGCGAGCTGAACTGGTTGTTGAAATTCCAACGTTCAATGTGATCCCAGCTAAGATCTGCGCCGAATTGTGCGAACAAGGCGGTGCCGACAATGTCCCAACCGCTGAAAAGCAGGAACACAGTCAGCGCAATTGCGCGGGCGCGATTGCTTTGAAAAAGCGGCCAGCTTAACGCGATTAGAAGGGTAAGGCGCAGCGCGTTGGAAAGCAGCATGGCGATCTCGTGCCAGCCACCGCCTGCCAGAGCAGGGAGGAGGTACAGCCCCAATGGCGCCCTCAGCAGCGCGGCCTCGCCCTTTAACTGATAAGCAAACGGCCAAGGGTGTTGGGCCATGTCTGCCAAAATGGCGTCGCGCACTTGCCAGTCCGCATTGGCGTAGAAGAACCTGCCCTCACCGCCCAGCAAATAGGCCATGATGGCAAGCGGCGCGGCGAGACCGATTGCCGACCAAGGCACATGGATATCCGTCTTGACCGCCCTTGCCGCCATTATGGCAAGCATTCGACAGGCAAGGATCGCTGCAAGCACCGTCAGCCAGGGTGAAAGCCCCAGAAATTGCAGCAACAGGATATTGTCGAGCGCAAATAGTCCGACCAGCAGCGCCGCCAGCACGCTTAACGGCGCCCCCGAACGCAGCGCTCGGGTCATGCGGCGTCGGCGATCCGCTGTTGCAGTGCGTGTACAGCGTTGTCGGCTTCTCGGGCGGGCGCTCCCATGTTGAGCCGCTCACGTTCGACGACCAACGGTCGTTTGCGGACCTGCGCGTGGATGGACGTTACATACTCGCCCAAAATGCCGATAAAGCTTAGCTGCACACCGGACAGGAAAAACAGCGCCACGATCATCGTTGTCGTCCCGCGCGGCGCAAGATCTGGTGCAAAGAACCAGGCAATCACCGACGCGGTGGCGTAAAGGAAGCACAGCGCCGCCATGGCGAGTCCCAGAAAGCTGCAAATCCGCATGGGTACGCTGGTGAAGGAGAAGATGCCGTTCAACGCCTGATCGATCAGCCGCGGCAAGTTGTTTTTCGAAATCCCTTGGCGTCGCGCCGCCCAGGTATAGGGGACGATCACGCGGCGGAAACCCACTGAGGCGATGATGCCGCGGATATAGGGATAATGATCGTCATGGCTGACCACCGCCTGCCAGACCTTTCGGTCGATCAGCTGGAATTCGCCGACGTCGATCGGGATGTCGATATCCGACAGCGAGCGGACAATGCGGTAGAAAGCACCGCGGCAAGCGCGGAGCAGCAGGCTTTCCTGCCGGTTGGTGCGCGCCCCGGCGACCACTTCGACGCCGCTTTCCCAAAGCCGGACGAACTCGGCGATCATTTCGGGTGGGTCTTGCAAGTCCACCGGAAGGAATACCAGCACCGCGTCGCCGGTGGCGGCGCAGAGCGCGTTGAAATTGGAGCGGAACGGGCCGAAATTGCGGGCGTTGAGGATGACTTTGACGCAATCGTCCTCGGCAGCCATTTGGCGCAAAATCTCGACGGTGCCGTCGGTCGAGGCATTGTCGGAGAAGATATGTTCAAGCCGGTAGCCCGCGAGCGGGCCACCCTTGGCGAACAGCGCCTTCACCGTGTCGCGGCAGGTGCGGACATTGTCCGCCTCATTATAGCAGGGCGAAACGATCGAAATGGTTTTCATGTGAGCGGCTCCGGCGCGGGCGCAAAGACAAAGCGTTTCAGCGCGAGATAGGTGATCGGAATGACGATAGTGAGCACCAGCGCTTGTCCCAGATAAGGGCCAGTCCCCGCCGCCACGAAGGCACGGAGCAACAGGACGTTGGCGAGCAGCAGAGCGCCATAAACCGCGACAAAGGCGGGGAGGCGAGCAAAGCCCTGCGCAGCGAAGACCTTGCCATAGGTGCCATAGTTGAACGCGACCCCGGCGATGGTGCTGAGCACAACCGCGGTGTCATGGCCGAGGCCCGTCCAGATGAGCGCGGCGAAAACGGCATAGCCAAAGGCGGTGTTGAGTCCGCCTGCGGCCAGGAAGTGTAGTATTCGGGTTTGCTTGCCGCTCACGCCGCCATCCGCATTTCGGCAAGGACATCGGCGAGGCCATCGAGCACATCAATGCGCGGCGCCCAGCCGGTTGCGGCTTTCAAGCGGCTATTGTCGCCCTCCATCAGCATGATCTGGTTCGGCCCGAACGGGATTTCGCCGAAATTCAGTTGCAGGCCCGGCGCCGCGAGATCGCGTAGCCGTTCGATGATCGAGCGCACCATGATCGGCGCATCGCTGCAGAGGTTGAAGACGCCGGTGGCGCTGTCGGTGACAGCTACCGCGAGCGTTGCAGCGGCCGTATCGTCGATATGCAAATAATCGGTCTTTTGCGTGCCGGCGGTGCATTTGGGCGCGATGCCCTGCATCAGCTGTGCGGCGACCGAGGGGATCAGCCAATTGGCGTTGTCACCCGGGCCGAATACGCCGAACAGGCGGAGCCAGGCAAAGCCGACACCTGCCTCCTGGCAGCGCTGGCGACTGAGGTGGTTGGCGGAAAGCTTGGCAGCACCATATAGCAAATGCGGGTTGGGCAGATCGTCCTCGCTGATGCGACGATCGAAACGCCCATATTCGGCCTGCGAACCGAAGCCGACAAATTTGCTAACGCCCGCAGCGATGCTGGAATCGACCAGCGTCAAGGTGGTGCGGATATTTTCGAACTGGATATCGCCCGCGCGCAAGGCTCCCCCGACGCCCTCCCATGCCGAATGAACGGCAATTTCGGGTTTGATCTGTAGCAGCAGGGAAGCGATCACCCTGTTATCGGAAAGATCGGCGGCGTGAATATGCAAATTGCCCGACAGGCCCGCGAGCCTTGCCGCCCCCAGACGGCGGACCAGCGCATGCACCTCGTGGCCCTGGGCCAAAGCCGCGCGCACCGTCGCCGCGCCGACAAAGCCGCCAGCGCCGGTGATAAGGATACGCCGCGCAGCCATCAGGCGACCTTGCGCTGCGGCACCGTTTCGGCAGCGCGCTGGTAATAATGGCGGATCTGCATCCGCGAGATGGTGGCGGCGTCGACACCTGCATCGACAGCGCGGTACCATTCGGCGCTCCAGCCAGTCGCTTGCTCAAGCGTCAGATGCTGAGCCCAGCCGAGTTCGCGATTGGCTTTCGCTGAATCGAGGGTCAGCATCGCGGCTTCGTGCGGATGCTCGCCCGGTTGGCGGACATAGCCGCTTGTGCGACCCCAATGGCGGGCCAGCTCATCGACGACGCGCGACACAGGGGCCATATCCTCCTGCGGTGGGCCGAAATTCCAGCCGCCGGCATAGCGTGTCGGATCGGCGGTCAGGCGCTCGGCAAGGCGAATGTAACCGCTCAAGGGCTCGACCACATGCTGCCAGGGGCGCACCGCGTCTGGATTGCGAATTTCCAATGGTCGGTTGGCGGCAAAGGCGCGCGCTGCATCGGGAACCAGCCGGTCGGCGCTATAGTCGCCGCCGCCGATGACGTTCCCGGCGCGCGCCGTGGCAACGCCGATGCCCTTGGCCGCAAAATAGCTGTCGCGGAAGCATTGGCTAACCAATTCGGCGCAGGCCTTGCTGTTCGAATAAGGGTCGTGTCCGCCCAGTCGGTCGCCCTCGACATAGCCCTTGGTCTGTCCGATATTCTCATAGCATTTGTCGGTGGTGATGGAGACGATGGCTTTGAGGCCCTCAATGGCGCGCGCGGCATTGAGCACATGGGCTGTGCCAAGCACATTGGTCGCAAAGCTTTCGACCGGGTCGGCATAGGAGCGGCGCACCAAAGGTTGGGCGGCAAGGTGCAGCAGGATTTCGGGCTGCGCCTTGGCGACAATCGCCTCGACCGAGGCGGCATCGCGAATGTCGGCGATATGGTGGGCGCAGAGCCGTTCACCTTTGATCTGGTGGAACATGGCACGCTCGGTCGCGGGCGCGAGCGACAGGCCGGTCACCTTTGCACCCATCGCGTCGAGCATCAAAAGCAGCCAGCTTCCCTTAAAGCCGGTGTGTCCGGTTAAAAGGACGCGGCGGCCCGTCCAGAATTCGGATCTCAGGCCCAGCTCTTCCACGGTGCCTCCTCTCGCTCCCACATCGCCTCCAGCATCTGGCGGTCGCGCAATGTGTCCATTGGCTGCCAGAAGCCGTCGTGGAAATAGGACCGGAGCTCTCCGGCAGAGGCCAGCCCCTCGAGCGGCTCACGCTCCCAGATGCAGGCGTCGCTATCGCCAAGATATTTTGCTACCGAACGATTGAGCACGAAAAAGCCGCCATTGATCCAGCCGCCTTCTTCGAAAGGCTTTTCGGCAAATGCCGAAACCTTGTCGCCATCCAGATCGAGCTGGCCATAACGGCTCGCCGGGCGCACCGCGGTGACGGTGGCTTCGCGGCCATGTTCTTTGTGAAACGCAATGGCCGCACCGATGTCGCAATCGGAAACGCCGTCGCCATAGGTCAGGCAAAAGCTCTCATCGTCGCCCAGATAGGCCATCGCCTGACGCAGACGCCCGCCGGTCATGGTATGCTCGCCGGTATCGATCAGCGAGACGCGCCAATCCTCAGACGCATTGCGATGGACATGCGCGTCGCCGGTCCGTAGATCGATGGTCATGTCGGACATATGCTTGGAATAATTAAAGAAATATTCCTTGATCATATAGCCTTTATAGCCGAGGCAGATGATGAAGTCGGTCACGCCATGCGCGGCGTAAATCTTCATGATGTGCCAAAGGATCGGCTTGCCGCCGATTTCGACCATGGGTTTGGGACGAAGGCTTGTTTCCTCCGCCAGCCGGGTTCCCAAGCCCCCCGCCAGGATGATCGCTTTCATGGGGTTAAGCTATCAACAAACAGGGTTAAGAATTGGTAAAGCCGCGCGCTTCTCCGCGCCGGTTTCGCCTTTGCCCGCAAGCTCCAGCGTTACTGCTTTCAGCGTCTCGACCATGTAGTCGAGCCGCGCCTCATCCAGACCCGGCCACACACCGATCCAGAAACTGTCGCACATCACCTTGTCGGTATGCTCGAGGCTACCCGAAATGCGATATTTGGCATCGCCAAAGGCGGGCTGGCGAAGGAGGTTGCCCGCGAACAACATTCGCGTGCCGACCTTGCGCTCCTCCAATACTCGCGTCATCGCGTTGCGGTCGATCCGCGCATCGTCGCGCAGCGTGAGGAGGTAGCCGAACCAGCTCGGGTCGGTTCCGGGGGTCGGCTCAGGCAAATGGAAAAACGCATCCAACCCCGCCGCTTTGATCCGTTTTGTTAGCCCAACAAAATTGTCGCGTCGCGCAGCGATAAAGCGGTCAAGCTTGCGAAGCTGGCTGCAACCCAGCGCCGCCTGCATGTCCGACACCTTCATATTGTAGCCGACATGGCTGTAGGTATATTTATGGTCGTACCCCTTGGGCAGCGACCCCAACCGCCAGTTGAAGCGCTTGTTGCAGCTATTGTCGCAGCCTGGCGCGCAATAGCAATCGCGGCCCCAATCGCGAAAGCTCTCGCAGATTTTGGCGAGTTTCGGGTTGTCCATCAGCACCGCCCCGCCTTCGCCCATGGTGATGTGGTGCGCGGGATAGAAGCTCAAAGTCGCAATATCGCCAAAGGTGCCGACCTGCTGGCCGTTCACCGTCGCGCCGAATGCGTCGCAGCAATCCTCGATCAGGTAAAGGTCATGCTGTTTGCACAGCGCGGCGATGGCGGCGACGTCGAACGGGTTGCCGAGCGAATGCGCGATCATCACCGCGCGGGTTTTGGGGCCGATCGCGGCTTCCAGCGCGGCGACATTCACATTGTGCGTTTCGATGTCGATATCGACGAATACGGGGATGCAGCCATATTGAACGATGGGCGTGACCGTGGTCGGAAAACCCGCAGCGACGGTGATTACCTCGTCGCCGGGCTTCAGCGCTTTCGAACCAAGCTTCCAGCTGGTCAGCGTAGCAAAGGCCAGGAGGTTAGCGGCGCTCCCAGAAACGGTAAGCTTGCTGTCGCGGCGGCCGAAGCGCTGGGCGAGTTCGGCTTCGAATTGCTGGGCGTAGCGCCCAGCGGTCAGCCACATGTCGAGCGAGGCGTCAACCAGGGCGGCGCAATCGTCGCCGTCCATCACCTTGCCCGATGGCGGGATATAGGTTTCGCCCGGGATGAAATCGGCCTTGGGCTGTGTGTCATACCAGGCACGCGCGGCAGATACGATATCTTCGCGCGACGGAGCGAGGGCGGTGGCAAAGTCCGAAGCGGGGGGGATTTTCATTTGGGTTCGCTCCTCAGGCGGCGAGTGAAGGGGTAAGACCGCCGAGGCGGTTGAGCATATTCTGGCCGCCGACGGTTCCACACACTATGGCGTCGAGCGCGATCGGGCGGATACGGGCGAGAAGGCAGGGGGCCGGGTTAACCGCCTCCATCATCCAGCTGCCAAAGCCGCCGTCGATCAGATGATCTTCCAGCGTCACAACTTCGCGGTAGCGTGCGACCTGCTCGATTTGCGCGGGCTTGTCGGCCATGCTCCATAGCGGTAGCGTGGCAATGCCATGATCGGAATGTGTGGTTTCGGCGCGTTCGAGCGCAGCAGCAAGCGCAGCTCCGGTAGAGAGCATCATCTTTTCGCCTTCCTTCACCGTCAGCCAATGGCCGGGGGAGATTTTGGGGACGTCGGCATGGATATTGGGCTCGCCCGCCTTGCCAAGCCGCAAATAGGACGGGCCGGGATTGGCGACCAGCCAGCGCAAACAGGCGCGAACCTCCATCGGATCGCCGGGGGCCGCGATGGTCATGCCGGGCATCGCGCGCATCAGGGCATAATCCTGCACCGCATGGTGCGAATAGCCCGCCGAGCCATAGGCCACGCCTGCGCCGATGGCGACGATGGTGACTGGCAGTTTGTGATAGGCAACGGTGTTCCGAACCTGCTCTGCGCAGCGGAAGGTGGGGAAATTGGCGATGGAATAAGTGAAGACATGATAGCCCTCACTCGCCATGCCAGCGGCGAGGCCTGTCATATTCTGCTCGGCGACGCCTGCATTGATGAAACGGTCGGGGAAGGTATCCGCAAAGGGCTCGACCACCGAATAGCCGAGGTCGCCCACGACCAGTGCAATATTGTTATGCTGGGCAGCGAGCTTGCACAATTCCTCGATAAAGGCGTTACGCATTGTCGCTCTCCCCAAGCGCCGCGAGGGCTTCGGCGAGTTGCTCGTCGCTGGGCGAGCGGTAGTGCCACTCGACCCTATTCTCCATATAAGCCACGCCCTTGCCCTTGATAGTGTGCGCAATCAGCATTTGCGGTTTGCCTGGCTCCCAAATCTCGGCGGACAGGTTCGCGGCGAGCGCGTCATGGTCATGCCCATCGACCTCGCGCACATCCCAGCCGAATGCGATCAGCTTGTCGGCGAGCGGCTCAAGCCCCAATGTGCTGGCAACGGTGCCAAGGCTTTGCAGCTTGTTATAATCGATAATTGCGGTCAGATTATCGAGGTGGTGGTGCGCGGCAAACAGGAAGGCTTCCCAGTTGCTGCCTTCGCCCATTTCGCCGTCAGACATCAAAACCACCGTGCGCCAGTCCTTGCCCCCGCGTTTGGCCGCCAGCGCCTTGCCAACGCCAAAGGGCAGGCCTTGCCCCAGCGCGCCGGTTGAAAATTCGACGCCGGGAATATGGTGGCTGATATGCGTCATTAGCTGGGAGCCATCGGTCGCATAGGCGGCAAGCGCCGCACGCGGAATGAAGCCGGCGTCGGCGAGCGCCGCGTAGATCGCGACGCAGGCATGGCCTTTGCTCAAAATGAAACGGTCGCGTGCTGGATTTTTCGGTTGCTCGCTAAACACATTCAATGCACCGCCGTAAAGGACAGCAACGATATCGGTTATCGAAAGCGCGCTACCGATGTGCGATGCCTTCGACCTGTGTACCATGCGAAGCGCCTGTGCGCGTATGCGGCGTGCAAGATCGCGGCTGTCGGTGCCCGTTAGCGGCTGTTCATTGATTGCAGCATTCCTCATGCAGGCAATCTCTCAACACATATGGATAATAAATGGTTAACGCGTTCTATTTTGATAGCTTGGTTATCGGGCACAATCGGACATCAAGGCAGACGATAATTCGTGCCGTTGGGAACGCTCACGCTACCGGTTGATCCGGTAATATTCCAGATACCAGTCGATTGTCCGCCGCACACCTT
>CAZSJE010000043.1:0-14997 GCA_964606835.1 uncultured Sphingorhabdus sp.
AATGACGGCGGCTATTTTACTGAAGAAGTCCGTCGCCAGCTGATCGAACGCTTTGGAGAGACTGCCGAGAAAGGTCCATACAGCGTCTATGCGGGTGGCCTGTGGGTGCGTTCGTCGATGAACCCGCAATATCAGGAGCTGACCACCAAGGCGCTGCGCGATGGCCTGTTGCGCTATCATGGCGGGCGTGGCTGGACGAAGCCTATCGCAACCATTCCCATCGACAACTGGCAGCAACGGCTGGCCGCGTCGAATATCGGCATCGATTATTCGAATTGGCGGATCGCGGTTGCGCTGGGCGGCGGGCGACTGGGTTTTGCCACGGGGGAAACGGGGACGTTGACAGCCTCTCCAGCCGCGTTGAAAGCTGGCGACATCATCGCGGTCGCGCCGGTTGGCAGTAAGGCCTACCAGCTCCGCGTGATCCCCGAAGTGGGCGGCGGCATGGTTGTGCAAAACCCGATTAACGGTCGCATCCTCGCGATGCAGGGCGGTTTCGATTCGCGCATTTCCAGCTTCAACCGCGCGACGCAGGCGCAGAGACAGCCGGGCTCGACGATTAAGCCCTTCGTCTATGCAACGGCGTTGGACAACGGCATGACTCCGACCTCGATCATCGTCGATGGACCGTTTTGCGTTTATCAGTCGGCCGCTTTGGGTCAGAAATGTTTCCGCAACTTTGGCGGCTCGGCGGGCGCAGGACCGCAGACCATGCGCTGGGGGCTGGAACAGTCGCGCAATCTTATGACGGTGCGCGCGGCCAACGACTCAGGCATGGTCAATGTTTCCAACACCTTCCGTGACATGAACATTGGTGACTATCCGCCCTATTTGTCCTTTGCGCTGGGCGCAGGCGACACCACTGTGCTCAAAATGACCAACGCCTATTCGATGCTGGTCAACCAGGGGCGCGAATTGAAACCGACGCTGATCGACTATGTGCAGTCGCGCAACGGCAAGGTCATCTGGCCCGCAAAGTGGAAGGCGTGCGAGGGATGTAACAAGCGCGATTGGGACGGAAAGCCGATGCCCCGTTTCCGACCCGGTGGCAAACAGGTGATGGACCCTGTGACGGCATATCAGGTTGTGCACATGCTGGAGGGCGTCGTGCAGCGCGGGACCGCAACGATCCTGCGCGATCTGAACCGGCCGCTGTTCGGGAAAACCGGAACCAGCTCCGGCCCCACCAATGTGTGGTTTGTCGGTGGAACGCCCAATGTCGTGGCGGGCGTTTATATGGGCTTCGACCAACCGCGCAACATGGGTGGCTATGCGCAGGGCGGTTCGCTCGCCGCACCGATTTTCAAGCAATTCGCACGCGAAGCCTTTGCCGGGCAAGTGCCTTTGCCCTTTACTGCGCCCAACGGCGTTCGACTGGTCCGGGTCGACCGAAAGACCGGCAAGCGCGTCTATGGCGGCTGGCCCGACGATAACGATCCAAAGGGTGCTGTCATCTGGGAGGCATTCAAGGCGGAGACCGAGCCCAAGCGGTCAATCCGGCAGGAAGAGCTGGCGGCGCGGGGCGACAAGCCGAAGAAGAAAGTCGTAACAAACGTCAGCAGCGACCAGGCAGCGCGCGGCAATGCCGATGCGCAGAACCAAGGCGCATCGCGGCGCGACGAGGAATTTCTGAACAATGAGGGCGGAATTTATTGACGGCCATGACAAGCCCCTAGCTGCCCGCTATATCTAGAAAACATGACCGCGACCGCCCAAAAAAATTCCGCATCCAAACTTGGTGCGCCGCCGGAAGAGCCGCAACCCGCTGCCTTTGAGGACCGAGTTCTGATCGGTTTCGTCATTGCCGCAACGGCGGCAATGGCGTGGATCAGCTGGCCATTTTTCGGGGCGATTTTGTGGGCGTTGGTTGTGACCATTGCCTTTGCCCCGCTGCACGACCGGTTGCTGCTGCGCACGCCGACGCGGCGCAACAGTATTGCGGTGCTTACGTTGCTGCTCGTCATCCTGCTGGTGATCGTCCCGGCCTTTGTCGTTGGCTCGATGATGGTCGAGGAGGCGATTGCCACTTATCAGTTGTTGCAGACGCAGGAACTGGACGTGGGCAAGATATTGCGCGACATCGAGGCTGCAATCCCGTCGCAATGGCGTTCGCAATTCGAGCGCTACGCCGATCTGGAAAATCTGCAGGGCCGGTTGAGCTCGATCCTGACCGGCGGTTTGCAGGTGATCGCGCGCGAGGCCGTCAGCATCGGACAAGGAGCATTCAACTTTGCGCTGACCATTGGCGTGATGCTGTACCTCACCTTTTTCCTGCTCCGCGATGGGCGCCATCTGACCCGCAAGATCGGTGAGGTGGTCCCGCTCCGCTCCGAACAGCGCAGCGCATTGTTCGAAAAGTTCACCACCGTCATCCGTGCCACGGTCAAGGGCAGTGTGATCGTCGCGGTGGTACAGGGGATATTGGGCGGGTTGTTGTTCGCGGTGCTCGATATCCGGGCAGCCTTGCTATGGGGCGTGGTTATGGGCCTGCTTGCGTTGATTCCTGCGGTGGGCACGGGGCTGGTCTGGTTTCCCGTGGGCGTCTATCTGTTGGTAACGGGCAGCGTCTGGGAAGGTGCCGTGCTGTTGCTGTTCGGCTTTTTCGTGATTTCGATGGTCGACAATGTGTTGCGACCTATTCTGGTCGGGCAGGACACGCGCATGCCCGACTATGTCGTGCTCATCTCGACACTGGGCGGACTGAGCGTGATGGGGATTAACGGGCTGATCGTCGGTCCGGTGATCGCTGCGATGTTCATTGCCGCATGGGAAATTTTCGGGGCGAGCCGCTCTGCCGGCCAGCCATAGGCTTTATGCAGTTTTCCGGCGACGCTATCATCTGTGCGGTAAGGCCGCATGGCGAAGTGGGCGCGATTGTGCGGGCGCTCACCTCCACGCAAGGGCTACTTGGCGGCTATGCACAGGGCGCACGCGGGCGGACGCTGCGCCCGGTGCTGATCCCCGGAAATATCGTGAAGGCGCAATGGCGCGCACGCGTGGCCGGGCAATTGCCCTCCATGTCTGCCGAAATGCAGCATAGCCGCGGGCATCTGCTCGGCGAACCGCTGGCAACCGCAGCCATCGACTGGGCCTGTGCGCTGACAGCGGCGACCTTGCCGGAGGCGCATCCCTATCCTCGGCTCTATGCCGCGCTCGACGGGCTGCTGGCGGCGGTTGAGCTGGCTCCTGCTGCCCGCGGCTGGGCGCCTGCCATGGCGCGGTACGAGGCGTTGCTGCTGTCCGAACTGGGCTATGGCGGCGGCGATGTCGATGCGGTGGGAACCGCTGGCGCACTGAGTGCAATGGCGGCGCACCGGGAGGCGCTGATCCTCCATATATTGGGCGACCGCCGCGCCGATGTAATCGCTGCGCGCGAGCGATTGGTGGATCGGTTAAAAAGGGCGGTTGCGTAAAGGTTTCCATGACGGCAATGAAAATCGTCAATTCCATATCGTCACCCCGAACTTGTTTCAGGGTCTATCTCTCCTCTCGACGCTTCAGTCTCAATGGTGAAATGGACCCTGAAACAAGTTCAGGGTGACGGGTTATTTGTTGAGGTTAGTGCGGATGCTCATCGCCCTGTTGCCCGGAGACGGGATCGGTCCCGAAGTCATTGCCGAAGCGCGCCGGGTGCTCGATGCGCTGGCACTGCCGGGGCTGAACTTCGAGGAAGCACCTGTCGGCGGCGCGGCCTATAAGGCAAGCGGCCATCCGCTTCCCCCCGAAACGCTGGTGCTAGCCAAGAGGGCCGATGCGATCCTGTTCGGCGCGGTCGGTGACCCCGACTGCGATGCGCTGGACCGGCATCTGCGCCCCGAACAGGCGATTCTCGGCCTGCGCAAGGAGCTGGAGCTGTTTGCCAATTTGCGACCCGCGACGTTGTTTCCCGAACTCGCCGATGCCTCTGCCCTGCGCCCAGAAGTCGCCAAGGCTATTGATCTGGTCATTGTCCGCGAGCTTAACGGCGACGTTTATTTCGGTGAAAAGGGCATGCGCCAAACCGCCGATGGCAAGCGCGAAGGCTATGATATCATGTCCTATAATGAGGACGAGGTGCGGCGCATCGCCCGCGTCGGCTTTGAAACCGCTATGGCGCGCGGTAAGAAGCTATGTTCGGTCGACAAGGCCAATGTGCTGGAGACCAGCCAGTTGTGGCGCGATGTAGTGATCGAGACGGCGGCGGACTATCCGCAAGTCGAGCTAAGCCATATGTACGTCGACAATGCCGCGATGCAGCTGGTCCGCAATCCGGGGCAGTTTGATGTGATTGTGACCGGCAATCTGTTCGGCGACATATTGTCCGATCAGGCAAGCATGTGTGCAGGCTCCATCGGCATGTTGCCCAGTGCCTCGCTCGATGCCAAGCAAAAGGGCCTGTACGAGCCGATCCACGGCAGCGCGCCGGACATTGCCGGGCAAGGCAAGGCGAACCCGCTGGCAACCATCCTGTCAGCCGCAATGATGTTGCGCTATTCGCTAGGTCAAGCAGGGGCTGCCGACCGCATCGAGCAATCGGTTGCAACGGCGCTGGCAAGCGGCGCGCGGTCTCCCGATCTGGGTGGCAGCGTGACGACATCCGAAATGGGCGATGCGGTGCTGTCGGCACTCACGGCGTAAACGCTTTTTTAACCATTTCTCGGCAGAATTTGTCCATGAAATCCCGGTGAATTGGATCGCACGGGGCAATGGAGCGCGAAATGAAGAGCGTTTTGAAACTGGATTTGGTCTATGCGGCGGTACTGGCGAGCGCTGCCTGCATCGGCTCGATGGTTGCTTATGCAGCCCCTGCGGCTGCGCAGAGCGCGGATGCAAGCCGCGTGGTGCTCAGCAGCACCGCAATGATCGAACGCAGCATCGTCGGTGCCGACGGCAGGGAAGTATCGACGCTCAAAACGCCCAGCGAAGTTGCCATAACCCCCGGCGACCGCGTGGTCTTTACGCTTCGTTACCAAAATAAAAGCGCGCTTCCCGCTACCGGCTTTCGCGCGACCAACCCGATGCCCGGACCGGTGCAATTTGTAGCTGCGACCGAGGATTGGGCAGAGGTTTCGGTCGACGGCGGCGCAACCTGGGGCAAGCTGGCGGACCTGCTGGTCGTCTCCAAAGCGGCCGATGGGGTCACGCAGACGATGCGCGCTGCAACGGCCGAGGATGTGACGCATGTGCGTTGGGTATTCAAAGATGCAATAGCGCCAGGCGGCGAAGGGACAGTTTCCTATCGCGGCGTGGTCAAATAGGCGCGGCGTTAACGCCCGCCTCCGCGTCGTCCCGCGCTGGCACATTTGGCGGCATGGGTCACCGCAAAATGCAGATTAACGCGCAAAGCCGCTGCGTTAACCCTGTTTAGGGCTGGCTTTGGACGAAACATCGGCGCAGCCCATGCTTTGCGAAATTATTGGAGCATGCATCGTGCACAAGACCCGCCCTTTCCGCCGTTCGATGACGGCTTTGCTCTCTGCCTCATTGTTGACGCTTGGCCTATCCGCTTGCGGCACGCAAGCCAATGACAAGGATGTCGCAGCCCTCGACGAAAAGCTGACCGGCAAGGGTTCGGACCCGGCAATGAACGCGGCGCTGGAGGACAAGATCCTGGTCGACCCTGCGCTGACCGACAGCGGCAACAGCAATATGGTGAAAGCGCCCGATGCGCCGCTCGATGGCTCGGTTCCGCCCGATGGCGGTTCGATCGCAACGGTCGCTTCGGCAGAAGAGCTGGACAATGCAAAGCTGATGCGCGCGCCCACGCCAAAGGTTGTTGCTGCTGGCGACTGTCGCGATTGCAGCGCCAACCGCCCGCAGACGCTTGAGGCACTTGCAACCGAACAGGGAGTGAAGCGCGGAAAAGGCACGTGCGAAGCCAAGCTGCAATATGGCGCAGGCTGGGCCGCGCGCATGCCGACCGAATTCCCCGTTTATCCGAAGGGCCGTGTCAGCGAGGCGGCGGGCGTCGAAGGCGGCATTTGCGATATCCGCGTGGTCAGCTTCTCAACCTCTGCTTCGATGCAGGCGGTCGCCGATTATTATTACACCCGCGCGCGCCGATCGGGCTTTACCGCCGAATATGAAATCCGGAACGGTGAGCACGTGCTGGGCGGCACCCGGGACAATGATGGCGGGGCTTATGTGGTCACGCTGAATCCTGCCCCCGGCGGCGGAACATCAGTCGATATCGTCGCGAATAACGGGCGCTGACAAACAGAATTTACCGAAGACTTGGGGGCCGTTTGGCCCCCTTATTTTTTCGGCAAGACGAGCGCAGCCGAAAACCCACCGCCATCGAGGTTGTCCAAAACCAGCTCGCCGCCAAGCGACCGGGCGACATGGCGGGCAATCGCCAGCCCGAGGCCGGTGCCGCCATCACTGCCTCGTTCGCGCCGCCCGCGCAGGAACGGCGTGCCCAGCATGTCGAGCAGCGCCGGAGCAACGCCGTCGCCATGGTCGATGATTGCGATGCGGTCGTGCCGATTATCCGCGTCGATATCGACGACAAAGGGAGGGCGGCCATATTTGGCGGCGTTACGGACCAGGTTGCTGATCGCCCGTTCGAGCGCCAGCGGCTGGGTCGGGATGATAAGTCCTCTCTTGCTGCGAACATCCACCTCCAATTGCAATGTTGCCGCGACCTTGTTCACCAGCTTGCCGATATCGGTCGCCGACACCGGCTCGCTTTCGTCGCCCCGTGCGAAGTCGAGGAACTGGCCCAGCATCTGGTCCATTTGCTCGAACTGGCGGTTCAGCAGTTTCTCGGTTTCGGGTTCGATCTGCGGGATCGTTGCAATAGCAAGCCGGACCTTGGTGAGCGGCGTTCTGAGGTCGTGGCTGACCCCCGCCAGCATGAATGCGCGCTCGGCATCCTGCGCGGCGATCCGTTCGGCCATATGGTTGAACGATTGGGCGACGGCGGCGATTTCCTCCGGCCCATCGACCGGCAGCGGCGCGGGCACTTCATCGCTGCGAATGCGATCGGCAGCCTGCGACAGCGCCGACAGCGGCCGGGCGATCCGCCGCTGCAGCAAAATCCCGCCAATCATCGCCAGCGTAACCGCGATCAGGAACGACACCAGCAGTGCTCCATTGGGCGACCAGCCCTTGGGTCGTTCGTAGGAAATCCAGTAATTGTCACCGCCAAGGCGGACATAGACCCATAACTGCCCGGCAAGGCTGCCGCGCCAGATGATCACATCGCGCTGCTCCATTTCCTTGGCAAACTGTCTGATAAACAGCCGCTCGAGCAGGGTGGGGACGCCTCGATCTTCAGGCGGAGAAGTATTTCCCGGCAATATCCTTAGCGCCCCGCCGGCATTGATCTGTTCGATCAACTTTGCCCGGCCGTGGGGTGGCAGCGCATCCATTGCGCTTGAGATGGCGGCGACGTTTCGCGCCATGATGCTGCCGACCCGTTCCGCCTGCGGCCGGATGGCGAGCGCGTATATCAGTGTAACGGCAAGCAACTGCCCAACAAGCACCACCACGACGAGCAAGGCAATATTGCGAGTGCGCAGCGACTTTAACATGGCGCGTCGCCCGCAAGGACATAGCCCACGCCCCACACCGTTTTCACCCATTTGGGGTCGGTGGGATCATCGCCCAGCGCCTTTCGCAACCGGACGATCTGCACGTCGATGGCGCGATCGGTCACTTCTGCGTCGCGCCCCCAGGCGCGGTCGATCAGCTGCGCGCGGCTCAATGGTCGCCCGCGACTTTGCGCCAGCGCACTGAGCAGGGCGAATTCGCGCGAAGATAGAGCGATATTCTCGCCGTCGCGCGCCAGCGTCAGGCAGCTGCTGTTGAGGGTGAAAGGGCCGAAGGCGATCTCAATATCGGCATCGTGGATCGAGCGCGCCGCCGTCCGCCGGAATATCGCCGACAGCCGCGCCACCAATTCGCGCGGCACAAAGGGTTTGGGCAGATAATCGTCCGCGCCCATCTCTAGCCCCAATATCCGGTCCATCGGATCGCCCTTTGCCGTGAGCATCAGGATCGGCGTATCGTCTCCTGCCGCGCGCAGGCGGCGGCAAATGCCTAGCCCGTCCTCCTCCGGCATCATCAGGTCGAGGATGATCGCATCGGCGGGCTCGCGCGCCAGCATTTGCAAGAGCAATGCGCCGCTCGCCACTGTGCGGACGGCAAAGCCATGTTCAGCGAGGAAACGCTGCAGCAGCGACCTTATGTCGGGATCGTCATCGACGACGATGATTCGCTTTGGCTCGGCCATGCCCGAGTGATTCCACAAGTTTTCCCGCAGCCACAAGGATTTGATGTTTCAAAATGTTTCAAATGGGCGCGGCTGAAACAGCGCGAAACATCATCGTACCCTGCCGACATCACCGTGAAACAGGCGCGCCGCTATCCCTATGGCCATGCGGAGGAGATGCCTTCGTGGATAGCGAGATAGGAGATTTGTTATGAATAGTGTTTCGAAAATTGCGCTGCTGATCGCTTCGGTCGGCCTGGTCACTGTCAGTACGGTCGCCGACGCACGGCCAACGCGCGGCAAGGTCGCGGGCCAGCATGGCTCGGTCAGCGGTGTCAAAGGCCCCAATGGCGGCGCGGTTCGCGGTCGCGGTGCAAAGCAGAATGACGATGGCTCGGTTACAGCGGCCAGTGGCGGCGCCGTCAACACGCCTAAAGGCAAGGGCGCACGTGGTTCAACCACCACCGTCAACCCCGACGGATCCGCCAATCGCAAGAGCGGCGCGGCAGCCACTGGAGCTAATGGCAGCGTTGCGACCAGCAGCGACGTTACGCGCAACGCCGATGGCAGCTATAGCGGCGGGCGCACCACGACTGCCACTGGCCAGCAGGGCACCTATAACGGCTCGACCCAGATCGACCCCGCAACCGGCAAGCCCGTGCGCGCTGCCACCTGCACCGACGCCAATGGCGCCCAAGTTGCCTGCCCGCGCTAACGACCCCCGTGCCGTTCTGATCGGTACGACCCACCTTCCCGGAGTGCGCGTCGCTCCGGGAAATTTTCGGGAGACGATGAATGAGAATGCGAACCTTTGTTGCCCTGTGCGCCAGTATTGCCGCAACGCAGGGTCATGCCGCAAATGGCACGGCCGCCGCCGCACTCGACCAGATGGCCGGGGCCGATACAAATGGCGACGGCTCGATCACGCGCGCTGAATTGACTGCCTTTCGGGCGAAAAATTTCACGCGGCTTGACCGTGACGGCAATGGCGTGCTGACCCGGTCGGACATTCCGGCGATGGCGGCGCGAATGCGGCCAGACATCGATTTCGATCGGTTGATCAAGCAGTTCGACGCAAATGGCGACAAGAAAGTGTCGCGCGACGAGTTCGTCAGTGGCCCAACCACCTATTTCGACTTGGCCGACGCGAACAGGGATGGCGTCCTGACCAAGGCGGAACGCGACGCCGCCATTGCAGCGGCAAAGCGTTGAGGCGAGAACGATGCAGGAACTGCTTACTCAATATCCGGGCATATTGCTGGCGATGATTGGGCTTGCCTTTGCCGAATGGGCGTGGATCCGCCTCTATCTTGGGCGCGCCTACGACGCCCGGTCGAGCCTAGCCTCGGTCGCGGTTGCAGCAGGGCAGGCGTTAATTAAGCCATTGACTGGCGGCGTGATCCTGCTGACCTATGTTGCGCTTTACGCGTTCGCGCCGCTCAAGCTGCCGATCGACAGCATCTGGGTTTGGATCGCGGGCTTTTTTGCAGTCGAGTTCGCCTATTACTGGTTCCACCGCTGGAGCCACCGGGTGAACTGGCTATGGGCAACCCACGCAGTGCATCACAGCGCCAACGAGCTGACCTTTCCGGCGGCGATCCGGCTCGGCTGGACCGGGGTGATATCGGGCGGCTGGCTGATGTTCGTGCCGCTTGTGCTGATCGGCTTTCCGCCGAAGATGATTGCGATCCTGCTGGCGGCAAACCTGCTTTATCAGTTCCTTCTCCATACCGAGACCGTCGGGAAGCTTGGCCCTATCGAATGGGTGTTGAACACGCCATCGCACCACCGCGCCCATCATTCCTCGGACAATGGCTGGCTCGATTGCAACTTTGGCGGAGTAGTGATTTTCTATGATCGGCTGTTCGGGACTTTTGTCGAGGAACCCGATTCGCGTTCGCTTCGCTATGGCCTGACCGACCCGATCCGCAGTCACAACCCGTTCACGATCGCGTTCCGGCAGTGGCGCATCATGCTGCGCGAGTGCTGGCTGGCGGATAGCTGGGCCCGACGTTGGAAGGCGCTGTTCGGCCTGCCCGCCGATCTCGAACGGCTGCGCGATGCGCGCCTGACTGCTATCAACGAATAGCCCAAAGGGCGCGGCCCTTTCCTTTGCCTCGTTCCGCCGCTAATCGGCGGGCATGAATGCAATCCGCCACTTCATCGTCGCGCCCGATGATGACGGCATCCGGCTCGACCGCTGGTTCAAGCGGCATTTGCCCGATGCGAATTTCAATCTCGTTTCGCGCTGGGCGCGCACGGGGCAATTGCGCGTTGATGGCAAACGCGCAACGCCGGGGGACAGGCTAGAGGCTGGACAGGAAATTCGCGTGCCGCCTGCCGAGGTTGTGCCGTCGAATGCCGGGCGGCCGGTGCGCAAACGCATCGAGATATCGCCCGACATGGTCGAATTTGCGCAAAGCCTCGTGATTCACAAGGATGCGGCAGCCTTGGTCATCAACAAGCCGCCGGGGCTGGCGACGCAGGGCGGCACCAAAACGGCAGAACATGTCGACGGGCTGCTCGATGCGCTGGATTTTGAACTGGATCAGCGGCCCAAACTGGTGCACCGGCTCGACAAGGACACTTCCGGTGCCTTGTTGCTGGCGCGAAGTGCGCGGGCTGCGGCTCATTTTTCAAAGGCCTTTTCCTCGCGGACCGCGCGCAAGGTCTATTGGGCGCTGGTGATGGGCGTCCCCGATATCCATGACGGTTTCATAGACCTGCCGCTGGCAAAGCAGCCTGGGACCGGGGGCGAAAAAATGCATGTCGATGAAAAGGACGGGCAGCCGTCGCGTAGCCGCTATCGGGTTATCGAGCGCGCAGGAAACCGCGCCTGCTGGGTCGAACTACAACCCTATACCGGCCGCACCCATCAACTGCGCGTCCATATGGCGGCGATTGGTCACCCGATTGTCGGCGACGGCAAATATGGCGGCAAGGACGCGTTTCTAACCGGAACGATCAGCCGCAAGATGCATTTGCACGCGCGGCGTATCCGCATTGACCATCCGGATGGCGGGCAAGTCGATGTCCGCGCCGACCTGCCGCCGCATATGGTCGAAAGCTGGGCCGATCTGGGCTTTGACTTGGAGCTGGGCGACGCACTGCCGCTGGACGAGCCAAAGAAATCGACTACGCCCGAGGCGAAGCGCCGCGCTGCTGCTGCCAAGGCGAAAGATGCCCGCAAGGAACGCAAGGGCGAGCGGCGCAACCGCGGGGCAACAAAAGCTCCGCCAAAGCCGAAGACCAAGGGCCGCAAATAATGCACCCCAACCCGGCATTTCGTATCAAGGGCGACGCTGCCACCGAACGGTCGATGATCGAGGCACTGGTCAGCGAAATCGGCATGGGCCTGATTTTCGCCGAAACGCCCGATGGTCCGCGCGTCGGCCATGTTGCCCTATTTTCCACAGGCGATGGCGCAGTGCAGTTTCATCTCGCCAATGGCAATGCGCTAACCAAACATCTGGCAGGCAAAACCGCTTTGCTGGTCGTCAACGGACCCGACGCCTATATCAGCCCTGATTGGTATGACGGACCCGATCAGGTGCCGACGTGGAACTATGTCAGCGTCGAACTGGAAGGGCCGGTTCGCAAGATGGATCAGGCTGGGCTGGTGGCGCTGCTCGACGATTTGAGCACCGTTAACGAGGCCAAGCTTGCTCCGAAATCGGCATGGACGCGCGACAAGATGGATGCTGCGAAGTTCGACCGGATGCTGGGTGCGATCACCGGGTTCGAAATGGAAGTGCTCGCGTGGCGACCGACGCTGAAGCTTTCGCAGAACAAGCCCGAGGTGGACCGGCTGCGCGCGGCGGCGGAACTGGACAGGCTGGGCAAGCGTGCCATAGCGCACTTCATGCGCGAATGGGTGGCATGACTGTCCGCCTCGCCATTTTCGATTGCGACGGGACGCTGGTCGACAGCCAGGCCAATATCTGCATGGCGATGGAGCATGCCTTCGAGGGAGCGGGGATGGTACCGCCGACAAGACCTGCAATCCGCCGGACGGTTGGATTGAGCCTGGTCGAAATCATGCGTACATTGCTTCCCGATGCCGATGATGCGATGCATGGCGCAATGGCCGAGCAATATCGCGCGTCCTATCTCTATTTGCGCGAGCAGGGTTTGGAGCAGGAGCCGCTTTATGATGGCATGGCTGCGCTGCTGAGCGAACTCGATGAGGATGGCTGGTTGCTGGGCGTTGCCACCGGAAAATCCGATCGCGGACTGATCCGCTGCCTCGATCATCATGGCATTACCGGCCTGTTCGTCAGCCTGCAAACCGCCGACCGGCACCCGTCCAAACCCGATCCATCGATGATCCATCAGGCGCTTGCTGATAGCGGTGCCGAGGCGGCGCAAGCGGTCATGATCGGCGATACCGTGTTCGACATCCATATGGGTGTCGCGGCCGGTTGCCGCACGATCGGCGTTGGCTGGGGCTATCATCCACTCGACGAATTGCGCGCTGCGGGCGCGGATGATGTTGTCGAAACGATGGGGGAACTGAAAGCCGCATTGGAGGGTTGGTGATGAACAGCAACGAACGTGAACAACTGGCCAAACAGCGCTTCTTCACAATGGCCGCCATGCGCTTTGGCGCCGTGATTTTTGTTGGGCTCGGCATCGCCAACATCGGCGGAAAATTCGTCCCCGAAGTTTCACCCATACTCGGCTATGCGTTTCTGGTCATTGGCACAATTCACTTCTTCCTCATGCCAGTCACGCTGAAAAGAATCTGGCAAAAGCAGGATGCCGAAAAAGGCTGAATATGCGGCGATTCTGGAAAGAGGTTTCGTTCGAACATGGGACTTATGGCCAAGGCATAACGCTGGATGGTCGCCCCCTCAAGACGCCCAAGCGGAACGCGCTTTACTTGCCCACCGCAGCGCTGGCTGACGCGGTTGCGGCAGAATGGCGCGCTGTCGGGGAGGCGCTTGAACCGGCACAAATGCCCATGACGGGCCTTGCCAATGCGGCCATCGACCATGTTGCGCCGGATCGCGCGAGCTTTGCCGCACAGATCGCTGCCTATGCCGAAAGCGATGCCTTTTGCTACCGCGCCGACGCGGGCGATGCGCTTGCCGCGCGGCAGGCGGAGATTTGGGATCCTTGGCTGGACTGGGCGCGTGGCCGTTACGATGTTTCATTCACACTGGTTGAGGGGGTGATGCATGTCGCGCAACCCGAAGCAACACTCGAAAAGCTGCGCGCGGCGGTGGCGGCGCGGGGGACCTTCGAGCTGGCAGCGATGGCGAAACTCGCGCATCTGTCCGGCTCGCTTGTGGCAGTATTGGCGCTGATCGAGCGGGCAGGAGATGCCGCACCGTTATGGCAAGCATGTTGTCTCGATGAGCTATGGCAGGAAGAGCTTTGGGGCGCCGACCACTGGGCGCAGAAAAACCGTGCCGACCGCGAAGCCGAATTTATGCAGGCGGCGCGGTTTCTGGATTTGCTGCGCGCCTAACCCGCCGCCAGATCGCGTACGAACCCGATCAACCCGCGTTGCCGCCGCCGTTTCAAGCGCTCGGCGGCCAGTATCTGGCAAACTTGTTCGAAACAGGCGTCGACGTCCGTGTTGATCAACACATAGTCATAGCCGTCCCAATGGCCGATTTCGGACTTTGCGCGGCTCATCCGGTCGGCGATCACTTCCTCGCTGTCCTGCGCTCTGGAGTGCAGGCGGCGGTTGAGTTCTTCGAGCGACGGCGGCAGGATGAAGACGCGGACGACATCTGGTCCGGCCTCCTGGTACAATTGCTGCGCCCCCTGCCAGTCGATGTCGAACAGCACGTCCTTGCCTTGATCGAGGGCGGCTTCGACTGGCGCTTTCGGCGTGCCATAGCGGTGGCCGAAGACATGCGCCCATTCCAGCATCTTCCCCTCGCGCGCCATTTCCTTGAAGGTCGGCTCATCGACGAAGAAATAATGTACGCCATCTATTTCGCCGGGGCGGGGAGGGCGCGTGGTGAAACTGACCGACAGCGTCACTTCGGGGTCGGCGGCTAGCAGCATGCGCGACAGCGTCGATTTCCCTGCGCCCGAGGGCGAGGAAAGCACGAACAAAAGCCCGCGGCGCTCCAAAGCGGTGGCCAGTTTCGATTGTGCTTGATTGTCCCCGTCAGCCATAGCCGCTACTGGTCGATGACAGGGCAGGGCGTCAAGCGCCTTTTGGGGAGATCAGCGCATGGATTGGCCATTGAGGATCAGCAAATTTGCAACGCTGATTGCCTTCATCCTGTTCTGCGCCTTTGCCGCGATCCTGTGGAGCATGGGCCGCCCGCCGATCTGCGCCTGCGGTGATGTGAAGCTGCTCCATCTGGTGGTGCAATCAAGCGAAAACAGCCAGCATCTGGCCGACTGGTACACGCCCAGCCATATTATCCACGGCTTTCTCTTTTACGGCGCAGGCCATTTGCTGCGAAAGAAATGGCCTGCAATGTTCCAGTTGGGCGTTGTCGTGTCGCTCGCCATATTGGTTGAGGGTGCGTGGGAGGTTCTGGAAAATTCACCGGTGATCATTGATCGTTACCGCGAAGTGACGATCAGCTGGGGCTATGCGGGCGACAGCATTGTCAATTCGCTAGCCGATATCGTCTGGATGCTGGTGGGCTTCCTGATGGCATCCCGGCTGCCGTGGAAGATGACGCTGGTTATCGCGCTGTTCTTCGAGGTTTTCGTTGGCTGGATGATCCGCGACAATCTCGCGCTCAACATCATGATGCTGACAGCGCCGCTGGAAAGCGTGAAGGAATGGCAGGCCGGGGCGAGTGGTTATTGGGTGACGGGGAAGCGCT
>CAZSJE010000044.1:0-1513 GCA_964606835.1 uncultured Sphingorhabdus sp.
GTTTCATACTGCCTGTCTATTGGGCTCTTTTATTTTGGCCGGTTTCCGATTGGCTTGCGTTTACAAAGGTCAGAATTACTCACTATTTTAGGGCATAACCGATGACATAGCCACCCTTCCCATCTCGTGGAGATTGTGAATCCAGATATTCATTGGTCTTCGGATCGCGTGGATATCGCCAGCTTGGATTGGGGACAGTTACAACCAGAATTTGCCGTCCAGATTTCTTGGACACAAACGACATCGGTGTCGATTGACCATTGCCGGGCAAATCCGCCTGCCACAATTTGGCACCTGTCCGCAGATTGTAAGCCCGCACCTTCGAATCCATTGTCGAGCTGATGAATGTCAGCCCACCCCTTGTCGTCAGCGTACCGGCCCTGACGGCTGTACCAACATCGATGGGCAGGCCGGAGCGCAGGTTGAACGGGCCCGCCTTGCTCATGTCGCCGACCGGTCGGCTCCACAGCAGCTTGTTGGTGTTGAGGTCAATGACTGCAAGGCGCGACCATGGGGGTTCAAAACAAGGCACTTCGGTGCCGAGCCGCGACATGAAAGGCATGGGGAGCCCGAAATATTTCACCCGGCGCTGATCATACGGATCGTCGGCGCGTGGGGCGGTTTTGGCTGGCATCGGGTCTGATGCCTTCATCCGGACAGCCGGATGGTCTTCACCCAGCAGCTTGGCAGCGCGCGGACCCGCCTTCGCCACATCGTCCGGCGTCAGGAGCAGGAGGCGATGCGCCAGCAACATGGGTGCAGCGACAAGCAGGCCATTGTCAGGATCGACCGATACACTGCCCCAGTTGAAACCACCAAAATTCCCGGGGGCAACCAGACTGCCCTTGCGGGTCGGTGGCGTGTACATCCCTTCATAGCGCATCATACGATATTCGATGCGGCACACCATCTGATCGATTGGCGTCAGCCCCCACATATCCTTCTCGTAGCGGTAAGGGTGGAAATTGGGCAGCGGCGAGGCCGGTTGGGTTGGTGACAGATATTCGCCAATTTCAGGATCAGTCGGGGCCGGACGTTCCCTGATCGGGAAAACAGGCTTTCCATCGCGCCGGTCGAGCAGGAAAATGTCCCCCATTTTCGTCGGGACAGCTACGGCAGGCACGCGCGCGCCATCACGGGTTACATCGACAAGCACCGGCTGCGCGGGCGCGTCATAGTCCCAGACATCATGATGCACTGTCTGATATTTCCACCTTGGCTGCCCGGTTGCCGCGTCCAATGCAACAATCGACGAGGACCATTCTTCATCGAACTTGCGCCGCTCGCCGCCGAAATAATCGGGGTTGGCGTTGCCGGTGGGCAGGTAAATGAGGTTTAGCTCAGGGTCATAGCTCATCACCGACCAGACATTTGGTGTGCCGGGCGTGTAGGTTTGACCCAGCGCAGGCGCGCCGCGATTGCCAGGGTTGCCGACGTCCCACGCCCATGTAAGCTCGCCCGTCTTTGCATCAAAGGCCCGAACGACCCCCGAAGGCAGGCCGAGCCTTTGCGA
>CAZSJE010000044.1:1613-14932 GCA_964606835.1 uncultured Sphingorhabdus sp.
TCAACTTCATGATAGCTGACGCCGCGGCAGGTAATCGCATATTGGTTGTCGTCAGAAGCTTTCAGGCCGGGATCGTACCGCCACAGCTGCGCACCGGTTTCCGCATCCAATGCGATCACGACATTGCGGGCAGCGCAGAAATAAAGACGGCCATCAATCTCCAGCGGCGTGGCTTTAAAGTCTTCTTCAACGCCGGTCCGGTATCGCCAAATCTCCTTAAGGCCCGATACATTGGTGGTGTTGATCTGGTCAGTCGCGGCAAAGCGCGTTCCACCAGCCGTGTTTCCATAGTGACGCCAATCGGTCGGCAGCTTTGCAGGCGCGCCGGGCTGCACGGTCCCCGTCCCGTTCTGGACATAGCCTTGCAGCGTCGCAACGGATAGGAGCGTCACTGCGACAGCGGTTGGGATGACCACCCAGCGCCGCCCATATCCGTCACTCTGCGGCAGTTTTCGGGCGGCGAGAAACTGGCGATAGAAGGGCGAAACCAGCCACAAGCCGATTGCCATCCAGGCCGCGAGGCGGGGCAATAATGCGAAAAAATCCAGCCCGGCTTCATAGACGGACCAGAGGACAGTGACCGCCAGGAGTAGGCCGAATAGCGCAATTGAGGATGCTTTGCGGCGCATGGCGAGCACCGCCACAGCGACAGTCATCACCCCGGCAAAAGCATAATAGGGGCTGCCGCCGAGATAGATGAGGAACCCTCCCGGCACGGCCAGCAGCAAACCGATCAGGGCAAGCAGGATGGCAAAGAGCCAGTTTGCGATCATATTGGCCTTTGCCATGAACAGCCTCCGCGACTTCGTGGGGTCCGCGCTTTACATTACATCGGATGGATGAGGTGGCCGCCGTCGAGGACAATGCTCTGCCCGGTCATGAAGTCGCTCGCATCTGACGCCAGATAGACTGCAATCCCCTCCATATCGGCAAGCGTACCGATCCGCCCGATCGCCGAACGCCGCCTGCAAGCGTCCTGAAACTCCTTCGGCGTGTTCAGCGACATTTCGGTTTCAATAAAGCCTGGCAGTACGGCATTCACCCGAATGCCTGCCTGGCCGAGTTCGATAGCAAGGGCGCGAACGAGGCCGCAGACGGCTGCCTTGGTCGCCGAATAACCTGCCGCACCGGCCATGCCGGCAATCGCCGCCGCCGAAGATGTGACAACAAGGCGACCGCCTGCACCGCGGGCGATCAGATGCTCGGTCACCGGCTTCCAGCTCTGGATCACGCTCATCAGGTTCAGGTCGACCGTTTGCAGCCATGCGTCCCGGCTGGTCAGGTGGGACATGCCGCGATAGCCACCGCCACCGGCATTGGCAAAGCAGCTGTCGACCTGGCCAAAGCGATCCAGTGTTGCAGCAAAAGCAGATTCGATTTGCGCCTCGTCCGTCACGTCGCAGGCAAAGGCATCAACATCGCCGCCCAAGGCGCGCAATTCATCTACAGCTTCGGAATTTTTGTCCGGGTTGCGCCCCCAGATTGCGACTTTTGCCCCGCATTTTACGAGGCCCCGCCCAAAGGCCAGCCCCAGCCCGCCATTGCCACCTGTGACCAGTGCGACCTTACCGGTCAAATCGAACATGTTCATTATTGCATCCCATTGTTTGGAAAGTTTGCGGCTGAATAAACCGAGGAAGCGGGTAGTTGCTGGAGGCCGATCAAATTGCCGTCCGGATCACGCCCAAAGATGATTTTGCCACCGTCAAGCGGGCCCATATCGGTGACGATCCTGCCGCCCGCTGTAAGCAACCGCCGCTTGGCTTCGGCAATGTCCGACACGTCAAAAACGATCATGTTATAACCGGGTGCATCGAGGGGGCGCGATTTCGCTGGCAGTTTCGTCGGGTGGCTGTGGTACTGGAATATCTCTATTTCCAGATTGCGGAGCTGGAACCAGGCCATTTCGACCTTGCTGCCGGGTTGCCCCGATACCTTGTCAATCGCTTGGCCGGAAACATTGAACCAGTTACCGACACGGCGCGGCTCCTGTCCGCCAAGGAATGCCGAATAGAAGGCGATCAATCGGTCGATATCCGGCGTTGCCAGCGAGACATGGCGAATGCGGAAGAGGTTCTTCGGCGGCTTTGGCAGATCGAGCTTGGCTACGTCGATCTGCTCTATCTCGGTGATTACACCATTGGGGTCTTTGACATAGCCATATCGCACCGGGTTGCGCTTGTTCAGCTGAACCAGCTCGCGGCTTCCCACAGGAACAGCGCCTGCGGCCAGTATCCGCTGATGGGCGTGAGTTTCATCCGCAACCTGAAAACAGATATGGGCAATGCCAGGCCCGTAAACCGGAACGGCGGAAATGCTGCGCCCTTCTTCAGAGGGCTTATCGAAAGCGAACAGCCGGACTTGCGCATTGGTCCGCCGCAACAATCTCGTTTGCGCCGCACCGTCCCCCTCTGGATGAAGCGCTGACATCGGATTGCCTGCTTCCAGCCTCGTGTTTTCGACGACTTCAGTCTCGACAGCTGCAGAATAATAGCTTTGCGCCGCATCAAGATCAGGCACCGTCAGGCCGACAAAATTGATTCCGCGGATGATCGGATCGGGTTTCTCCAGCGTTCGCGGGCCGCTTTGGCCGCATGCTGCGGTTGCCAAAATCAACAGCAAAGCAGCCGCCCTCGCTCGTATCGCCGCCATTGCCTCCCCCTCTCACCCTTCAGTTCGTCGCCATGCTCCCAACCATAGGGCATGTCTATTGTTACCTTATGTCTATTTATTGGGCTTCACAAGGCATTTTTTAGGGATTATGGAGATTTTGATAGACAGTAAGTCTACTTATAGGAGGGAATGGCGATGGGATATCCAAAAGGGCGATTTTCAAAGGCAAGCAGGATTGCTGTTGTCGCGGCGATCATGGCTACCGGCTTCACCACAGCAGCGATAGCGCAGGAGTCGCCGGTTGATGACGAAGCTGAAGATGAAGGGATCGTTGTAACCGCGCAAAAGCGCTCCGAAAGCATACAGGATGTGCCAATCGCAATCTCCGCTTTCGGTTCCGAGACGCTGGACAACAAGGTTGTCGACGATGCCGTTGACCTGAGCTTTTCTGTCCCAAATCTGACAGTCGATATCTTTGGCGCGTCATTGCGCGGCGTTGGCGACCTGGCGATTTCGGCGACCTCCGAATCGGGCCTGGGATATCATGTGAACGGCGTCTATCTCGGGTCGGCAGCAACCGAAGCCGAATATTACGACCTCGAACGCATCGAGGTGCTGCGCGGGCCACAAGGCACCCTTTATGGGCGCAACACAACGGCAGGCGTGCTTAACGTCATCACGCAGAAAGCGACTGACCGTTTCGAAGGCTATCTGACCGCCGGTTACGGTAATTTCAATTCAGTCAAACTCAAGGGAGCAATCAACCTGCCCCTTGGCAGCAGCCTGTCAACGCGCCTTGCCGGCTTCTATCTTGACAGGAGCGGCTATGCGACCAACCTGTTCACTGGAACCAAAGTCGACGACCGGCACATGTTCGGCTTGCGCAGCAGCACCCGGCTGGATTTGGGTTCGACCACCGCAGATCTGGTTATCTCCTATTTCAAGGAAGACGACCGGCGGATGCTCCGCACCAAGGTGCTGTGCGTCAAGGACTTGACCTTGGGTTGTTCGCCGCTCGCAAACGGATCGCAAACCCCGGATTCCCGGAACACGCTGTTCAACACCCTGGGCCGTGTGACCGGAACGATTGCAACCGGCACGGGCGCAACCGCCGTCGACTATTATGCGGGAAGCATCAATCCGGTGGACAGCCGACTGGTCAATGAGGATCTGGACCCGACCTATTTCGCCGAAGAGTGGCAGGGTTCGTTCCAGATCGAGCATGACTTTGGCAATCTGACGCTCACATCGCTCAGCGGATATTCCGAAATCCGGCGTGAATTGTTCAAGGATTTCGACAGGCTCGTGCCCTCGCTGGGGTTGACGCGCCCCGTTACATTCGACCTTTTTGGCAATGGCACTTCCGTCACGACGCAGCGCATCCAGACCGGGCGCCGCGACCGCAGTTACAATCGGGAGATTTCCCAGGAACTGCGCCTGGCGTCCGATTTTGCCGGACCATTCAACTTCGTCGTGGGCGGCAATTATTTCGATCAATATCGCACAAGTTCCGCCGACTTTACCCATGCCACCATTGCTGCCCGCCAACAGCAGCTGGGGCTCAGCACCGCATTTGACTCGCTGATCATCGAATCCAGACCGGTCAAGACAAAGAGCTATGGCATATTCGGCGAGGTGTATTTCGATCTTTCGGACAGCACGCGTTTGACCGGCGGCTTGCGCTATTCGCATGACCGCAAGACCATCCTGACGCGTCAGATTTTCCTCAATCCGCAAGCGGACGGAAGCCCTCCTCCCTTTACCTTTGGAGAGTTCAGGAAAGGCGTCGTCACGGGCCGGGTCGTTCTCGATCATCGCTTCTCCAGCGATCTGCTGGGTTATGTCAGCCTGTCACGCGGATATAAGGCGGGCGGTATCAATCCCGGCGACGTTGGCGCTACAACCGCCGGTTTCGCGCCAGAGTTCCTGAACGCCGTCGAATTCGGCCTGAAAGGTTCGACCAGCGACAGGACGTTCAGCGCCAATCTGGCGGGTTTCTATTATGACTATAAAGACCTGCAGATCGGGCAGACGACGGCGACTTCGGCACGCACGGTGAATAGCGATGCTGTTGTCTGGGGCGCGGAGGCGGAATGGACGATCCGGCCATCGCGGCGGTTCCAGGTCGATGGCAGCTTCTCCTATTTGAACACCCGCGTGAAAGGCTTTCAGTCCATTGACGAAACCGATCCTTTTGCCACAGCGCCGGGCACAGTTCGCGGCGCGACAACAACTGCGGGCATTTTCAAGATACTCGACGGCAACAGCTTGCCATTTTCGCCGACCATCAAGCTTTCGATCGGTGCCCAATATTCGATTCCGGTAGGAGGACTGAACCTCACCCCGCGCATCGACCATTATCTGCAGAGCCAGTTCACAAGCACGGTCTTCAACAAGCCGAGCGACGAATTTGATGGCTATGGGCAGACTGACCTGAAACTCTTGCTGGCCCCGGAAGATGGCCCATGGGAAATTCGCGGCTACATCAAGAATCTGTTCAACAATGACGACATTACCCGCGTTCTCCCCGCTGGTCGGCTGGTCGGCCGCTTCCGGGAAGTTGTGATCCTTGAACCCCGTACCTTTGGAGTGGAGGCAACTTTCCGCTTCTGATGACCAATATGCAAAGACTGCCAGCCAATATCCTCACCCCCAGGTGCGGCTGTTGCAGGCCTGATGACGATGGAGAGCAAACAGCGTGCAATCGAAACTCAAATCGGCGCTGCTGTTGACCTTCATCGTCCTTTTTGTGGCAATTTTGGGCGTGCTTTACTGGTCGCGCACGCCGGTGGTTCCGGATCGGTCCACCGTCGATCCTGCGCTTGTCTATCTGAACAACCGAACTCCTCCCAATGGAAGACTGACAGAGGGGTATTTCCGGCACAACAACCAGACGCTTCATTATGTCGCTGGAGGATCGGGGGAGACCATCGTCTTCCTCCATGGATTCCCGTCCTACTGGTTTTCATTCGTCCGCCAGATCGAAGCCTTGTCCGGACGGTATCATGTCATCGCAATCGACGGTCTCGGTGCCGGGAAATCCGACGCACCTACCGATCCGGCCCGCTACCGGCTCGATGCCATGTCCGCGGATGTGATCGCGCTGCTCGACCATCTTGGTGTCGAAAAGGCGCATCTTGTCGGGCATGACTGGGGCGCTGCCTTCGCCTTCGGGCTGGCGCAGCAACATCCTGATCGTTTCAAAACGGTGACGGGTCTGAGCGCGCCGCCTATCTCAGTCCTTCTCGAAGCCCTATCGAGCAACAATGCGATCCGCCAGCGTGCGAGCTATGTCGAACGGATCAAGCGGGCCAATCCTGTCGTGATTGTGGCAACGGGTGGCATAAAAAGGGTCTGGACGGGCGCTTACGAACCGCTTGTAAGGAATGGCTCTCTGACAGAACTGGAGGGTGCATTGTTTCGCCAGGCCACCGGCAATGCGCGACGGCTTGATGCGCACATCAACTGGTATCGCGCCAACATCCCGGCCCCGGAGGCCATTGATGATTCCGATTTCTGGCCATCGCGATCAGCACGCTTGCATGTTCCTGCCCAGGTCATCTGGGGGGAGAATGATGCGATTTTCCCGGCAGACTATGTTCCGATGATTGCCGCAATTTCTGACCGGGTCGTCTTCAGGAAAATCGAAGATGCCGGACATTGGCCCCATGTTGAAAAGGCCGGGGCGGTGACGGCTGCCATTGCCGACTGGGTTGAGCAGGGCAAGAACCGCTAGCGATTGAGCTTCATTTTCCGGGTCATATAGTCGTTGCGAACGCCATTGACCGAGCCAATGATCATCGAAACCGTCAGGTCCACCAGATCTTCCAGATCCACATCATGGCGCAGAAGATAGGCGCCCGCTGCCGATGGCACCCCAAAGGAGATATCAGTAACCGCCCGCGCCTTTTCCATCGGAATTCCAAAATTGCGCTGCACAATGGCGGCAATATATTCGACTGCGCCCTCGCGATGGAAATCCGTCGGGTCGCTCGAATTCGAGATGGAGGGGTCCGCCTGCAGCCGCTCGATCAACAGTCCCTTTTCCGCGATGTTGCGCAGATATGCGCTGGTAACACCCCGGACCAGTTCGTCGAACGTCTGCGCCTTTTCGGCGGCTGCCGCTTGCTCTTTTCGCAAGTGCCTCAACTCGCGATCAAGCAATTCGCGGAGAATGCTCTCAACATTGCTGAAATATTTGTAGATCAGGGCCTTGCTTATGTCCGCATGCGAAGCGATGCGCTCCATCGACAACTGCCAGATGCCTTCGCGCTCCACCAGCTCCGCTGCCGCGTCCAAAATCATGGTCCGCCTGACCGCCGGCGAATAACGCCGCTTTGGACCGGGATGGGGCTTTGTTTCGATCATCACTGTATACGATTTAGCCGAGCAATGGCCACTCTGTCCAACCTCCGTTCACCATTTGCTGAATGTACGGAAAGTTTAGCAAATATTCTTGATGGAATGAACGACGGGTTTGTTAGTGCGTTCAGACGCTCGAATAGTTTGTGACACATGCGCTACTCGACCGCCACGTCAGGCAGGTAGTCTACCGGAGGCGAACGAAGCAAAAACATGGCAATCAGATCGCTACTGATGCCGTCTGGCATGTTACGGTCGATCGACGCGCTGAGCAATGTCAACGGTGTGACACGCGACACGGCGCTGCGGTCTTGCATTGTCGTCTAAGGCTGCCGTGCAATGCCGGTTTGATGATGTTCGAACCGGAGGATTGAAGGGATATCAGCCGCCAGCCTTCATGGACTGCTCGCACTGACAGCCGGTCGCGTGCGTTTATCCCAAGAGGTCAAGAGGTGGGCCAACTCCCCTGCTATCGCGCCTTTCGGGCCGGATGATGCGCGCGCTCATTTCGTTCGGCAAGCCGGCTGCTTCGGCAATCCGCCGGGCGCGCGTTTGTGGTCGCTTCGAGGTGGCGATCCACACAAGGATCGGCCGCTTTGACGACCGGGGAAAGTTGTCGAAGTGCGCTTTCGCTTCACTACATCCCCGAAGTGCGGCAGTTAGATCTTCAGGTATTCGTAACGCTTCAACCTCGTCGATTCTGGTCCACGACCCATCGGCCTTGGCGGCATTGATCGCGGCCATTCCGGGCGAGGCCATCAGCCCTGCTGCGATCAGCCGCTCGGCCCAGCCCAGCCCAGCCACCAGCCTCCGCCGCGACAATTTCAACTCGTCTAACACTCTTGCTCCTATCGGACGATCCGTTTATAGGATACCCCTGTAGGGTATAACGAGAGGGAATCTGCGCCGTGACGAAGAACAAGGAGGACATCGTCAACCGCCTGAAAAGGGTAGAGGGACAGGTGCGCGGCATTAGCCAGATGATCTCGGGCGATCGCTATTGCATTGACGTTTTGCACCAGATCCAGGCGGTGCGCGCGGCGTTGACCAAGGTGGAAAGCGCAATGCTCAAAGACCATGCTGCCTGCTGTGTTAACGAAGCTATCGCTTCAGGCGATGCTGCCGAACAGCGCGCCAAATTTCATGAACTGGTCGACCTGCTGGAAAGAGTAAGGCGCTGAATCGTTGCCCGGCTAGCTGGCCATCACGAGCAGACAGGTCGACGCGCAGAGAAGCGTGCCAAGCGGTAGCCGGATGCCATCCAAATATCTGGACCTCGCCACGATCAGAAACCACACAATACCTAACGTGCTGGCGAGCATAACAATGACCGGTATAGCCTGCCATCCGGTCCACAGCCCGATCGCGCCGAGCAGTTTCGGGTCGCCGCCCCCCATGCCGTCTGCCCCTTTCCATTTGCGGTAGCCGAGTCGAATGCCTTGCAAAACAGCAAACCCTGCCGCACCTCCGATCAGCCGGGCATCCAGCGGCGCGGAAGACACATATTCGCCGAGAAATAGTCCCGATATCGCCAATGACAGTATCAGGCTGTCAGGCAGCCATAGATGTTTCCAATCGAGCAGCGCCAGTGGCAGCAGAAGCCAAAAAAACAGCGCAGCAGCCAGCGAAGCATAACCCGCAAACAGCAATGCCGCCGCCAGCCCAAGGCAGGTGGATGAAAACTCGATGAGCGGGTTGGACGGGGCAATCGGTTCCGCACAGCTCCGGCATTTGCCCCGCTGGATCAGGTAGGAAAGCAGCGGCACCAACTCATGGGCCTGCAGTGTTTTGCCGCAGGCATCGCAATGCGACCTGCCGTGCATGATGCTCTCGCCCCGGGGCCAGCGGACAAATAGCGCGGCAACGAAACTGCCCCAAATGGCTCCCAATATTGCCAGGCCGACGGCCACGAACCACAACGGGATCACGCTTTTGCGCTCAACCGAGTTTGCCCGAGCGTACCAGGCGCAATCCGCCCGCAACCGGCTGGAACCCGGCCAGGCCGAGCGCCAAGGCATTTTCAGGCGTGGGTTCATTGACAAGGAAAGTGGCTTGATAGCTGCCATTGGCCTTTATCCGGACCAGCGCCCGTTCCATCGTCGACGGGCTGAGCAGCGGCAGGAACAAGTCGCCGTCGCGGCATTCGGCATTGCCCATCATCCCCCCGCGCAACACTGTGCCAAGCGCGGTTTCTTCGAGAGATAGCCGGACAACACCCGAGGCGGCAATGCATTTGCCGTTGGCGAACGCGAACGATAGAGCCTCTAGCCGGATTTCGCTGCCTTCCAGTCCACGAACGATGCCCCCTCCGTCAATCGTCGCGCTCAGACGGTCGGCGTAAAAGCCGCTCCAGCTCCTTCCGACTAGCCCGGAAACTCCAGGCGCATAGGGAGCATCGCCGCGCTGGAGCGAAAAGCCGACACGGCCGGTCGCCAGCGGTAAAATCCGTAGCCGCGCATTGACATCGCCGATCCCGACGCGCCCAATGGACACGTCGCGCAGCGCACCGCTCAGCACCGTTCCTTGCACATCACGCGCCGCGATGCCCATTGCGCTCGCGGCAACGCTCAGGGGCATAAGCAATAGCAAACCCAGCAGCCCGACAACCGTGAGCGACACGATCCAAGCCCTCCGCGAAAAGCCCGTCATGGCTTTTTCCTCAGGCGGATGTCGGCGGACACAAAGCCGCCTTCGGCTTTGCGCAGCTTGATTTCGGCGACATCGATCCCTTGCGATTCCAGTCCGGTCAGCCACGCTAGCAAAGGCCCTGCCTTCGTGCTTGCCAGTCGGAAGGCAAATTCGTCGGTCCCTGCGGCCGCGCCATTGGCCAGTTCGAAACCGCTGGCAGCAGCACTTTCGTTGATAAGCGTTTCGAGCGTCCGGCCGTCGTTCACTGCTGCTATTTGCGCTGCTCCATCGGGGCGGGCGCTTACCAGCGCCGCCCGCGCTTCGATCCGCCCTCGCCGTTCGGTGGCCTGTGCCAGATCCTGCTCGGCCTTGCCGATGGCTGCATAGCCCGGCAGGATCAGGCCATAGACCAATATAGCCAACGCCAGCAGCGCCGCCGCAACGCCAAGCATCCACTGCTCACGCAGGCTCCGTGCCAGGAACCAGTTTTTCAGCTGTGCTATCATGGTGCCTTCACCGTCAGGTCAACGAGCGTCACGCCGCTGCTGTCCCGCCGCGGGGTGGCGGTAATCTGGTATCCGGCCCGCTGGATCGAGAGCAAGGCAGCATTGATGCTGTCGCTGTCGGGCGCGGACAGCGTGGCTGACAGGAGGCCGTTGTTGACCAGCGCCATATCGCTTACTGCCACATTTTCATTGGCCTTGGCCGCTTGCCAGACGATTGCCACCAGTATTGCCGGTTTCGCCCGTTCGATACCTTTACGCGCGAGCGCCGCGTCCACACCCGCTTCGGCATTGTCGATATCGTTGATGGTCGGGTCGATCTTCTGCGCAGCCGCCAGGGCGCGGCTGTTCTCGTTTGAAATCGCCCATTGCAGCTTTGCCCAATAGGCGATGCCGCCTGCTAACATCAGGCAGGCGGCGAGGATGGAAAGCCGCTTTGCCCACAGCCGGTTGGCATCGCTGAACAGCGGTTTAGAGCGGCGGCGGGTTGCCATGCCTTCCAGGAAATTGGGTTCCGGCGCGCGCGCTATCGCCACCATTGCCGCAGCCAATTCGGCCTCGCCCAGCGTGCGCGGAGCGACATCGCCGAACAATGCCGAAACCAGCGACGGCTCTTCGGCGCTGCACAGGTCGGCAGAGCATAGCATTACATGGCCGCCAATTTCGGCGCGCAATATTTCTCCGGCAACGGGCTCGACAAGCGCGCCGAACGGCACGGCCGCCTTCACCGACAAACCTGTGCGGGAAATGCGGTCGATCCCATATTGCAGCAAGACCGCATCGACGGTGGCGAGTGCAACCCTGCCATCGGCGCAACGCGCCGCACCGGCCTGAACGGTGCCCAGCGCCTCGGCCTGCGCACGGATGCGGGCGACGGCCAGTTCCTGCTTCGGTTCCAGCCCCTCCGCTTCTACGCGGCGGAAGGTCGACAATGTGGCGGGCACCAGCAGCGTGGCGGGGATCGTTTCCAGCATCTCGGCATCGAATTGACCGGCGATAGCCGAAAGTGTGCTTTCGCCGGTAACGGCATCACCGCTGACGAACCACAGCAAGGGATCGTCATCTTCGCCAACCGGCCACAGCGCTAGGATTGCATCAGCCTGCATCAACCAGCCTCACCCCCAGCTGCGCCATATCAGGCGCGGCGGTGCTGTCTCCGCAGCAATCAAGGCCGTTTCACGCAACTCGACATCCCCGCTTTGTATCACCAGGTCGAGCACGAACCACTGGCTGGTGAGCTTGACCTGGTCCTGCACCACCTGCCCCGGCTTGGCGGCGCCAGACCCAAGTCCCTCCCAAAAACGAACGAGGCTGCCATAGCCGCCTGCCGGACGTTTGGCGAGATAGGAGCGCGCATTATTTGCGGTCATGCCTCCGCTGGGAAAAAGCATGGAGAGCAACGGTGCCTGTTCGGCAAGTAGCGTGTTGACGTTGATCGGCGACAGTTGCGCCTTGGGCAGCGCGCAGATGAAGGGGGAGAGTTTGGCGTAAACGGGCCCTGCCACCGACTTGACCGCCAGTAACTCGCTTTTGTGCGCGAATGGCCGATTTGCCGGCAGATAGGGTGTCGGCGCCGCCTGATAATCGCCATCCTCTGCACCGCCCGGTTGCGGGCTGTTGTCGCTGTCCGCCCAATCGACCGCCGACGATGCGACAGTGCGCGCGACGTTTTCCGGGATTGCAAGTACGGTCATCAACGAGATAAACTGGTCGCGGCCTACCGGATTGACCAGCAGCTTACCCTCGGATTCCTGAACCAGGCTGTTGAGATTGAAGCAGTTGCCGCCATCGCGCAGCGTTGCGGTGACCGTTCCGCCGGGCAGCTGGAACCGCCGGGGCTCTCCCAACCAGCCGCCCGCCAGCGTCGTTTGCGTGGCATTCGCGCCTCGCAGGTCGGCAATGCGGGCAAGCGCGATGTCCTCGGCGGCAAAGGCAAGCGCGCGCGCCTGCCGCATCGATTGGCCATTGCCCGCAAGCTTTGTCGACAGGATCACGCGGTCCAGGGTGGTCGCCGCAATCACCGAAAGGATCGCAACGAGCAGCAGGATCGACAGCAAGGCAGCGCCCTGTTCGGAAGGCGGAATGTCAGGCCGGCTCGGCATCGTCGCCCTCCTGTTCGGCCTTCGGCGGAAGTGGAGAGCCGCCTGCGCCGACAAGAAACAACAAGGTCACAGGCGCTGCCTCTTTCTGGGTGATCGTCAGCTCGATTGCTCGCGGGATGGCCAGCGGGTCGCTCGCGTCCCAATCGCTGCGCCAATTGCCCTCCCGATCGCGAAACCGTGCCGTTGCGGAGGCGACCTCGGCGAGCATGGTCGAAGGCTGCGCCTTGCCGCCATCGGGCATCGACCAGCCAACGCGCTGGAGATTTCCACCCTCTACGGCATAGGCCACGCGCTGCAACTCTGACCGGGGCGCATCGTCCAGATTGGACCAGCCCATGCGGGTGAAGGCGAACAATTGACCGGGCGTTTCTGCCCCGCCACTGGCAAAGGCGGGTGTGCTGCCCGCGGATATAGTGCGCACGGGACGCGCCACCGCTTGTGCAAGATCGGCCTCCAGTACCGCAACCGCACGCGTATTGGCACCCAGATCGCCCAGCCGGTCTTTCACGGCCAACTGCGTGCTGCTCGCCGATTGCAGCAAGGCGACCCCTGCCACAGAGATCAGCGAAAAAATGGCAAGCGCCACCAGCATCTCTACCAATGTGAAACCGGCAGTGGAGGGACGAACGGCAGGCGTCATTTTTCCACCAGTCGTGCCGTGGACAGCCGCGCGCTGCGGCGGGCCGCTGCGCCTTCTCCTGTAACCGCAATGTCAATGGTCACCAGGCGGGCATCCTCGGTTTTGGCGGTCACGACCGTCCAGCGCCAGCGCCGACCGCCATTTTCAATCTCCCCCTCCTCGGTACCGATTGCCGGGGCCATGGGTGCAGACAGCCGGTCAACCGCCAGATTTTGCGCCACTTGCCACGCAAGCGAACTGTCTGACAATGTTGCGGCTGTTTTCACCGAATAGCCCTGCAGGTTGACCATGGCCAACGCAGCAAGGCTGAATATCGAAAGTGCAACCAGCATCTCGATCAACGTGAAGCCATTGTTTGGCAGCCTAGCGCGCGACATCGACATTCCCCGCGGCATCAAGCTGGACGCGGATTGCTGTGCCGTCACCAGCCAATGTCACGTCCATCGGCGCCGATGGCAGGCCATTGGCATC
>CAZSJE010000045.1:0-14907 GCA_964606835.1 uncultured Sphingorhabdus sp.
GGTTGAAGACGATGCCGTCTTTCTCGAAGGTCATTACTGAGGACGTAACCGAAATTCCGCGCTGCTGCTCGATCTTCATCCAGTCCGATCGGGCCCGCCGCGCAGCCCCACGCGCCTTCACCTCGCCCGCCAAATGGATCGCGCCGCCTTGCAAGAGCAGCTTTTCGGTCAGCGTCGTTTTCCCCGCATCAGGGTGCGAGATAATGGCAAAGGTGCGTCTGTTGAGCGTCATGGCCGCGCGCGATAGCGGGGCTGCGACATTCCGTCTAGCGCTCGGTGTCTGCCTTGCGCGACGGGCGCGGCAAAAGTTCACCTCCACAATTTGGGCAATTCCCATGCAAAACGTCGTTTGTGCATCGCTCGCAGAAAGTGCATTCGTAAGAGCAAATGAACGCCCCGTTCGTGTCGGCGGGCAAATGGGCGTCGCAACGTTCGCACTGAGGTTTCATGACAAGCATTTGCGAAACCCGTCTTTCCTGCATATCAAGCCGTCACGAAAACCGATAACGTCCATTCCCTTCGCCACCGAACCATCGGCCAAAGTGTAGCTCCACAGTGGAAACAGAAATTCACCATCGGCATGAAGTTCAGTGATTTCGACATGAGTCGCGGCATCATGGGCGATGATCGACTCTATGCCGCCCCGCACTTGGTCGCGTCCCCTGTAAGTTGCGCCGGGCTCGGGACCGATCGACGCTGAATAAACCATATCGTCGGTGACAAAGTCCATTATCTTGTCGATATCTTTCGCAGCCCAAGCTTCAGAAAATGCCAGAAAGACTGCCTTGTTGCTTTCTGTATCGGTCATTTCAATTTTCCTGACAATATAGGCCATCAATGACCGAGAATCCGTGAATGTCCCAACTGTCAGGTACACATGCAGCCTCCCATTCGCGGAAATCACTATCTGCCAGCAGGGTATCGCAATAGGTCTGGCAAGCGGCGTCCATCGCGATGCTGTAGGTTCGGAACCTGGTAGCGACGGGCAGGAAAAAGGCGTCTGCAAGGCTCTTTTGGCCAAAGAGATAAGGACCACCGGACGCGGCACTTAAACATTGCCACCAGATTTGATGGACACGTGCGATGGAATGTAGCGTCTCTTCGGGCAAATCCCGCGCCGCACACCTGCGCAAGATATTCATCGGCAAATCCCTTCGTAGCGGGACAAACCCCGAATGCATTTCTGCAGTGACGGATCGGGCCTTGGCGCGCTCCAGCGGGTCTGCAGGCCAAAGTGAAGTGTCGTGCTCTGCCGCCCACTCGGCTATCGCCATCGTGTCCCAGATGACATCATTGCCAATCTGCAGGGCTGGAACCAGGCCATTGGGTGACATCGCCTTGACATCGTCTATGCGCCCCAAACCATAACCGGGTTGAGCGAGGCTTATCTGTGTTTCGACAAAGTCAATTCCAGCCCATCGTAGCAACAACCATCCTCGCAAGGACCAGGACGAGTAATTTTTTTCCGATGCGATAATCAGATTGCAGGTCATTTTTTCTGCTCCCTTTTTTCCGCTATCCAATCGTCGATTTTTGCTTCCAGTACGGTCAGCGGCAATGCGCTGCTATCGAGCAGCTGGTCATGGAATTCGGTCAATTGAAAGCGCTTGCCCAATGCTTTCTCGGACTTGTGACGCAGGCGAATGATGAACAATTTGCCGATGGTGTAGGCTGTCGCTTGCCCTGGCCAGCTGATATAGCGATCAACGGCGTCCTCGGCCTCCTTAGGGGTCATTGTGCTGTAATCGAGAACATATTGGATAGCACGTTCCCGGCTCCATCCTTTGGCATGCAAGCCGGTGTCGATCACCAATCGTTGAGCCCGGATCATGTCCATATCCAAGGCGCCAAATCGCTGGACTGGATCCTTGTATAACCCCATCTCATTACCAAGCCATTCGCTGTACAAGCCCCAGCCTTCGCCAAAGCCTAGAAAATAGCCAAAGCGCAGAAAGGCTGGCAAAGTTTCGTCCTCTTGTCCGATGCTGCCTTGCATATGATGCCCGGGAATACCCTCATGCAAAAGGGTCGCGGTCATCCGGTGTGCAGTGCCCAGATAATCGGCAGATGCGTTTACGAATATTGCGCCTGGCCGCGAACCGTCAGGAGTGCCAATTTGATAATATGCGCCGCCACCGGTGCCCTCCTGCGCCGCAGGAATGGATTTGACCTCAAATCCAGCTTTCGGCAATTTCCCGAAATAGCGGGGAAGCAGCCCTGATACTTTTACGCGCAAATCTTCGAAGCGGGTGAGCAGGTCATCCCGATCCCGGAAGCGAAATCGCGGATCGGATTTGATCGATGCAAAAAATTGTTTGAGCGTGCCGTGAAACCCGAGTTCACGCTTCACCTTTTCCATTTCGGCTGTAATCCGCGCAACTTCGCTCAAGCCAAGGGCGTGAATTTCGTCCGCCTTCATGGAGGTTGTGGTAAAGCTCTCCAGGTTCCACTGGTACAATTTGTCGCCGCCGGGAAGCGAGGCGAGACCGGGAGAACCCGTCCGCGCGACCGGAAGATAGTCATTTGTCAGGAAATCTCGCAATCGCTGGTAAGCCGGCAACAGTTTTGCTGACAGCTTCTCGCGATAGGCTTCGGCGATTTTGGCGCGATCGGTTGGCGCGAAGCTGTCCGGCATTGCTTTCACTGGTTTCCAGAAGTCACCATTTTCAACTCCGGCAGCGATCACATCATCGATCTGCTTGATCACTTTTTCGGTCACGACCCGGGTCAGCACTTGTCCCGTCGCCATACCTTCGCGCATCCGGACAATCGCGGCATCGGCAAAGGTCACAAACCCGTCCATCCGCTGCAACCCGTCTTCATAATCTTTGACCGTCTTATACGGCGCAACGCTTTCGCCTGAAGAGAGCTGGGGGAAGAGCAGGTGCTGGCCGAGAAGTTGATCGAGCGGCATCCGGGCATTGAGTTCGGCCAAGCCCAGCTGATAGTTTTTCAGATTTAGCGAAACGGTGTATTTGAACGTATCAAATACCAACCGGTCTCTGGGCGGCAGTTTTGATCGGTCAATCTCTGCCAAACGCGCCAGATCCTGCTCGGTAGACTGTCGCATTTCGGCAATCCAGGAATCGCTCAACAAGTCACCAAATTGCCCGGCATAGCGCATGTCACCCCGCCAAAGCGCATTTTGCGGGATCAGACGCAAACCATCCTCATCACTTTGGGCGACTATGGCGGCAAGCCTATCACTTTCTGTTGCTCCGGCTTGTCCGCTGGCTGCCGAACCAATGGCAGTGTCAGCAAAGGCCGGGCCTGGCACTGATACAATTGAAAGTGCCGCAATTGATGCGATTGTCGAAATTCTCACCCTTGTTCTCCCGTTGCGACAGGGGACGGAGTGTATCGCTCAACCCAGCTGTCAGGCTCTGTCAGTATTTCCATATTGAGCATTTTCCCCGCACGACTATGTCGGCCTTCTTGTTTCATCATGGGTGAAATGCGCTTAGGCGGTGCCGGTTGAAACCCGGCAATATGACCGGTCTGGACCTGCAGAATGACGCAAAATGAAAGTTAAGCTCGATCCAACCGACGAAAACATCGTCCGCATCCTGCGCGACAATGCGCGAACGCCGATGGTCGCTCTGGCAAAACGAATCGGATTGTCACGAAGCGCGACGCAGGAAAGGTTGCGGCGTCTGGAAGCGAGCGGGACAATTGCAGGCTATACGATACGCTTTCGCGTGGCAGAGCGTGATGATGTGCGCGTCTGGATGTTCGTCACCTTTGAGGCCGGCAAATTATGTGGCGATATTGTTCCTTCGATTTTGCGCAATGTCGAAATTCGTTTGTGCAACAGCCTTTCCGGCAAGCCGGATTTGGTGTTGCTTGCGCAATTGTCCAGCCACAGCGAGATCATGGCGTTGCGCGAGAAGATTGCAGCAATTGACGGCGTTGCCGAAGTAGTAACCGCACCAATGCTGAAAGCGCATTTCGATGCAATGTCAGGGGAAGTATCGGATCTCGTAGCGTACAGCTGATAGGCTCGGCTAAGCGCCGCGCACCGGAAAACAACCGTTCTTCAGTGCGCGCGCCCTGATCAATCCGCGCCAAGTCCGCAGCGGAGCAGCGCATTGGCCACGCTGGCCACCTCCGCAACCGGCCGTTCCTCACCGAGCACGCCATAGCGAAGCCCGAGGAAGACGTTCATCCCCATGATCGCCCAAGCATGCGCCTCATCGACAGGGCCGGACAATTCTCCCCGCGCTTCTGCGGCGCGCAGGCGGTCTAGAATACGCTCTGCCGTGCCGCGATAATGCGCGGTCCAGGCATCTGGCGCGACAAATTCGGCCTCGTCGATGATCCGGTAGATTTCCTTATGCTCGCGGGCGAAGGCGAGGAAGGCGGTCAGCGCGCGGCCCTCTGCATCAATACCGTCCTTGGCATCGGCCATTGCCGGGGCAACATTGTCGCGCACCTGCCCGGACATGTCCTTCACCAGCGCCCGGAACAGCGACTCTTTCGAATCGAAATAGGTGTAAAAGCTGCCCAGCGCGACGCCGGCGCGGCTGGTAATGCTGACCACCGAACTGTCGTGAAAACCTTTCTCGCCAAATTCGGCGGCCGCAGCGTCGAGCAGCGTGCGCATCGTGCGCCGTCCGCGCTCGGTCCGTGGTGCCTTCGCACCGGTTGCCAGATCAACTGCCTTCGCTTTCATTGTGGCATCCATGCCACGCTCTCCCGCTTCTTGCGAGGTGCTTCATAACAAGAGTTGAAAGATGGTTCAACTTTCAATATAGGGGAATCAAGACGGCGCATAGGCCGCTTTGACTGGACGTCAGGAAGGAGAGATTTCCGATGAAAAAGACCCCCATCATTCGCGCGACCTTGTTTGCGGGCATCGCACTTGGTTCGATCACGACGATGCCTGTCGTGGCTTTCGCGCAGGACGAAGCTGCGGAGGAAGGTGATAGCGACGCGATCATCGTCACCGCCCGCCGCCGCGAGGAAAGCCTGAACGACGTGCCTATCGCGGTCACCGCCTTTAGCGGCGAGGCGCTGGAAGCGCGCGGCGCGATCGACATCACCGATATTGGTCAAATCACCCCCAACACCACGCTGGAGGCTTCGCGCGGAACCAATTCGACGCTGACTGCCTTCATCCGCGGCGTGGGGCAGCAGGACCCGGTTTCGGGCTTCGAACAGGGAGTCGGCATTTATCTCGATGATGTCTATCTCAATCGTCCGCAGGCCGCTGTGCTCGATATTTACGATGTCGAGCGGATCGAGGTGCTGCGCGGGCCGCAGGGGACGCTGTATGGCCGCAACACCGTCGGCGGCGCGGTCAAATATGTGACGCGCCAATTGCCGCAGGACCTGTCGGTCAAGGTGCGCGGCACGCTTGGCACTTACAAGCAGGCCGACCTTGTGGTGACGGCAAGCACACCGATTAGCGACATGATCCGCATCGGCGCATCGGGCGCGCGGCTGTCGCGCGGCGGTTTCGGCGATAATCTGACCACCGGTCTTGAGAATTACAACAAGGATATATGGGCAGCACGCGGCACGGTTGAGATTGGCGGTTATGACCAGCCGGTGCTGATCCGCCTGTCGGGCGACTACACCAAGGACAAGAGCAATCCGCGCGGTGGTACGCGTCTGATCCGGGGCCTGCAAAGCGGTGCGCCGGTGCTCGCCAATGTCTTCGACACGCGCGGTGGGCTGAACGATCCGAAACAGGATATAGAGGCTTACGGGCTCGCAATGAATGTCTCGGCGCAAGTGACCGATAACATTACGCTGCGCTCGATCAGTTCGTGGCGCAAGGACGTGTCGGAAACCCCGATCGATTTCGACGCGCTGCCCGCAGTCGATGTCGATGTCCCCGGCATTTACCGCAACCAGCAGACAAGCCAGGAATTCCAGCTTCTATACGAAAGCGAGAATGTGAACGGCCTGCTCGGCGTCTATTATCTGGATGCCAAGGGCGACACTTTGTTCGACGTGCGGCTGTTCACCACGGTCGCCGGGCTAACCGCCTTTACCGAAGCCGATGTCGATACCGAAACCTTTGCCGTGTTCGGAGACTTCACCTTCGATTTCAGCGAGCAGTTGAGCCTGTCGCTTGGTGGCCGCTATACTTGGGACGAACGTAGCGCGCGCATATTGCGGCAGAATTATGTTGGCGGCGGCTCTCCGGTGTTTGGCGGGGCGGGGGTCGCCTTTGGCGCGCCTGCAACCAATTTCCGCGGCAAGCGCAACTTCAAAAAATTCACCCCGCGCGTCTCGTTGTCGTTCAAGCCGACGCCCGACCACAATCTCTACGCAAGCTACAGCCAAGGCTTCAAGGGTGGCGGTTTCGATCCGCGCGGCGTGGGCTCGAACGCGCCCGATCTCAACCGCAACGGCATCCGCGAAGATAGCGAAGTCGCCGCTTTCCTCAGCTTCCGTCCCGAAAGTGTCGAAAGCTACGAGCTCGGCTATAAAGGCAGCCTGTTCGATGGCGGGCTGAACCTTGCCATTGCGGGCTTCTACGCCGACTATACCGATGTGCAAATCCCTGGTTCGGTCGCCTGTACTGTGGGCGGCTTGCCCAGTTTCTGCGGCGTCGTTTCCAACGCCGGCAAGGCGAAGTTCAAGGGGCTGGAAATCGAGGGGCTGGCGCGGCTTGGGCGCGATATTGCAACGTCAGGTGACCGGATGACGTTGTCGGGTGCGCTTGGCTATATCGACGCCGAATATAAGGAATATATCACCAATATTGGCGGCGTGCCGACCGATGTGGCGGCGTTCCGCCGTGTGCAGAATACGCCCAAATGGACGGCGAGCGGCACTTTTGCCTATAGCGCACCGGTGGGTGAGGGCGGCATCGATTTTTCGACGACCTTGTCCTACCGCAGCAAGACCTTCCAGTTCGAAATCCCCAATCCCTTTATCGACCAGGGCGGCTTTGCGCTGTGGGATGCGAGCCTGGTCTATAGTGCACCCGGCGACCGCTGGAGCATCGGGCTGCACGGCAAGAATATAGCCAACAAGAAATACAAGACCTCTGGCTACACCTTCATCGCGGCCAACGCGACCACGGGCGTGCCGGTTCTGGTGGGTGGGTTGCCGGTCGCATCGCTTGGCCGCGAAGGCACACTGACCGCCTTCTACGGCAACCCCCGCCAGCTGTTCGTGACGGGCACTCTGAAGTTTTAAGGAACACCCCAAAGGGTGATGCGAGAAGGGGCCGGGGAAGCAATCTCCCCGGCCCTTTTTTGGGGGAGAATGCGGTTGCAGGCGGTTGACAGCAGAGGCGCGTTTCGCCAAGAGGCCGCTTCCTCTGCGGGGACGGCCCTTTCGCCCGTCGAATTGCCCCGTTTTGGCGTGGACAGGTGGCCGAGTGGTTAAAGGCAGCAGACTGTAAATCTGCCCGCGTAGCGTACGCTGGTTCGAATCCAGCCCTGTCCACCATTTTCTAGCTGCTTGCGCGCTCCAGCAACCGCACCGGCACCGGCGCGACATCGGGTTCCTCGCCTTGCATCTGCGCGATCAGCGCATCGACCAGCATCTCGCCTGCGCGCCTATAGTCCTGTTCGATCGTGGTCAGCGGCGGTTGGGCGTAGGCTCCCGTCGCTATGCCGTCGAAGCCGATGACGCGGACGGTCTTGCCGACCTCCATACCGCGTTCGCCCAACGCGCGCATTGCGCCCAGCGCGATGAAATCATTGGCGGCGAAGATACCGTCGAAGGTCACGCCGTCGCGCAGCAGTGACATGGTGGCTTCATAGCCTTGCGCCTCGCGTACCGCGTTTTCGGGCAGCGGCGGACAGATAATCGGCAGCCCACGCTCGCTGGCCAGTCGGCGATAGGTGGCAACGCGATCCTGGAATTGCGGCTGCTCGCTTTGGCTGGGGCCGATATAGGCGATTGCCTTGCAGCCCTTGGCAATCAAATGGTCGATCGCAAGCGTGGCGCCCTGCACATTGTCGCTTTTGATCGAGACCAGATCTTCCTTGCTCGCGCCCCAGCAGACCATTGGCACGTCGCGCGCGGCCTGTTCGGCGAAGAAGCGCCAGCCTTCGACATTCTGTCCGCTGCCAATGACGATCAACCCGTCGGCCTGTCCACTGCCGGTATAATTGGCGAAGAAATTGGCAGGCGAATCCTGGAAGGAGACGATCAGATTATAGCCCAGGTCGGAGGCAGATGCAGCGATGCACCCAAGGAGCGACAGGTAGAAGGGATTGATGTTCGCGCGGTTCTCTTGCCGACGGCAGAGGAGGACAAGGGCAATGGTAAAGGTCTGCCTTGTGCGCAACCGCACGGCGTTATGATCGACTGCGTAGTTCAGTTCCTTCGCAAGCTGCTCGACGCGCAGCCGGGTCTGCTCGTTGACCTTCTTGTGCCCGCGCAGCGCGCGCGACACGGTAGGCTGTGACAGCCCAAGCATCGCCGCCAGCTGGTGCCCGGTAACGCGGTTGTCCTGCTTCATGGCCTCACTTCTTGCCCATCAAATGCCTTGCCAGTGCATGATAGGCGGGAATCGAATTCGGGTCGATCAGCACATTTCCTGCCATCGGATGCGAGGCGACGCGGGCAATCACCATTTCCGCCTTGGGATCGATATAGATCGCCTGCCCGTGGATACCGCGCGCCATATAGGCGCCATGCTCATTATGGCTGACCCACCACTGGTTGCGATAGGACCAACCGGGAAGCGTGGGATAGGCGCCGTTCTTGGCAAACTCCGCCTTGCCGCCGCCCTTGGTGATGTCCGCAATGGTGCTCGCAGGCACGACCTGCTGGCCCTGCCATCTGCCGCCCAGCCGCATCATTTCGCCAAAGCGTGCCATGTCGTGCGCCGAGGCCATCAGGCCGCCGCCGCCGAAGACGGTTCCTTGCGCATCGATAACGATAGCGCCGTCCTGCTCCGCGCCCAGCTTCGACCAGATGCGCTTCTCCAGCTGGTCGCGCACAGGCGCACCGCCTGCGCGCGCGACGATCCAGCCGAGCGCATCGGTGTTGGCGGTGCGATAGGTGAAGCGCTCGCCATGTTCGCCCTGTTTGCCGATGGTGGGCAGGAAGGCAAGGAAGCCGTCGGGGCCGTCATAGCCCGGCGGGCGTGGTGCGGCGCGACCTGCGCGGGCGTGGCGGACGATATCGGCATTGGGGTTGGTATAGGTTTCGTCAAAGGCGATGCCCGTGGTCATGTCCATCACTTGCCGGACGGTGGCATCGCCAAAGCCGCTGTTCGCCAGTTCGGAGACATAGGCAGTGACTGGTTTTTCGGGATCGAGTTTGCCTTCGGCGACGAGCATCGCGGCGAGCGTGCCGATATAGGATTTGGTGACCGAAAAGACGATATGCTGCGTCTCTGCGGTGGTGACGCCGAAATAGTGTTCGTAAACGATTTTGCCCTTGTGCAGCACCACAATGCCGTCGGTGTAATTGGCCGCCAGCGAATCCTTCCAGCTCATCGGCTTGTCGCTGCCGATGGGCATGAATGTCACTGCGTCAATGTCAGACCGCTCGGCGCGGGGGAGCGCCGCCGCAGCTCCCGTCCCGCGCCGCAAGGGCACTGAAGGCATCAACTCCCTCCAGTTGGAGAAACTCCAACGCAGCTGGGGGAAGCGGAAATAGCTGCCGTCTTCGAAACGGATGGTCTTGTCGGCAGGCGGCGGCGTGCCTTGCATCCAGCCGAGCTTTGCCGGATCGCTGGCGGCAGCATCAGGAGGCGCAGTGGTTTGTGCCATGCCCGCGCTACTGGCCAGCGCCATTGCGGCCAATGCCAAAGCTGCCTGTTTCATCCATCATCCTCCCCCTCTTTATGAGACAAGGATGGCGCAATCAGTTGGCGAGGGCAACCTCCGGCTCGACATATTTGAGGTTCAGGCTTTCGGCGACAGCCTTGCTCGTGACCTTGCCCTTGTGAACATTTAGCCCGGCAAGCAGCCCGCGCCCGATCTCATTAGCGCCGCGCAGCGCGTCGAGGCCGTGGTCGGCAAGCGCAAGGCCGTAGGGTAGAGTTGCGTTGTTAAGCGCCGCTGCGCTGGTTTGCGGCACCGCGCCGGGCATGTTGGCGACGCAATAATGGATAATGCCATCGACGACATAGGTGGGCTCGGCATGGGTGGTGGGCTTGGAGGTTTCAAAGCAGCCGCCCTGATCGATTGCGACATCGACCAGCACCGAGCCGGGCTTCATATGCTTTAGCATCTTGCGCGTGACCAGCTTTGGCGCGCTGGCGCCGGGGATGAGGACCGCACCGATCACCGCGTCGGCAATGCTGATCTCATGGTCGATGGTGTCGAGTGTGGAGTAACGCGTGCGCACGCGGCCCTCAAACAATTCATCGAGCTCGCGGAGGCGATGCAGCGAGCGGTCAACAACGGTCACTTCCGCGCCCAGCCCAACCGCCATGCGCGCAGCATGCGTGCCAACCACGCCACCGCCGATCACGCAGACGCGGCCTGCAGCCACGCCAGGGACGCCGCCCAACAGGATGCCCGCGCCGCCTTCCGACCTCCTCATGGCCTCGCCCGCTGCCTCAATGGCAAGCCGTCCCGCGACTTCGCTCATCGGCGCCAGCAGCGGTAGCGTGCCGCGCGCGTCGGTAACGGTCTCATAAGCGATGGCGGTGCATTTCGACTTGATCAGCCCCTTGGCCTGCTTGGGGTCGGGAGCCAAATGGAGGTAAGTGAACAACAATTGCCCCTCGCGCAGCTGCACCCATTCGGATGGCTGCGGTTCCTTCACCTTCACCACCATATCGGCCTTGGCGAAGATTTCGGCGGCGGTTTTGACGATCTTCGCGCCTGCTTTCTGATAGGCGGCATCGGTCGCCATGATCCCTGCGCCCGCGCCCGACTGCACCATCACCTGATGCCCGCGCGACACATATTCGCGCACCGCCGACGGGGTCAGCCCCACGCGATATTCATGGACCTTGATTTCACTGGGGACGCCGACGCGCATCATATTTCTCCTCAAAAGCTATGGCGGGTATTTATCACGGCATGCGCGCCGATAATGCGCAAAATATGGACATCAATAACCAAATGAAGCATAAATCATGCATATGGACAGGATCGACCGCAAAATAGTGAGCGCGCTCGTCGCCAATGGCCGCGCCACGCAGCAGGAACTGGGCGAGGCAGCGGGCCTCTCCCCCAGCGCCGCCTACCGCCGCCAAAAGGCGCTGGAGGATGCAGGCATCATCCGCGCCTATCGAGCCGATGTGAATTTGCGCAAACTCGGCATGGGCGCAACGGTGATGGTCACGATCACGCTTGACAGCCAAAGCGAGGAAGCAATGCGCTTCTTTGAGGCCGCCGTCGCCGAGAGTCCGTCCATACTACGCGCGCATCTGATGAGCGGGCGCAACGACTATTTGCTTGTTGTGCGCGCTGCCTCAATCGAGGATTATGAGGTCATCCACCGGCAAGAGATTGCCCGGTTGCCCAGAGTTGCACGAATCGAAACTGCCTTTGCGTTGCGGGAAGTGGTAAACCGGACCGTGCCGTCCCGGTTGTTGGCTTAGGCAATCCTGATCAACCCAGCAAGCACCAACATCGTTTCCTGTGGGAGAGGTGATGTTGCTTACTGTGCCCAAATTGCAACAATTTCAAAAAACGACAGCAAGCCTGTCGCAAAATTGCTTGCCACGCCTGCCGATTGATGTTTTGTGCAACTGCGAACAAAGGCATCGATAACCAAATGATAATGCGGTGCTGGCAAAACTCACGGGACAGGAACAGCCATTAATGGCGGGCGGCGTAAGCTTTGCCCTTCGCCAGCGCTGATTTTGTGAAGAAAGGTATTTCAATGCGTCAATCCATTTTCAAACTCGCCGCAGCTTGCGCCATGCTGGGCAGCATGGCAGTCGCCGCGCCTGCATTCGCACAGGATGAGGAAGAGGCCGAAGGCCCGATCACTGTCAGCGGTGGTGTGACGGTGGTGTCCGACTATCGTTTCCGCGGCGTTTCGCTGTCGGACAAGGATTTCGCGGTTCAGCCGACGCTGACCATCAAGCATGAATCCGGGCTTTATCTGGGCGTCTGGGGCTCAAACCTCGCTGAAAATGCGGGCGACGATGTCGAGGTCGATCTGTACGCGGGCTTTGCCGGGGGCGACGCCGTGACCTATGATATTGGCGCGACCTATTATCTCTATCCCGGTGTATCCAGCTTCAACTATCTCGAACTGACTGGCAAACTCGGCACCACGGTTGGCCCGGTTACGCTGGGCGGCCAGCTCAGCTATGTGCCCAGCCAGGACAATACCGGCAATCAGGACAATATCTATCTTGCTACGAATGCCAGTATCGGCATTCCGAACACGCCCGTCACGCTGACCGGCTCGATCGGCTATGAGGATGGCGCCTTCACGGTCGGCAGTGACAAGCTCGATTGGTCGATCGGCGCAAACGCCTCATTCTCGGGCTTTACCGCGGGCGTCTCCTATGTGGACACCAACCGCCGCTCGGTCTTCGCATTGGGCGACAGCAAGGCGACTGTGGTGTTTTCGCTTGGCTATGCTTTCTGATCGAAAGCTGTTAGGAGCTTTCCCGCAAGGAAGCACCTGATACGCAAAGGAAAGGGTGCGATCAGCCTCCGCGCGGGGCTGGTCGCACGTCATTTATGGCCATCAATCTGGCGAACTGGATCGCCGAACACAAAATCGACGAGGTCGAGTGCATCGTCCCCGACATTAACGGCGTGCAGCGCGGCAAGGTGCTGCCTGCGAAGAAATTCCTCTCTTCGGTCCGCGACAAGTCGCTTCGCATCCCCGGCAGCGTCTTTATCTGCACGATCGACGGGCATTATCCGGAGGATATTGAGGACATCTGGGACAAGGATCCCGACAAGATCCTGATCGCGGATCCCGATACCATCTGCGTCGCCCCCGGCTTCAAATCGCCCACGGCTTTCGTGATTGCCGATGCCTTTCACGGCGATGGCAATGAAGTGGAAATTGCCCCGCGCACCATCCTGAAAAAAGTGCTTGGCCTTTATGCCGACAGGGGCTGGAAACCGATCATTGCGCCCGAGGTCGAATTTTATCTGGTCAGCCAAAATGTCGACCCCGACTTCCCGCTGGTGCCGCCGACCGGTAGCAGTGGCCGGGCCGAAACCGCAAGCCAGCCTTATGGGCTGGAAGCCATGAACGAATATGAGGATATCATCGATCATATCTATGACGATTGCGAGCTGATGGGGCTCGATATCGACACGATGATCCACGAAATGGGCGCAGCGCAGCTGGAGGTGAATTTTCTCCATGGCGATCCGCTGAAACTGGCCGACCAGGTGTTCCTGTTCAAACGCGCGGTGCGTGCGGTGGCCAAGCAGCATGGCGTCTATGCGACCTTCATGGCGAACCCGATGGCGGGGCAACCGGGCAGCGCCATGCATATTCACCAGTCGGTGGTCGATGCGGAAACGGGCAAGAACCTGTTTTCCAACGCCAATGGCCGCGACAGCGCGCTGTTCCGCAGCTATATTGCGGGGCTGGTGAAATTGATGCCGCAGGTCTCGCCGCTCTGGGCGCCCAACGTAAACAGCTTCCGCCGGATGCGGCCCGACAGCGCAGCGCCGATCAACGTGCAATGGGGCGAGGATAACCGCAGCTGCGGCTTCCGCGTGCCGATATCGGACAAGGCCAATCGCCGCGTCGAGAACCGCCTGCCGGGAGCGGATTCAAACCCCTATCTGGCCATCGCCGCGAGCCTCGTGTGCGGCTATATCGGCATGGTCGAACGGATGGTGCCTGCCAAGGCGATCACTGGCAGCGCCTATAACCGCGCCCGCACCCTGCCGCGCACATTGGAGGCGGCGCTCGATCGTTTCTCGGCATGCAAGCCGGTGCGAAACCTGCTGGGCGAGGATTTCTTCGAGATATTCTATGCGGTGAAGGATTATGAGCTGTTCAATTACCAGTCGGTGGTGAGCAGTTGGGAGCGCGAGCATTTGCTGCTGAGGGTTTGATGGAGAGCGATCCGCTCGCCAACAGCTACTATCAGGCCACGGCCAATGCGTGGGAGACGCAGCCCCGATTCGAGAGCGACAACCAGTCCTACGACGTCGCCGTCATCGGCGGCGGCTTTACCGGATTGTCGGCGGCGCTGGCCTGCGCGGAAAAGGGGCTGAAGGTCGCGCTATTCGAAGCCAAAACCATCGGTTTCGGCGCATCGGGGCGCAATGGCGGGCAGCTGATCCCCGGCCTACGCTGGTCGATGCGCGAGATTGACGAAGAGTTCGGGCGCGAAAGGGCGCAGGCGATTTTCGATTTGGCCTATGGCGCGGTTGCGCGGGTGAAGGGCCGGATTGCCAAGCATGGCATCGCGTGCGACCTGAAAGCCGGACATCTGGAGGCGGCCTTTAAGCCTGCGCATTTCGACGCGATGCAGCGCGACGCCGAATATCTTGCATCTCATTTCGGTTGGGAAACCGAGGTCGTGCAGCCCAAGGACATGGGGCAACATATCAATGGTGGCGGCTATCATGGCGGGATTTACGATCCCAAAGGCGGGCATTTCCATCCGCTCAACTATGCTCTGGGTTTAGCTGCGGCGGCGAAAGCTGCTGGCGTCACGATCTTTGAAAATGACGAGATGACCCATTGCATTCATCCAGTCGGACCCGAAAATTTCGAGGTGATAGGATATGGGCCGACCGCCAACGTCAATACCGTCATCCTGGCCACAGATACATGGACGAATGACCATTCCGATCAATTGGGCCGATACACCATCCCGATCATGAATTATAATGTGGCGACCGCGCCGCTACCCAACTGGCGGGATTATCTGCCTAGCGACGCGGCAGTGGCCGATAGCCGTTTCGTCCTCAACTATTTCCGCCTGTCCGCCGACAAGCGCTTGATCTTTGGCGGCGGGGAGAAATATGTGCAGTCGCCGCCTGACGACATTGCGGGCTTTGTCCGCAAGCACATGGTGAAGGTTTTCCC
>CAZSJE010000046.1:0-14904 GCA_964606835.1 uncultured Sphingorhabdus sp.
ACAAATAAATCCATAAAATCTGCTGGTAGGCGCTTGAGGGTTATGCCAAGCGCGCCTATAGGACGCGCGAAATGCCGTATTTCCGGCATTTGCCGGTTCGGCTAAACAGGGCACCGGGAAAGCGAAATCACAGGGTTAACATAATGAAAGTTATGAAGAAATTCATTCTTGCATGCGGGTTGCTGGCATTGCCGTCGCTGGTTGCCGCACAAAGCGCGACTCCAGCACCGGCACCTGCGGCAGCTCCGGCCGCTGCCGAGGCTGCTGCGGTTCCGGCCGCGACACCTGCGACGCCTGCCGCTACGGCACCCGTTGCTGCACCTGCGGGTGGTGAAGCAAAGGCCGCTGCGGCCCCGGCGTCGATGGACGGTTCGCTCCCCGGCTACACACCGATGAAGCCCACCCCCGGCGTTGGCATGCCTGTAGAGGGCGGTATCGATTTCCAGGATCAATATAGCGACATCGGGGCACATGCGAAGTGGATCAACAATTCTATCCTGCTGCCAATCATCACGGTGATTTCGCTGTTCGTGCTGTTCCTGCTGTTCTGGGTCGTGATCCGTTTCCGCCGGGCCGCCAATCCGACGCCTTCAAAAACCACGCACAACACCTTTATCGAGGTCGTCTGGACGCTGGTGCCGGTGCTGATCCTGCTCGGCATAGCCTATCCCTCGCTCGATCTTTTGGCCAAGCAGTTCAAGCCAGCGCCTGCCAACGCTGTGACGATCAAGGCGACCGGTTATCAATGGTATTGGGGCTATAGCTATCCCGACCATGGTGGGTTCGAGGTTGTCTCGAACATGCTGCAGGAAAAGGATAATGTGAAACCGGGCGAGCGCTTCCGCACCGACAATGACGGGCCGAGCCATCTGGCCGTCGACAATCGCATGGTTGTTCCCGCCGGTGTGCCGCTGCGCATTCAGACCACGGCTTCGGACGTGATCCATGCTTTCGCAGTGCCTTCGCTCTGGTTCAAGATCGACGCGGTGCCAGGGCGGCTGAACGAACGGCAGCTGATCATCAACAAGCCCGGCGTCTATTTCGGCCAATGTTCGGAACTTTGCGGGGCCCGGCACGCTTATATGCCCATCGTGGTGGAGGCGCTGCCCCCAGCGCAGTTCGCGGCCTGGGTTAAGGCAAAGGGCGGCACGATGCCGGGAGCCGCTGCTCCTGCTGCCCCAACGCCTGCTGCCGCTGCGCCTGCCGCAGCCCCTGCAACCGACAATAAGGCCGCTGCCGCTCCCGCCGCAGCCGCGCCAGCGAAGTAAAGAGGGTCGAAGCCATGACAACCATTGCAGCCACCGCAGGTGATCTTCACGATCACACGCACGACGCGGACCATAAGCCGGGCTTTTTCGCCCGCTGGTTCATGTCGACCAACCATAAGGATATCGGGACGCTCTACCTGATCTTCGCAATCACCGCGGGGATTGTCGGTGGCGCGATTTCCGGGCTGATGCGCCTCGAACTGGCGCAGCCGGGCGTCCAATATCTGCAGGATTGGGCCACATGGCACAATGCGATGGCTGGTGGCGGTGCGGCCAGCATGGATGAGGCATATCATATGTGGAACGTGCTGATCACCGCGCACGGTCTGATCATGGTGTTCTTCATGGTCATGCCCGCGATGATCGGCGGGTTCGGCAACTGGTTCGTACCGATCATGATCGGCGCGCCCGACATGGCATTCCCGCGGATGAACAATATCAGTTTCTGGCTGACGGCGGTGGCCTTCATCATGCTGCTTGGTTCGAGCTTCGTTCCCGGCGGAACCGGGCTTGGCGCAGGCACAGGCTGGACCGTTTATGCGCCGCTCTCGACCAGCGGCTCGGTCGGGCCCGCAGTCGATATGGCGATCTTCTCGCTCCACCTTGCGGGTGCCGCCTCGATTTTGGGCGCGATCAACTTTATCACCACGATCTTCAACATGCGCGCGCCGGGGATGACCCTGCACAAAATGCCGCTGTTCGTCTGGTCGATCCTAGTGACGGCATTCCTGCTGTTGCTGGCACTTCCAGTGCTGGCCGCAGCAATCACCATGCTGCTCGTCGACCGTAACTTTGGCGGCGCTTTCTTCGACGCGGCGGCAGGCGGTGATCCGATCCTGTACCAGCACCTCTTCTGGTTCTTCGGTCACCCCGAAGTGTATATCATGATCCTGCCGGGCTTCGGCATCATCAGCCAGATCGTCGCGACCTTCAGCCGCAAGCCGGTGTTCGGCTATCTCGGCATGGCCTATGCGATGGTCGCGATTGGCGTGGTCGGCTTCGTCGTCTGGGCGCACCACATGTTTACTGTGGGGATGAGCGTCGAGATGAAGATGTATTTCACCGCCGCGACGATGGTGATTGCAGTGCCGACCGGAATCAAGATTTTCAGCTGGATCGCCACCATGTGGGGCGGCTCGCTGTCTTTCAAGACGCCGATGATGTGGGCGCTTGGCTTCATCTTCATGTTCACCGTCGGTGGCGTGACCGGCGTCGTGCTCGCCAATGGCGGCATCGACGATAACCTCCACGACACTTATTATGTCGTCGCGCACTTCCACTATGTGCTCTCGCTGGGCGCGGTATTCTCGCTCTTTGCCGGCTTCTATTACTGGTTCGGCAAGATGTTCGGGCGCAACCTAAACGAGTTTCTGGGTCACCTGCATTTCTGGGTCTTCTTCATCGGCGTAAACGTGCTGTTCTTCCCGATGCACTTCCTGGGCAATCAGGGGATGCCGCGTCGCTATCCCGACTATCCGGAGGCCTATGCGCATTGGAACGAGATCGCGTCCTATGGCTATGCGATCATGGGTGTCGGTGTGCTGATCTTCTTCGTCAATGTCATCTGGTCGCTGGCGGCTGGACGCAAGGCTGCGGACAATCCGTGGGGCGAAGGGGCGACAACGCTCGAATGGACGCTGTCGAGCCCGCCGCCCTATCACCAGTTCGAAACGCTGCCGGTTATCAAATAACCGGCTGCGCTTTGGAAACGGGGTTGAAAATGACACTGTATCCCTAGGCCTGTCGAAGGGCGCGTCTCACATGTAACGCGAGGGCTGTGAGATGCCCTTCGACAAGCTCAGGGCTACGGTTTTGGATGACGACTGAACTGCCGATCATGAACACAGCAACGCATGACATCGCTATGCCTGCGGAATGGCGGGACTTCTGGGCGTTGACCAAGCCCGGGGTGATGCGGCTGGTTGTCTTTACGGCGCTATGCGGTTTGCTTGCGGCACCGGGAAGCATCCATCCGGTCATCGGCTTTACCGCTATCCTGTGCATTGCCGTTGCGGCCGGTGCCTGTGGCGCGCTCAATCAATGGTATGAGGCGGAGCTGGACGCCAAAATGCAGCGCACGGCGCGCCGTCCCTTGCCTGCCGGGCGGATGGACCGACCTGCCGCGCTGCAGTTCGGTATTGGCCTCGCGGCCTTTTCGGTTGGTATTATGGGCGTTGCCGTCAACTGGCTGGCGGCAGGCATTCTGGCGTTCTCGATCTTTTTCTATGCGATCGTGTACACGATGTGGCTCAAGCCCAACACGCCGCAGAATATCGTCATTGGCGGTGCGGCCGGGGCCTTCCCCCCGGTGATCGGCTGGGCGGCGGTTACAGGCGATGTGACCTTGCTGCCGGTGCTGATGTTCGCCATCATTTTTCTTTGGACCCCGCCGCATTTCTGGGCGCTGGCGTTGTTTATGAAGGCCGATTATGGCGCGGCAGGTATCCCGATGCTGCCCAATGTCGCTGGACGCAAGGCGACGCGGAACCAGATTTTTGGTTATAGCTGGCTGATGGCCTTGGCAGTGCTGGCACCATGGTGGCTGGGGCTGACGGGTGTGATCTACGGCTATTCGGCGCTCGCGCTGACTTCGGTCTTCGTGGCGCTCGCCTTTGCCGTCTGGCGCAACCCGGCGACCGAGGCGAAGGAGATGAAGGCGGAAAAGCGGCTGTTCGCTTATTCGATAATGTATCTGTTCCTGCTTTTCGCCTTGCTTGCGCTTGACCGCCTGGTGATAGCATGAATGAAGACAAAGGCCCGCAAAAGGTCGGCGACCTTGACCTCCAGCAAAGCCGCGACGTTCGCGGTCGCCAGCAATCGCGTGCCATGATGATGGGGCTGATTTTGGGTGCCCTGTGCATATTATTCTATGCAATCACCGTCGTAAAAGTTGGGGTTTGGGGATGAACGAGCGCCCGAAATCGAATGTGAAGACCGGATTGATGGCGGCCAGCATCGCGGTCGGCATGGTCGGCATGGGCTTTGCCGCAGTGCCTCTCTATCGAATTTTCTGCCAGGTCACCGGCTTCGGCGGCACAACGATGCGGGTAAGCGAAGCGCAAGCCGCTACCATCCCGGTGACCAACAAGACCATGGTTATTCGCTTCGACGCCAATCAGCGTGGCCTGCCATGGGAGTTCAAACCCGAACGGCCAACCGATACCGTCACCATCGGCGCGCGCGACATGTCGATTTACATCGCCAAGAATAATGCGGCGGTGCCGATCACCGGCAGCGCGACCTTCAACGTCACACCCGCCCAGGCCGGTCAATATTTCAACAAGATTCAGTGTTTCTGCTTTGTCGAGCAGACGCTGAAGCCCGGGCAGGAAATGCGCATGCCTGTGCTGTACTATGTCGATCCAAAAATCCTGACTGATCCGGAAACCAAGGATATCGAGGAAATTACCCTTAGCTACACTTTCTATCCGGTGGAAAACCCCATGACGGTGGACCGGGCGGAAAAGGGAAGCTAAGGAAAGTCTTAAACGTACAGGGAATAGGGAAGTTTCGCCATGGCCGGTGCCAAGAACCATGATTATCATATCCTCCCACCCAGCATCACGCCGCTGATCGGGTCGATCGCGGCTTTTGTGATGTTCTTTGGAATGGTGATGATGTTCCAGCCAAAGACCTTTGGGCCCAATGGCAGCCTTGTGTTCGGCGCGGGCTTGATCGGCGTGCTGTACACATTTTGGACCTGGTGGGCCGATGTGATCAAGGAAGCGCATGCCGGCGACCATACGCCAGTGGTGCAACTGCATCTGCGCTACGGCATGATCATGTTCATTGCCTCCGAAGTCATGTTCTTCGTTGGCTGGTTCTGGGCCTGGTTCGATTTCTCTCTCTTCCCGCGGCCTTTGCAGATCGAAATCGATGAAGTCACGCACGCCTTCACCGTCACCAACATGATCGGGCAGGAAGGCGCAGCAGCTCTAGCGCAATTCCCCGCCAAGGGCATGGAAGTGTTCGATGCTTTCTCGCTGCCTTTGCTCAACACGCTGATCCTGCTTTGCTCGGGCACTACTGTCACCTGGGCACACCACGCGCTGCTCAACAATGACCGCAAGGGCCTGATCAACGGCTTGTGGGTGACGATCATCCTCGGCCTGCTGTTTTCATGCGTACAAGCCTATGAATATGGCATTGCGCCCTTCCCCTTTGCCGGACTGAACTATGGCACCAGCTTTTTCATGGCGACGGGCTTCCACGGCTTCCACGTGATTGTCGGCACGATCTTCCTGATGGTTTGCCTTGCCCGCGCCTATAAGGGGCATTTCACCCCGCAACAGCATTTCGGTTTCGAGGCGGCCGCCTGGTATTGGCACTTCGTCGATGTCGTTTGGCTGTTCCTGTTCGCTGTCGTCTATGTCTGGGGCGGCTGGGGCGCCCCGGTCCACTGACCGGGCGCGGTCCAGTGACCGAGGCCGATTTTAGCGGAACGAAGCTTTTTCTGCTCTGCGAAGATCGGCTGCTGGTTTACCGGAGAGACGACCGGCCGGACATTCCATTTCCCAATCGCTGGGATCTTCCGGGCGGCGGTCGCGAAGGCGATGAATCGCCCGAAGCCTGTGTGCTGCGTGAGCTGAACGAGGAATTTGGCCTCGCCTTTTCCGAGCGGCAACTGCACTGGAAACGACGCTATCCGAACTGGCGAAGCGGCGATGCCGATTCTTTCTTTTTCGCCGCCGAACTGGATCCCGCCCGGATCGAAACCATCGCATTTGGCGAGGAAGGCCAATATTGGCAATTGATGGCCGTTTCGGACTATCTGATATCGGTCGACAGTATCAGCCAGCATCGTGAGCGTCTGAGGGATTATCTGAACAATGCAGCAACCGCCGTTCGTTAAGGCAGCCTTGCTTGGGCTTTGTCCGCAATGCGCGGCCAAGACTTTGTTTGGGGGAATCGTGCAATTTGCCGATCGGTGCGTGAAGTGCGGGCTGGACTATTCGGCCTTCAACGTCGGCGATGGACCGGCCGCGTTGCTCACCATGGTCATAGGCGCATTGATCATCGTCGCTGCTGTCGTGCTGGAACTGGCAGCGCATCCGCCCTTCTGGGTGCATGCCCTTATCTGGGTGCCGCTAACCGTGGTGCTGGTTGTGACGTCGCTGCGCTTTGCCAAGGCCGTACTGCTGATCGCCGAGCATCGCAACAAAGCCATTGAGGGCCGTTTGGCGTCGCGGGGTGAAACTCAATGAGTATCCGCTGGCCCCTTATCCCCACTATCATCGTCGCCATGGCGGTGGCGATAATGATTGGTCTTGGCATCTGGCAGTTGCAGCGAAAAGGTGAAAAGGAAGCGCAAATTGCGCTGTTCACGGCCAATCGCGACAAGCCAGCAATTGCCTACCCCCCGATGGGGCCAGTTCCCGACGAGGTCATGTTCCGCAAATCGTCGGCCAATTGTTTGGAAGTCAGCTCTTGGCAGGCAAGTTCCGGAAAGGATAGCAGCGGTCGTGCCGGTATCCGCTACATTGCCACGTGCAAGACCGGCGGTGCCGAAGGCCCCGGCTTGATCCTTGCCGCAGGCGTAGCGGACCGGCCTGACCTGAAACCGACATGGGATGGCGGGATCGTTACCGGCACGATTGTTACCGAGCCGGATCGCCGCAATTTGTGGCAGAAGATTTTCGGCCAGAAGGTTGTTCTTCGCCCGATGCTGATCGCCGATCAACCGGTCGTCGGCCTGCGCGTGCCAGCGCAACCGAGCCCCGATGACGTGACCAACAACCACCTCGCATATGCGATCCAGTGGTTCCTGTTCGCGGGCGCGGCAGCGATCATTTATGTGCTGGCGTTGCGTCGTCGTCAGGCTGGCGGGTGAGCCTTCCCGTCGACCCGCTTTTCTATGGTCTAGCTGCCGTTGCCGTCATTCTGGTGGGCTTGGGGAAGGGTGGTTTCTCCGGACTTGGCAGCGCAGCGATGCCGGTGATGACGCTGGCAATTGACCCGATCAACGGTGCCGCGATCCTGTTGCCTTTGTTCATTGTACAGGACGTCGTTGGCGTCTGGGCTTTCCGCAAAACGATAGACCGGACGATATTGGCCTGGACGCTGCCCGGTGCTGCGGTGGGGACCTTCCTCGGTTGGCTGCTCGCGGCCAATGTAGCGGTGTGGGTCGTCGAGGCTGCGGTCGGGCTGATCGCCATTGCCTTCGGGCTCAACCGCTTGGCGGCGGAGTCCGGCAGTGGCGCGCGGCTCACGCGGCGTTATCCCGATTCGGTCGGGCTGTTCTGGGGCGGCGTGTCAGGCTTTACCAGCCAGGTCGCGCTCGCGGGCGGGCCGCCGTTCCAGATTTGGGCGATGAGCCGCAATTTGCCGCGCGATGTCTTTGTTGGAACCAACGCTTTGTTCTTTGCCGCGATCAACTGGTTCAAGGTCCCGGCCTTTTTCGCGCTTGGCAGCTTCACGACGCATAACGCGACCCTGACCGGCATCTTCCTGCCGCTTGCGATTGCCAGCACTTTGGCGGGTGTGTGGCTTGTGCGGCGGGTGTCGCCCGAACGTTTTTTGGCGCTGATCAACCTGCTGATGATCGCGGTCGGCGCAAAGCTGCTCTGGAGTGCGCTCGCGCCCTAGTCGACCAGGTGCAGTTCCACGCGCGCCGTCCCGCTTCTGTGCATGCCGATCTGCTTTGCGGCGGCATAGCTAATGTCGATGATCCGGCTTTTCTTCCATGGTCCGCGATCGTTGACGCGCACAACGACATCCTTGCCGTTCGACAGGTTGGTCACGCGGATACGCTTGCCAAAGGCAACAGTACGGTGAGCGGCGGTCATGCTGTTGGGATCGAATTTCTCACCGCTTGCCGTGCGGCTGCCCAGAAATTCGCGGCCATAATAACTCGCCATGCCAGTGCCGATATGGCTGTCGCCAGCGGTTGCCGCCAAAGGCGCACATAGCACCACCGCCACTATGGCTGGTCGCATGAAGTGCATTGTTCCTCTCCCTCAGTGGAAGGAGACCAAGCCCTGACACCGATGACAATCGCTTACGCGGCATAACGCGCTGGAACTGCGTTCAAACGTCCAGATTGGCCACGTTCAGCGCATTTTCCTGGATGAAATCGCGGCGCGGCTCGACGACGTCGCCCATCAGCTGGGTGAAGACCTGCTCCTCCGCGTCGCCATCATCAAGCGTCACTTGCAGCAGCGAGCGTGCCTGCGGATCGAGCGTGGTTTCCCACAGCTGCTCGGCATTCATTTCGCCCAGCCCCTTATAGCGGGAGATGGAAAGGCCCTTGCGGCCTGCCGCCAAGATTGCGTCGAGCAATTCGGATGGGCGCGTGACGGGCTTGTCGGCAGCGCCTCTCTTCGCGGTCGCAGGGGCATCGGCTTCGTCGCCTTCAACCGCTTCGGGTTCCGGTTCTGCCGCCGCCGCGCTCGATTTCACCAATCGGGAAGGCGAAGCATAGCTTTCGGCTTCCTCCAGCCCAAGCCGGTGCAGTTTGCGCGCCTCAGCCGAAATCAGGAAGCTGCGTTCGATGATATGATGATCCTCCACCCCGCGCCACAGACGGACGAAATGATAGCCGCCTTCCTCCGACACGCGGCCCGACCATTTGCCTTCGACGTCCTGCGCGTCCATCCATGCAGCCGCCTTTTGCGCGGCATCGGCGCGGGCAGGGGTTTCCATGTCGGGCGATAACGCACCGGTCAGTGCCATGGCTTCGACGATGGTCGGATCATAGCGACGCGGGACATAGGCCATCAGGCTGCGCATCCTCCGCGCATGTTCGACCAGCGCGGCCAGATCGCCGCCACTGCGCTGCCCGCCCTTGCCTTCCAGCACCATGCCGCCCAGCCCTGCCTCGACGAGGTAGTTGTCGAGTGCGGTGTCGTCTTTCAGGTACAATTCGCTGCGCCCCTTGGCGACTTTGTATAGCGGCGGTTGCGCGATGTAGAGATGGCCCGCCTCGATGATCGGCTTCATCTGCCGGTAGAAGAAGGTGAGCAGCAATGTGCGGATGTGCGAGCCGTCGACATCGGCGTCGGTCATGATCACAATCTTGTGATAGCGCAGCTTTTGCAGGTCAAAATCGTCGCGGATGCCCGTGCCCATTGCCTGGATCAGCGTGCCGACTTCCTTCGATGAAATCACCCGGTCGAAACGCGCACGCTCGACGTTCAAAATCTTGCCCTTCAGCGGCAATATCGCCTGATAATGGCGGTCGCGGCCCTGCTTGGCAGAGCCACCTGCCGAGTCGCCCTCAACCAGGAACAGTTCCGATTTGGCCGGGTCCTTTTCCTGACAATCGGCGAGCTTGCCGGGGAGCGAAGCGATACCCATCACGCTCTTGCGCGAGGCTTCGCGCGCCTTGCGAGCAGCTTCGCGGGCGGCTGCGGCATCGACGATTTTCTTGATCAGGTCCTTGGCGTGGTTCGGATTTTCCTCCAGCCACTCGGCCATCTTGTCCGCCATCAGGCTTTCGAGCGGCTGGCGCACTTCGGAGGAAACCAGCTTGTCCTTGGTCTGCGAACTGAATTTCGGGTCGGGCAGCTTGACCGAGACGATCGCGGTCAAGCCCTCGCGCATATCCTCGCCGGTCAGCGAGACTTTCTCCTTCTTCAGCAGCCCCGATTTCTCACCATAATTGTTGATCGTGCGGGTCAGCGCGGCGCGGAAGGCGGCCAAATGCGTACCGCCGTCGCGCTGCGGGATGTTGTTGGTGAAGCAGAGGACATTTTCATAATAGCTGTCATTCCACTCCAGCGCGACATCGATGCCGATGCCATCGCGTTCGGACGAAATCGCGACCGGTTCGGGGATGATCGGCGTCTTGCTGCGGTCCAGATATTTGACGAAGGCAGCAATCCCGCCCTCATAATAAAGATCATGTTCTTTCACATCGGCATGGCGCAAATCGCGCAGCAAGATGCGCACGCCGGAGTTCAGAAATGCCAGCTCGCGGTAACGGTGCTCGAGCTTGTCGAAGTCGAACTCGGTGACATTCTTGAAGGTGTCGGTCGAGGCAAGGAAGGTAACGCGCGTGCCTTTTTTTCCCGCAGGTGCGTCGCCCTTCACCACCAGCGGCGCAACGGCATCGCCATGCTCGAAGCGCATCCAATGCTCTTTGCCCTCGCGCCAGATGGTGAGTTCCAGATATTCGGACAGCGCGTTGACCACCGAAACGCCCACGCCGTGCAGGCCGCCCGAAACCTTATAGGCATTATCGTCGGAGGTATTCTCGAACTTCCCGCCCGCGTGCAGCTGCGTCATGATGACTTCGGCGGCGGAGACGCCCTCTTCTTTGTGCATGCCAGTAGGGATGCCGCGGCCATTGTCCTCGACGCTCACCGAGCCGTCGGGGTTGAGCTCGATCAGCACCAGGTCACAATGCCCCGCCAGCGCCTCGTCAATGGCATTGTCCGATACCTCGAACACCATATGATGCAGGCCGGAACCGTCGTCGGTATCGCCGATATACATGCCGGGCCGTTTGCGCACCGCGTCGAGGCCCTTCAGCACCTTGATGCTGTCGGCACCATATTCATTCTGGTTGGGGTTCGCGGCGCTATCGCCGGAGCTTTCTTCGGGGGTTTCGTTCATTCTCCGGATATAGGGTGGTCGGGTGCAAAGCCCAAGGAAAAGCGGCGTTTGTCCACAATGTTTTGAGCGTGCTTCTGGGAGTCTCAGTTTCATAAAAGCCACGAAGGGAAAAAGGAAAAAGATGCTCAAGCTCTCCCTTTTCAAATTGCCCCTTTTATCTTTTTCGCTTTGCGGCTTTTATGAAACTGCTTTGATAGAGACATAACCAATGCCCATCGACCCGCACACCGAACTCGAACAACCCTACGGCGATTACAGCGCGCTGATCGCGGCTTGGGGCAGGGACCGCCCGAACCGGATCGCCCTCGACGACGGCAGCGAACGCCTGACCTGGGCCGAGGTTGCTGCACTGATCGAGCGCATCGCTGCGCAGTTGCAGGCTGATGGGCTACAAAAGGGCCAAGCCGTCGCGATCCTCGGCACGACAAGCGTTCGCTATGCGTTGGCCTATCTGGGAGCGGTGCGGGCAGGCGGTTGCGCGGCACCGCTGACCACTTCGGCAACGCCTGCGCAGTTGGAGGCGATGCTGAAGGATTCAGGGGCAATGCATCTGTTCATCGATGCGCCAAAGCTGGCCGATCTGGCCGGACGCGACCTGCCACCGGTGAAGATCGTGATGCTCGATGGCGGGCCAGATGACATCCACCACTGGATGGCTCCGGAAGGCACTGCAGCCGCTCCCCACGAATGCGGCCCCAAAGACCCATTCAACATCATCTATTCCAGCGGCACCACCGGCACGCCCAAGGGCATCGTCCATTCGCGCCAGATGCGCTGGTTGCACGCCACCGTCGGCACCGGCACCGGTTATGGCGAGCCCGAAGCGGCTTCGCTTGCCTCGACCCCGCTTTATTCGAACACCACGCTGGCGCTGGTGATCCCGACGCTTGCCTATGGCGGCACCCTGCATTTAATGGGCAAGTTCGACGTGGTGGAGTATCTTGAACGCGCGCAGAAACACCGCATCACCCACACCATGCTAGTGCCGGTGCAATATAAACGGCTGATGGAATATGAGGGCTTCGACGATTATGACCTGTCAAGCTATCGCATCAAATATTGCACCAGCGCACCTTTCGCTGCTGCGCTGAAGGCCGAGGTGCTGAGGCGCTGGCCCGGCGGGCTGGTCGAGATTTACTCGATGACCGAAGGCGGTGTCGTTTGTCTGCTTCTCGCGCATGAGCATCCTGACAAGCTGCACACCGTTGGCATTCCTTGGAAGGGCAGCGAGGTATTCACCATCGACGAGGCAGGCAACCGCTTGTCCCCGGGCGAGGTTGGCGAATTGGTGGGTCGCTCAGCAACGATGATGTCGGGCTACCAGAACCAGCCGGAGAAGACCCGCGAAGGCTATTGGATCGACCCTGCAGACGGCGCGGTGTGGCAACGCATGGGCGACATTGGCCGCGTGGATGCAGACGGCTTTGTCGAACTGCTGGGGCGTTCCAAGGACATGATCATTTCTGGCGGCTTCAACATCTATCCGGTTGACCTAGAGGGGGTATTGCTGGGCCTGCCCGGCGTAGTGGAAGCCGCCGTCATCGGCGTGCCATCCGACAAATGGGGCGAAACCCCGGTGGGTTTTGTCAGCGGCGCGAAGGGCGCGATGCTCGACACCGACGCGCTGCTCGAGGCAGCCAATGCCCAACTGGGCAAGACCCAGCGGCTATCCGCGCTTTACGCCATCGACGAAATGCCCAGGAGCCATATCGGCAAGCTTTTGAAGACCGAGTTGCGCGATGTCGCGGCCGCCAAGGAGATCGCATGATGCAGGAACAATGGGGTGCCGACCTGGAAACAGTGATCCGCGTTGTCGGCACGGCGCTTACCCCGGCATTCCTGCTGGTTGCTGTGGGCAGTATGCTCAATGTCCTGACCGGGAGGCTGTCGCGCATTGTCGATCGCTCGCGCGACTTGAGCGAACGGCATGGCGAAGCGAGCGGCGATGAACTGGTGCGGCTTGTGCTGGAATTGCGCCTGACAAATCGGCGGATGCGCATCGTCAGCCAGTCGATATTGCTGGCGGTACTGACGGCGATTGCCGTTTGCGTCATGATTGCGCTGCTGTTCCTGATGGGGCTGACGCCCTTCTCGGTACCAGTGCTGATCGTCGCGGTGTTTATCATCGCGCTGATCTTGCTGTCGGGATCATTGCTTCTTTTTGTGCGCGAAGTGCAGCTGGCGACACGCGCGATCAGTGTGGCCGAACAGTATCTGACCCTGCCTGAGGATTAGCCCGCAGCCACCCGCGCCATCACCTCGTCGCGCACCCTCGGCGTCACGAATTTGCTAATGTCACCGCCATATTGGGCAATCTCTTTGACCAGCCGCGATGCAATCGGCTGCAACGCGACATCGGCCATCAGGAACACCGTTTCAATCCGGTCGTTCAATTGCCGGTTCATGCCGGTCAGCTGATACTCATATTCGAAGTCGGTGACGCCGCGGATGCCGCGGATCACCACCGACGCGCCCTGGCTTTCCGCGAATTCCATAAGCAGCGAGTTGAAACCGACGACGCGGACATTGTCGATCCCCATCGCCTTGGCTTCACGCTCGACGATGGCGATGCGTTCATCATCGGCGAACATCGGCGACTTGGCAGCGTTGGTGGTGACGCCAATCACCAGCTCGTCCACCAGCTTCGCACCGCGCTCGATAATGTCCATATGGCCCAGGGTGATGGGATCGAAAGTCCCTGGATAAACGCCGATACGCTTGGTCATTTCGCTCCCCTTTGGTTTAGCGATCCCGCTCCAGCACATAACGGGCAATGGCGCGCAGCAGGTCGGCCTCGGCGCCATGGCTCGCCAGATGCGCGAGCGACTGTTCGACCAAGGCCGCTGCCTGCTGCTTGGCACGGTCCAGACCCATCAGCGAGACAAAGGTCGCCTTGCCCGCTGCTGCGTCCTTGCCCAGTGCCTTGCCTGCCAGCGCCTCGTCACCCTCCACATCCATAATGTCATCGACGATCTGGAAAGCGAGGCCAACATCGCGCGCATAGCCGCGCAGGTGCGTGCGGCCTTCGGGCGGCAAATGGCCCAGGATCGCGCCCATCTCCACGCTGGCCGCAATTAGCGCGCCGGTTTTCAAAGCCTGCAATCGGGTGACTGTTGGCAGGTCGAAGGTCGCTTTCTCCGCTTCCAGGTCCATCATCTGCCCGCCCGCCATGCCGTCGGGGCCGCTGGCGGTGGCGAGCGTCGCGATCAACTCGCTGCGGACAAACGGGTCGGGATGCGTTGCCGGGTCGGCCAATATTTCGAAGGCCAGCGCATGCAGCGAGTCGCCCGCGAGCACTGCCGTTGCCTCGTCAAATGCCTTGTGCAGCGTCGGCTTGCCGCGCCGCAGATCGTCATCGTCCATGCAAGGGAGGTCGTCGTGGATCAGTGAATAGACATGGATCGCCTCGACCGCCGCCGCAACGCGCAGCGCGGTATCGCGGCCGACATTGAACAGCTCTGCAGTGGCGACCAACAGCAGCGGACGCAGCCGCTTTCCGCCGCCAATAGCGGCATAGCGCATGGCTTCGTAAAGCGGCGCGCGGGCATCGTCGGGGACAGGCAACAGTATATCGAACTCAGCGTCGATTTCTGCCGCGACCTGTCGGATCGCTTCGTCCAGCAGCAAGGGGGCGGTTTCGGCGACGTCCAAAGGGTCAGCTCGCATCGAAGGGCCGGGTGCCCTGCGGCGTGCCGTCGGGGCCGAGGATGATCGCCTCGATCCGCGCCTGTGCCGCGTCCAGCCGCGCCTGGCAGATGCCTCGTAATTTCTGGCCCTGTTCATAAAGAGCAATCGATTCGTCGAGCGGCGCATCGCCGCTTTCCAATTTGTGGACGACCTCTTCGAGCGCCTTCAGCGCATCTTCGAAGCTTGGTTCGTTTTGAGCACCCTCTGTCATGGCGTAAAGCTTTGGCGCGGGGCCGGTTGATGGTCAAGCCTTTCCCCCGAAACGCCCCGCCGCAATTTTACTTTGAGCGAATCGCTGTGTGCTGCATGTATGCCCGCCTATGAAGAAAGCTCTCCTCATCATCGCCCCGTTGTCCATGCTGGCGTTAGCGGCATGCAACAAGTCTGAAACCCC
>CAZSJE010000047.1:0-6915 GCA_964606835.1 uncultured Sphingorhabdus sp.
TCGTTCTGCACGGCATTGATAATCGTGCCGAAAATCGCATTCTTGCCGATGTCGAGCGCAAAGCCGCCAAAACCGCCGGTCGCACTCAGGATCGATGCTGCCGCAGCCTCTTGCAGACTATTGCCGAGCGCGCTCGTCTGCGTCGTGGTCGTCGTATTGCCGTTGACCGTGGTCGTCGTCCGCGACAACTCCTCGGCTGCCACCGCACCGCCTATGGTCAAGATCGATGGCACCGCGTTCGAATAGTTGGTTGCGGCAAAGGGCGCATTTTCGCCACCAACCAGAAATTGGACACCCAGCCGCTTGGCAGCGTCATTGCCAATTTCGACAACGATAGCCTCCACCAGAACCTGTTCGGGACGGCTATCAAGCTGCCGGATGAGTTCGCCAAGCGTTCGCTGCATTTCCGCATTTGCGGCCACGATCAGCGCGTTGGCACCTTCGTAACGCGTGACCACTATCGGGCCGCGCCCACCAATGCCGTTCATTCCATTGCCAGTGACAGCCGCCACGACGGGCGCAGCAGGCGGCGGCCCTGCCCCGCCATTTTCGGCATTTGTGGCAAGCGGCGCGGCGGCCGAAGGAGTAGGCAATGGCTGGGTCCCACCTTGAGGCGCGATCAGCGATTGCACCGTCTGCAGCAATGTTTCCGCATTGGCATGATTCAGCCAGTAAACCCGGATTTCAGCGCCGGACTGTGCTTTACCGTCCAGCTCCTTTGCCATCGAGGCAAAGCGCGAGACCGTGGACGGTTCACCACGCAAAGCAATCGCATTGCTGCTGTCGATGGGCACCACCGTAACCGGGGGACGGGCTCCTTCGCCGCCGACACCTTGGGCCGCCAACCCCTGTAATGCCGCCGCAATTTCGCGCGCCCCAGCATTTTGCAGCGAAATCACCTGCGTTGCGGCAGAATCGCGGTCGATCTGCCGCACCAAATCGCGAATGCGGCGGATATTATCGGCGTAATCGGCAACGACCAGGCTGTTGGCGTTGCGGTTGGCAGTGATCGATCCTTCGCGGCTGACCAGCGGGCGCAACGTCTCGACGGCAGACGTCGCGTCGATAGATTTCAGGCGAAACACTTCGGTCACAAACTCGCTCGGCGCGGCCTTGCCGGCACCGACCTTCGTCGGCTGTGCCGCAGCACCCTCCGCAAGCTGAATACGATAACCACCTCCCCGCATGGGCACGGCAACCAGGCCATTTGCACGCAGTGTCGAAAGAAAGACCTCAAAATATTCCGACCGGGACAGCGACCGTTCGGTAACGATCGAAATCTTGGTCTGCACACGGCTGTCGACGATGAAGGTCTGCCCGGTGACGCGCGCCGCATCCTGCACAAAGGCGCGCACATCGGCCTCGCGCATGTTGATACTGTATTGCGCGCTCAGCGGCTGCGCACACAGGACGGCAACTGCCAAAAGCGCGAGAAGAGTTTTTCTGTTCACAATCATTCCAAATTCAGACCAATGGGAATTTTCTGGGAGCCACGCTCAACCTCCAGCGTCAGCTTCGCACCGGGACGGAGTTGCGCGGCAATGTCGGCTGGCGAACCGACTGGCCTGCCATTTATCGATACGACGATATCGCCGGGGGCCAGCCCGGCATTGCGCAGCATCGCGCCGTCATCCTTCGCATTCAGGACCAGGCCAGTGACCCGTCCGCCCTCGTTACGCGGGGCGACACTCACTGAATCGCGGAGTGTAACGGCATTGAGTTTGACATCGGTTGAGCTGCTTGCGGCAGCAGGCTGAGCCGCAGCAGCCGGCTGCGTCCCGACCGTTTCGGCGGGAACCGACTGGTCGATAAACAGCGATTCCTGCACACCATTTCGGCTAAGCACGACATGGTCGAACGCCACGCCAGCCAGCATGACGCCAGGCATCACTTCTTCGCCAACGGCATAGCTTTGCTGCACGCCGTCAGCGCCAGCCAAGATGGCAGAGCCGCTGCCGCTATTTTCGTTCACGCGCGTACCGAAAAGCGTGAGGTTTAGAGAGGTAACTGCTACCTCGCCGCTGGCCTGTGCGGCCGAGCGCGTGAACGGATCGAAGGAGGTGAAAAGAGCTCCGCGCGCCGCCGGTGTCAACGTAAGCGGCGTTTTCGCTTTCCAGTTGCCGACGCTACCGACCGGCCCGAGTAGAACCCACAGCAAGTTCGCAGCCAGGGCAATGCAAATTGCTGCCAATAGCCAGACAATAGCATCCCCCGGGGCAATACGGCCAGAGCCGCGCGCACGAAGAATTTTCAAAGAGGATTGCCATCGGCCCATTCCCAGCTCCAGCGAATCGGAGAGTTGCTAGATCGCTAGGCTGCGGGTGTTTCAGTTCGGGGACTCACCGGTTTCAGTTTTATGACATTCATCGACGCCTAGCTAAGGCTTAGAATGTGATGTCGATCCCGATCGATCCGCTGATGCCTTCCTTATACCGGTTGTAGAACACCCGGTTGGCTCCATTTTCCTGCAGTTCGCGATATTTGTTGTTGGTCAGGTTGCGGAGCTCGAGTTTCAGTTCGACTTCCTTGCCCGCAATGGTGAAACCCTGACGAGCGACAAAGTCCAGCTGGAAGCCGGGCCGTTCGATAATGTCAACCTGGCCACCGGCACCGCGGCTGGTCACCCGGTCGCTGGCGTAGGTCAGCAACAGGGTTTGCTGCGACAGCTTTTCGGTATCCTCCAGCCCGATCTGCAAATTGACCAGATGGTCGCTTTGCCCGGTCAGCGGAGTGCCATCGACGAAGAAGTCGGTGGCCAGATTTGCGGCAGACGCAAACACGGCAACCGGATCGGTCGGACCAACGCTCAGCTTGGACTGGGTATAGGTATAGTTGGCGATCACAACTGCCCGCCGGGTGCCGAAAAAGCCGGTGCCTTCGTCATTGCCCAAATCGAAATATTTCTGGATTTCGAGTTCACCACCATACAGGTCCGCTTCCGGAGCGTTGGCGAAGCTGGTGATGACCGAGTTATCCTCAAAGCTCGAAAAGGCCTCAATTGGATTCTTGATCCGCTTGAAGAACCCCGCTGCCGAGATGCGCTGGTCGCGGTCGAAATACCATTCGTAGCGCGCTTCGGCGTTATACAGCTGGCTGTCAGTCAGAAGCGGGTTCCCGCGGAACAAGCGGTTGCTGTCGGTGTCGAAATAGGACTGATAGATCAATTCGCGGAACTGCGGGCGAGCTATGGTTTTGGACCCGCTGACACGCAATTGCATCTGGGGAGCCAATTCCCATGTCAGGGTAGCTGCCGGCAACCAATAGCTCCGGTCCAACGCGGTAGAGGCAAGCGAAGCCGTAGGCACGGTAAAGACCTGCACCGGATTGACAGACTGCTTCGCATCTTCGTAGCGCACGCCCAAATTGAGGCTCAGCGTGCTTGAAAGATTGGCCTGGATCTGGCCATAGCCTGCATTGTTGATCAGCGCAGCTTTGAAGACCGGGTTAGCTTCGTTGGCATCGATCAGCTCGATATCATAGAAATCGATGACGTCGGGCTGCAGCAGGAAATCGGGCCGGAACAGAGCGACGGCGTTCGGGAAGGAAGCCGGTGCCAGGAACTGAAAATCGCGCCGCTCGGTCCTGCGCCGTGTGTCCGAATGGGCATAGCCAACCGTCACCGACAGGTCGTCAGACAGGCGATAGGACAAGTCCGCACCGCCCGACCAAAGATTTTCATTGAGGTCGGAATAGGTGACCTCGGCGCTGCCGCGCTGGCCATTGTTCAAGCGGTTGATGAAAAATGCCCCGAACGGATCGGTCGCCGAATTGCTGCGGAAATATTCGAAAGCATATTCACCGGGCACTTCGCGCTGCGAATTGGCATAGCCGAAACGCAGGTTCAGGCTGACATCGGGCGAAAATTTCAGCTCGGTCACAAGCTGCGAGCTGAACAGCTGCCGTTCGAACCAGGCGGTATCCTGCTGCATCAGCGTGGCGGTCGGGCTCAGCGACTGCCGCGTGCCGACGCCGAGCCGGGTCTGCTTCAGAGTGTCGCGGATGAAAAGATTGGTCCAGCGCAGTTTGTGTTCGCCCGCCTCGATACCAAAACCGAGCAGGCCGTTGACGACGATGCGGTTATCGGTCGTAACCCTCTGGAAATCCTGATCGAGCTGGCTGAGATCGAGAGTCGATGCTGTTTGCTGCAACGCATCGCGGGTGCGCCATTTGTTGCTATAGCCAAAGTTGGCGATAACGCCGACGGTAGTATCGTCGCCAACGTCAAAGCTCGTACCGCCGGTAATGCCGAGCGAGCCATTTGCCGGCAAATGCTTGTTGCGCTGAATGACGGAGTTGCGCCCGTTGATAAGCTGCGCGCCGATCGCCTGCGTATTGACCGTGCCGGAACTGATCCGGTTACCGCTATTCAGATAAGACACCAGCGCAGGAGGCAGATCGCGGTTTGAGTTGGTAAATCCGGTCCAGTCCGTAGAACTGCCGTAATGGGTATAGCCCAGCTCGTTGGTCGTTTCCGTGTTACCGCTCACGCTTCCGCCAACCGTCAGGAAGGACTCGTTGGGGATCGCCTTGGTGGTCAGGTTGATCACGCCACCGCCAAATTCGCCGGGGAAATTGGCAGAGTAGGATTTCTGCACCAGCGACGATGCAATCACTGCGGTCGGGAACAGGTCCAGCGGCACAACGCGCTTCAGCGGTTCCGGACTTGGCAGCGGCGAACCGTTCAACAGCGCCAGTGAATAACGGTCACCAAGACCGCGCACATATACAAAGCCCCCGCCAACGACGCTGAGGCCGGTTACGCGCTGCAAGGCCCCTGCAATGTCGCCTTCGCCGGTACGGGCAATGTCTGCGCTTGAAAGTACTGACACGACTTCGGGAGCCGATTTTTCAACGTTACGGGTTCTGCTGCCCTGAACGATAATGCCTTCGCCACCGGGTATGGAGATATCTGGCGCTGCTTCCTCGCCTTCGACCGGCTGTTCGACTGTACCTTCCTGTGCCGCCGGATCGTCACCGGGCATTGGGTCCGCATCTTGGCTGTCGGTTGCCTCCGGTTCAGCGGATTGTTCTTCGGCAGGGGCGGTTTGCGCGAAAGCGGCGGCGGGGGCCACCAATGCCGTGGAAAGAAGCAACAGCACTGCGGGAGCCAGGGGCTTTAGCATTGTTTTACAAGTCCTTGGAATATGGTTGAGGGTGAGACACATGCTTTGCAGCAATGTCTCACCCTCACATGATGCCGCTTAGGTCGTCGGGATCGAGGTGCAAGCACCGCTCGACGTGCCGAAGTTTGCCGTCGCGCTGTTGCAGGTCCAGCCAGCGTACCAGGTATCCGTCGCATTCTGCACAGCACCGATATAGGTCTTCGTTTCGAAGAACGGATCGAGCGTTGCAGCGTTAAATGCTGTGACGGCGGTTTCATTTGCACCGTTGATGAAGGTGCTGCTCAGCGTCGGTGTGAAGGCACTATTATTGTTGTTTGCGCCGCTTCCAAAGGCCGCCTGCACATCCGCATTGGTCGGACCGTTGGCACCCAGGAAAGGCGTGGTGCCGCACTGCAAAACGGTCGAGCGGAAAATCGGAGCGCCAATTTCATCGATTGCTGCGTCGACCGTTGCCGAGATGGTTTGCGGGCGACTGATGCGCAAGCAAGAGGTATTCGGTGCAACCAGCACCGTATTCACCAGCGCGTAGTCGGTGCCGCCACGCAGCAAGACTGCTGCCAGGTTGCCCGGTGTCGCACGCTGGATGAAGGTGGCGTTCGAAACGCGCGTGTTTTGGCGCGGGATATTGCCATCAAGCGCATTGTCCGAGTCCGCTTCGATGATCGAGTCGCCCGACGACGCGCGCTGAACGGCAATCAGATACTGCAAATTGGCCTTCAAGCCGACATCGGTGTCGAAGCTGTCGTCCTCGGCGCCAGTCGCGATCAGGTAACGAGCATTCACGCGACCGCCGAAAAATTCATAGCCATCGTCCGAGCTGTTGTGCGTCTGGATGTTGTTCAGAACCGTGCCGGTGCCGGTGCCGCCCGTGGTCAGCGCCTGTAGCTCGCTGTTGCCCGAAAGCACGAAGCCCGAATAACGGATCTGCACAAAGCTCATCCGGCCGCTATTGTCGGCAGGGCTTGCACCGCCGTAGAGTGCGGGGTCGACAGCGCCTTCGACCTGGCGTTCGCATGCAACCGTGCCAGGGGTGGCGCCCGGAGCGATACAGTCGGTAATTGGTGCACGGCCCGAAAGCACAACGCCGCCCCATTGGCCGCTCGATTCATCGGTGTTGAGACCTAGAATATTGTCGCGGCTGGTGAAGATGATGGGCAGAGCGGCCGTGCCAACGGCGTTGATGCGGTTGCCGCGGTTGACGTTCAGCCAAGATACGCCTGTGCCGCCAAAGACGATCACGCCCGGCTCAATGCTCAGCGTTACCACGTTGTTGGTCGAAGCAGGGCCCTGGTCGGTGCCGACGTCAACACGACCGCCGAGTCGATAAAGCAGGCCGGTTACCTTTGGCAGGTTGATTGAAGCGTTGATCCGCGCGGGCAAGGTGCAAACGCGATAGGTGCCCGTGGGACCCGTGATCGTACCTGAATCGGTCAGGCCTTGGGGGTCGGCAATGGTCGGGCAACCGCCAGCAGGCGTCACAACAGCCGGCGGGGGCGGCGGGGGGGGCGGCGGAGGTGGTGGAGCCGGATTGTTGATCGTGATATTTCCGCCAGTACCCGGCGAGGCAATGTCATCAGCGCCGCAACCACTCAGCGTCGCCGCCGCAGCGGTGACATAAATCAGGCCGCGCAACTTGGGATCGATATTCATCTGCTTTCTCCGCACGATTTTCTGTTTGCCCGGGTCCGGGCGAGAGAGAGACAAATGCGGCGAATCAAAAAGGCCCCACCCGTCGTCGAGTGAGGCCTTTAGATGTGTGTTTTGACTCTGCGACGCAGGTTCAGCGTCAGGA
>CAZSJE010000047.1:7015-14603 GCA_964606835.1 uncultured Sphingorhabdus sp.
CTGGTTCTGGTTTGATATCAGCGCTTCAAAGCCCAAAGAGCCGCGATCATAGCCGATCTCATATTGCGACTGCGCTAAAGCTGGTCCGGCAGCGGCGGCCAACAAAGCAAAAGCCAAGATTCGCATAACGTCTCTCCTCTGCGAACTGTTGATTGTTACAGTTTGGAGACTCTTTTGTTTCAATTCAATGAAATTACGTCAGTGCGAGCCAAGTCGCTCATTCGCTTGGGAAAAAAATTTCATTTCACAAGTTTCGCGGCATCCGTCCGCTCGAATTCAGATAATTCCGAATGGACTCACGTTTTCAGCGAGTAACCCGCCGCGCGAACCGTACGGATGATGTCATCCTTGCCGTCGATATTGAGCGCGGCACGCAAACGGCGGATATGAACGTCGACGGTGCGCATTTCGATATCGCTATCCCGCCCCCAGACTCCATCGAGCAATTGCACGCGCGACAACACGCGGCCGGGTCGTTCGAGAAAGTAGCGCAGCAATCGATATTCGGTTGGCCCCAATTGCACCGACACGCCATCGCGTGTGACGATGAAGGCGCTGGTATCCATTTCGATCGATCCGACCCTCAGTTTTTCCCCCGCAACGGCCGGGCGACTTCTTCGCAAAACGGCGCGCACGCGCATGACCAGTTCGGGTGGCGAAAAGGGCTTGGTTACATAATCGTCGGCACCGGTTTCCAACCCGCGCAACCGGTCATCCTCTGCACTGCGAGCCGTCAACATGATGACCGGAAGAGCCGCAAAATCGGACATGCGGCGGATACGACGGCAAACTTCGATGCCGGACAGGCTTTCGATCATCCAGTCGAGTATGACCAGATCGGGGCGCTCTTCCTCAACCAAAAGCAATGCTTCTTCCCCATCGGCGGTCACAAGCACCTCAAATCCGGCCTGTGTCATATGCCAGCGCAACAGCTCCGCCAGCGGCGGATCGTCTTCCACGATCAAAATTCTAGCCTGATCCGACATTTATGAGCCTGATATTACCGATTGACGTCAGTTTTGTTACAATCGGTGAAATATCTTTCCGGCAATTGGGCCATTGCCATTGCTGGCCGACCTGCATGGAGTGGTCCGTGCTAATTATCAATGCAAAGCAAGCTCCTTGGCCAGTAATGGCCGCAGGTTTAGCTTAGCCTAATCAGAGGGCTCCGCTGGGCGAGGATCGCCTCTGCCGCGTGATGTCGATAGCGATATGTGCTATGTGCACTCACAGTGTTCAATGTTGCCCCCATGCGTCGTCCGCTTCTGCGGCACTTCAAACCTTGATGCCGCCAGATAGGCTCGACCCGCTTGCGACTGTCACCGCCATACTCGTTCAGGGTATCCGCGTCGTCCGGCATCGCGCGTCGCCCAGTAGGCCGATGGCTTCCAGATCGCGCTCTAGCGCGCTGTTCATGGGATCGCGAAATATCGAAACCCCGGCATGATGCGACAGTCGCAACGCAGCACGCAGATCGGCCTGCAATTTGCCGATGGCGACCAGCGCCTCTGCGGTAGGCAGCCCGACCATCCTCGCCACATGCTCTGCCACCAAGCTATTGTACCGCGGGTGGGAGCTGCGGTGGATCGGCAGCCGAAAGGTCATCGCAACATCGTCTCTATTCGGCAGATACATGCCGTTGGTCGCAAAATCATGGGGATTGAGACCGGCAGCATATAGTTCATCGAAAAACATCGCAAAATGCGATGCGTCGGTCACCTGCCGAGGAATTAGGTGGTGTAGTTGAAACCCTTTGATCGGCCTTTTCGCCCGCATCATTCTGAATGATGGCATGGCCAACTCAACCCATTATTGTCGGTGCCAGTCGATAATCTATTGCATAACTGATACGCTCGTTTTCTGGTCAACTCTGGACCGAATTTGGCACCGTAAGGCCTCCTCCGGCTCGCCCACCATCAACTCGATCAACTTGTCGTCATCCAGATCAGACACCAGCTGCGTCATCACAACCGGCCCATTGATGGCAATGTCATGAACGAGGCGCACAGCCCTGCGTACCAGCTGCTGACCGCGCAAATCGCACCCGGCCAAAACCATTTCCTGTCCAGCGAACCAGGACAGCCCGGTCGAATGCAGCTCCAACTCATTACTAAAATAGTCGAAATCGACCGTCACGAGGACCGGAAATACTCCCCCGGCGACATAATCTTTGACATTTTCGACAAAGAACGAAGCGTCGGAAATCAGCTTTCCCGGTGTCCACACCACCGCATTGGCCTCAAGCTTTTCCGCAAGCTCTGCGGCAAAACCAAGCAACGCTTTCACCAATGGCGCGACCCTGGGGCCACCCTGAAGATGCGGGCCGAAGTCGATCGACAGTGTCGTAACCTTTTTCCCCAAGGGCGATTCAACAAAAACTGCGCGATAGCCAGAAAGCGCAAGCTGCTGATGCGTCCAGCAAACCGCGTAATCCAAAGGCGGTTTGCTCAATATTGTAGAATTAGTGCCATTGCGCGATTGGCTGTCCGACGAATATTCGGGGCTCGCCTCGACCAGCGCCTCCAAACGCTGCCTGACCTCGTCCAGTGGTCGGTCGAATACCAGTTGTAGCGGAGCAGTTGCGGACAAAGCCAATTCCCACTTGGTTCTATATCTGTTCCTATCGCACCTGTCAGCGTCGAACAAGCCAATTTGGTCCAAACGGATGATACTCGTCTATATTTCAACCTGGCTACCCAGTTCCACGACGCGGTTCGATGGCAACCGGAAAAACTCCATCGCATTGGCTGCGTTGCGCAGCATCCAGGCGAAGACCTTTTCGCGCCAGATCGCCATTCCCGGTATTTTCGAGGCGATCAGCGTCTGGCGCGACAGGAAGAAACTGGTGTGCATCATTTCAAACGGCGGCCCGCACAAATCGACCTCGGCCAGCGCCGCTGGCACGTCGGTTTCTTCAGAGAAGCCGTAGTTGAGCACAACACGATAGAACCCTTCGCCAAGCGTTTTGCACTGTGCGCGCTGCACAGGGTCGACATAGGGCACGTCCGCTATTGCTACCGTGAGGATGATAACGCGTTCGTGCAGGATGCGGTTGTGCTTGATATTGTGCAGCAAAGCCGACGGGACGCCGCTGCTCGACGACGCCATGAAGATCGCTGTTCCGGGAACGCGCTGCGCGCTGCCTGCTGCCGATTTGATGAAGACCTCCATAGGCATGGTGCTTTCGGCCATTCGTTCGCGCATCAGCGCACGACCGCGCGACCATGTGGTCAGCAGCGTGAAGATGATCAGGCCGATCAGCAACGGGACCCAGCCGCCCGACGGTACCTTCAGCAAATTGGCACCGAAATAGGCAAAGTCCACGATGAAGAAGACCGCGAGGATGGGAAGCGCCTTCCACTTCGGCCATTTCCACAGGGCCAGCAGCACCACTGAGATCAGGCAGGTGTCTATGAACATGGCCCCCGTCACTGCGATTCCGTAGGCCGCCGCCAGGTTGGACGACGACTGGAAGAACAGAACCAGCAAAAGCACCATAACCGCGAGGAACCAATTGACCGACGGGATGTAAATCTGACCTGCGGCGCTTTCGCTGGTGTGCTGGATGCTAAGGCGGGGCATGAAGCCCAGCTGGATCGCTTGCTGGGTTAAGGAAAAGGCCCCGGAAATGACCGCCTGGCTGGCGATGATTGCTGCCAATATGGTCAGGAAAACCACCGGTGTGCTGATGAGTTCGGGCACCATCAGGAAAAAGGGATCGCGGATCGCGGCTTGCGCCTCGATCGGAGTCATCGACAGGATCATTGCGCCCTGCCCCATATAGTTGAGCATCAACGCAGGGAGGACGAAGACCAACCAGCTATAGGCGATAGGCTTGCGCCCGAAATGGCCCATATCGGCATAAAGCGCCTCTGCACCCGTGACCGCAAGCACGACTGTCCCCATCGCGACAAAGGCGCGAAAGCCGTCGACATAGAAGAAATACAGAGCGTTCAGCGGATTCAGCGTGTCGAAGATGATGCTGGGCATCTTGGTGAGATGCAGAAGCCCCAAGGCTGCCAATGTTGCGAAATAAACGAGCATGATCGGCCCGAACCACGCACCGACCTTCGCCGTCCCGCGCGACTGGAAGGCGAACAGCCCAGCGATGATGGTGACTGCTATCGGCACGATCCATTTATCAAAATCGGGATGAACATATTTGAGACCCTCCGCCGCCGACAGGATCGACATGGCGGGTGTAATCATCGAGTCACCGTAAAACAGGGCAGTCGCAAAGACCCCCAGCATGACAATAGGCGCTGTCCAACGCGCCCCTTGCGTCTTGCGGCTGATCAACGCGAGCAGCGCCAGGCTTCCGCCCTCCCCCTTGTTGTCGGCCTTCATGATGGTCAGCACATATTTGAAGGTGACGACGATCATCATCGACCAGAAGACAAGGCTCAGCACGCCCTTGATATGCATCGGATCCGGATTGATCGGATGGTGCCCCGCAAAGGTTTCACGAAAGGCATAAATCGGACTGGTACCGATATCGCCGAACACGACGCCGACCGTCCCAACACAAAGCGCTAGTAGCGACCCCTTGGGCGCATGGCCATGGCCCTGGCTATGGTCTTCGGCGATGTCCGTCTGCGAAACTGCCATGCGCCCCCCACTAGGCGAAATGAATTGGCGTTACCGCATTGAACCATATGGCATCAGGCGGGCGCAGGCGGATAGCATGGCGCTTTGGCGCTTACAACAAATGACGATGGGCAGTGGCCCACATTTCTGTACGTTTATTCAATGACTTGCGCTATTTTACAGGGGCAGGTTGAGTGGAACCCAAAATCTTCCGCAGTCCAGCCAGCTGCGACTCCAGCTTGGGTGCCCAAACGGCCTTGTCCGGCGCGTTGTCGACCAGCTTTTGCCAGATGGCAATCGTGTTGGCGGGACGACCCTCAAACAGTTCCACCAAGCCCTTGAAATAATCAGGCGCGCGATTGAGCGGGCCATATTCGCGTGCCTTGGCAAAGGCGAGTTCGGCCGGCGGCGACATCTGGCCATCGCCTGCAAGCAACAGGACCACGCCCAACCCCGCCCACAGGTCGCCATTGCGCGGATGCTGACGCAATCCGGCCTCGATATAGGCAGCGGCAAAACGGTAATTGCCATCACGGGCATAGCTGTCGGCCGTAATCAGCCATGATTTGGCGGTGCCATAATTAGCGTCCATGTCAGCGCGCATCGTCAACAGCGCATCAGCCGTTTGCAGTTCGGCTGCCAGTGGCTTTCCGGGAGCCGAGGGTTGTTCCGGATGTCCTTGCCAGGCATAGCCAGCCAGCCCCAGCACAATCGCCGCTGCGACTACCGGCCAAAGCTTTCGCCGATCCCGCACGAAAAGCAGGATGAAGACAAGCGCCAGCAACGCCATAGCAATGGCTGCAACCCAGCCCATCATTTCCTGCGCCCTCCAAAGCGGCTGCGCGCCACCCAAAAGGCAAAACTCAATAAGAGGAGTGGAGCAAACCATAGCAACAGCCCCGCGCCATGCGAAGGCGGCGCGAAGCTGACCCACTCACCATAGCGCTCGACCAGCCAGCCCTTGATTTGCGCATCGCTCTGGCCTGCAGCGATCCGGCTGCGGACCTCATGCCGCATCGCTTCGGCAATGGGCGCATCGCTGTCGTGGATCGACTGGCCCTGGCATTGGATACAGCGCAGATTTTTCATCAGCTCCAGCGCGCGCGCTTCCTTGGCCGGATCTTGCAACTGCACATTGGCCAGCGGCGGCGGAGGACCGTCCTGCGCCGCAACGGGCACCGATAGCAGTGCCAAAGCCAGTAACGCCGCCCTCACTTCGCCGCCCGCCATTTGTCGAGCAATGGCTCGATATGTTCGGGGCGGATTTCTCCGATATGCTGGTAGGCAACGCGGCCCTTGCCATCGATGATGAACGTCTCCGGCACGCCCGACGAGCCAAGCTGCACCGAAATGGCCATGTCGGCGGAGCCTATGCGCACAAACGGATTGCCATTCTCGGACAGGAACGTCGCGACATTCTCCGGCTTGTCGTTGATCGCAATGGCGTGGATTTCGACGCCTGCATCTTTCAGCTGCTCCAGCATGGGTGCCTCGACCTTGCACGGCACGCACCAGCTGCCGAACAGGTTGAGCATGCGCGGCTTGCCATCGGCGAAATCGGCAGTTTTCAGGCCCGGAACGCCCTCCGTCGCGGCAGGAAGGTCAAAGGCGGGGAGCGGTTTGCCGATCAGCCGAGAACGGACGAATTCATCCTTGGGGTCGGTCAGGCCGTAAAGGAAGATGCCGCCCAGAAAGGCGACTACAGCCAGGGGTAGCCAAACGAGGAGATTGCGTTTCATGCCGCGCTCCACGGATTGCGATCCTCTTTCGGGCGACGGCGGCGCAGCAGACCGGAACGCCCCAACAAGGCGAGCAGGCCGCCAAGCGCTATCAGGCCGCCGCCAAACCAGATCAGCGTGACAAAGGGTTTCCACCACAGCCGCACCTGCCAGCGGTCGAAATTCTTTTCATCCACCGGCGCAATCACCGCGTAAAGTTGGCCGTTCCAACGGGTCAGCAGGGCTGCTTCGCTGGTTTGCTGGACAGGTTCGAAAAACTGCCGTGCCTGCGGGGCCAGTGCCGCTTTTTCATCGCCATGGCTGACGGCCATGTCACCTTCGATTGCCACCCAATTGTCACCGACCACGGGTTTGACCGCGTTCAACTTTACCGTCCAGCCTGCAATCTTTGCCTCATCGCCGGGACGCATCGCTGCAAGACGTTCGCTCGACCAGCCCGATTCCGAAGCCATTCCGGCGATGCTGACCGCCAACCCGAAATGGGCGATCACCATGCCCCATGTGGTGAGCGGGGTGCGCAAAAGATTACGTCCGACAAGCGGCAACAGCGCCGCAATGGCGAGCCCAGCCGACAGGGCCATGGCCAATATTGGGAAAACCCCGGCCTCTGGCCAACGCGCGGCGAGCAGCAAGCCGATCAACACCGCGGTTGCCGCAGGGACGATCAGCCGTTTCAGTCGCGCCGCATCATCGCTGCGCCAGCGCAGCAGCGGCCCTGCGGCAAGCGCCAGCATCAGCAGCAAGCCAATCGGTACCGTCGCCCGGTTGAAATAGGGCGGCCCCACCGAAATCTGGTCGCCCATCGCCTCTGCGGCCAACGGCCAGAGCGTGCCGACCAGGACAATGGCGAGGATCACCGAGAGGAAAATATTGTTGGCAACAATCCCGCCTTCGCGGCTGAGCAGGGAGAATTGCTTGCCCTCGCGCACCGAACCGATGCGCAAGGCAAACAGCGCAAGCGCGCCGCCGACGTAGAGCAACAGCAAAGCCAGGATGAATGCGCCGCGTTCGGGATCGACGGCAAAGGCATGAACGCTGGTCAAGATGCCCGACCGAACGAGGAATGTCCCTGCCATCGACATGGCAAAGGCCACCAGCGCGAGCATTATGGTCCATGCGCGTAAGGCATCGCGCACTGCCAGCACCGCGACCGAATGCAGCAAAGCGGTCGCTGCAAGCCAGGGCATCAGCGAGGCATTTTCCACGGGGTCCCAGAACCACCAGCCGCCCCAACCAAGCTCATAATAGGCCCAATAGCTGCC
>CAZSJE010000048.1:0-14045 GCA_964606835.1 uncultured Sphingorhabdus sp.
CTTCGGCCAGGCTGACTGGTAACCCAGCTTTATGCAGCACCGCTGACGTCCGCTCTGCATCGGCTTCAGGACAATGCCCGCGCCGCACCGAATAGCGGAAGGCAAGCGCCATCCCTGCTGCCACTGCTTCGCCGTGCAGCAGCTTTTCGGAATAGCCTGTCTCCGCCTCCAACGCATGGCCGAAGGTATGCCCCAGGTTGAGCAGAGCGCGGGTGCCGGTCAGTTCGCGCTCATCCTCCGCAACGATCCGCGCCTTGGATTTGACCGAATAGGCAATGGCATATTCGCGCGCTGCCATGTCGCCTTCGAAAAAGACCTCGCTGTTGGCATCGCACCAGTCGAAGAATTCTGGATCGTCGATCAGGCCATATTTGATCACTTCGGCAAAGCCCGCGCCCAGTTCGCGGCGTGGGAGGGTATCCAAGACTTCAGGGTCGATCAAAACCAGCGAAGGCTGGTGGAAAGCGCCGACCAAATTCTTGCCCGCAGCGCTGTTGATTGCGGTCTTGCCACCGACGCTCGAATCGACCTGCGCGAGCAAGGTCGTTGGCACCTGCACAAAACTGCATCCGCGCTTGGCGATATGCGCCGCAAAACCGGTAATGTCGCCGACCACACCGCCGCCCAGCGCCATAATATGGTCGCTGCGCTCGACATGGTTGGCGAGCAGCCAGTCGGTCAGCGTCTCAAGCTGCGCCCAGCTTTTCGAGCCCTCCCCCGCCGGGAGCTGGAACAGCGCGCTCTCCAACCCTTCGCCGTGCAATGCAGCGACGAAATCCGGCACGACATGCTCAGCCACGTTGCTGTCGGTCACGACCAGCAGCCTGCCGCCGCGGGCATAGGGCTTCAGAAGCTCTCCGGCACGCCCCAGCAACCCTGCCTCGATCTGCACTTCATAGCTGTGCTCGCCCAGTTCGACGGTTACAATGCGCATGGTTCCAGGGCCTTCATGATTTGCTCTACAGTAGCGCCGTGCGGCGCGGCATCGCTGCGGACATGGAAATCCGCCTGCGCATAGATCGGTCCGCGTTTGGCCGCCAGCTCGCTTAACACTGCACGCGGGTCCTTGCCGATCAGCAGGGGGCGGTGGCTGCGCCGCGAAACGCGCGCAACAAGCACATCGAGATCGGCATCAATCCAAACCGAATGGCATTTCTCTTTGATGAGCGCCCGGGTCTGGTCGTTGATAAACGCCCCGCCGCCTGTTGCGATCACCCCCGGCCCTTCGCCGATCAGCCGCGCAATCACCCGCCGCTCGCCATCGCGGAAATATTCTTCGCCAAAACGTTCGAATATCTCTGCAATTCTCAGGTCGGCGGCCTTCTCAATCTCTTCATCGGTATCGACAAAGCCAAGCCCCAGCTGCGCCGCCAGCATCCGCCCGACGGTGGATTTTCCCACCCCCATCATGCCGATCAGCACAACGGGCCGGTCCAGCCGGATATGTCGGGCCGGTTGGCCCTGATGATGATGCCCCGCCGAAGTCATTGCGATGCGGCCTATATATCGGCTAGGCCGTGCCGGAAAGCGGTTTGCGGTATTGCGGATTCGGGGAGGGAATGTGCAGAAAAGGGGACGGCGCGGCCTGATATTGCTTGCGCTTGCCTTCACCATGGTGGCGCTGCTATTTTTCTTCGAATGGCTTGGAAGCGAGCAACCGCAAAAATGGGTTGAAACGCCAATAGCCGTGCCGTCGGAACCGGGCGGTAAAGCCAATTAGGATCGAATATGCGTCTTCGGACATTGTCATCGCTGGTTTTCATAAGCGCAGCCATTGTCGCGGGCGGCGCGGCGCTTGGCCAGCAGGGACCCGAATCGTTGCTACCGCCCGGCTTCGGTGATCCGCCGCCTCCCCCTCCTCCGCCGACCGTGCGGCCACCGGTGAGCGGACAGACGCCGTCAGCTCCCTCGACATCATCTTCGGCCGCGACGCCCGGTGCGCAATCTGCCAACACCAAGGCGGAGGATGACGAAGAGGGTGAAGAAGAAGCCACCGAAATTCGCTATGATGTCCCGCCCACCGCGCGCCGTTCGCTGAGACAGGTCGGCATTATGTCGGAGGCGGCCGGTGGCCTGCCTGCGACCGCATTCGGCAATATCAGGGGCGAATTCCTGGTCAACGCCGCGCGCAACATCAAAGGCCCGATCGCTTCGCGATGGGGCACGATCATGGCGCGGCGCGCGCTCGCCAGCCGGACCAACACGCCGACCGGTATCGACGGGGCCGACTGGGTTGCCGAACGCGCCGCCCTGATCCTCCGGATGGGCGATTCCGTGGTCGCGCGGCAGCTGGTGCAACAGGTCGACTCGGGGGCCTACTCAAAACGCCTTTTGGAAGTATCGATGCCGATCTTCCTTGCCAATGCCGACCTCTCTGGAATGTGCCCGGTGGTCGATGCAGGAGCACAGCGCACCGACAGCCCTGAATGGAAAGCCGCGCAGTCGATCTGCGCCTCGCTCGCAGGCGAGCAGGGTCGGGCGACTTCGCTGCTGGGCCAGGTGCGCAATCGCGGCTGGGTGAAGGGGATTGATTACCTGCTTACCGAAAAAGCGGTCGGCGCCGGAACCAACGGTCGGCGCACGGTGAAGATCGAGTGGGACAAGGTCAGCTCGATGACCAACTGGCGCCACGGCATGGCGCAGGCGACGGGACTGGAGCCACCAGAAACGCTTTATGCGAATTTTGGACGGCAAGCCGATGGTTGGCGCACGCAACTGCCGATGGTATCGGCCAAGACGCGGGTAACGACGGCAACCGGTGCGGCGGCGCTGGGTGTGCTTTCTAACCGGGCGATGGTCGATGCCTATGGCGTTGCTGCCGAAGACCCGGACATAGCCGACGATATCGCGACGAGGGCGGGCTATGTCCGTACGGCCTTTGTCGGCAGCGGCGATGCTGCCAAGATATCGGCGATGCAAAGCCTTTGGGACGGTGCAGCTAATGAGCGCGACCGGCATGGCATGCTGGTGCTGACCGCGCGCGCGGCAGCGTTGATTGCCCCCAACAACGACAATGCAGGTGATGCCGACCGGCTGATCGCATCGATGTTGACCGGCGGATTCGATACCCAGGCGGCGCGCTGGCTGAACGTGGTCGACACCGGATCGCTCGGTTGGGCGTTGCTCGCGGCGGGTTCGCCTGAATGGGCCAATATGGTCGACGCTGGCGCAATCGATGATTTTTCGGGCAACGACAATAGCGAGAATTATCACAAGACGGCGTTGCTCGCTGCCGGGCTTGGCGGACTTGGCCGTGCCTCGACAGAGACGCTGACCGAAGTCGGTTCGGACTATAAGGTAAATATCGTCAAGGCCACTCCTTGGAGCCGCGCGATCCGGGCTGCCGCCGAACGTGGCGAGAGCGGGACCGTGGCTTTGCTGGCGGCCGCCGGTTTGCAAGGCTCAGACTGGACCAAAATTCCCGCGCACCATCTATTTCATATGGTCGCGGCGTTGCGCACAGTGGGGCTTGAGGCGGAAGCACGAATGATTGCTGCCGAAGCGGTCAGCTTTGGTTGACCCCGCAGCCCCATCGGGCGATCTGCAAGCCGATGGCGCGCTGATCGAGCGCTATATGGAGATGATGGTCGCCGAACGCGGTGTCGCCCGCAATACAGCACTCGCCTATCGCAGCGATTTGGCGCAGGCCTCGGACGCGCTGGCCGGAGCGCTGGTCGCCGCCACAAAGGAATCGCTAACGACGCTGGCCGCAGGTTGGACGTCGCTCGCCAACAGTTCGGTTGCGCGCAAAGCAGCAGCGCTGCGTGGCTTTTTCGGCTTTTTGGAGCAGGAGGGGTTTCGCGGTGACAATCCTTCTGCAGCGCTGCCGCGCCCGGTGCAGATGCGTGGGCTGCCAAAGATACTCGATCAGGCAGAGGTCGAGGCGCTGTTCAAATCGATCGAGGCAAGGCTGGCCAAGCCCAAACCATCGCCGCTCGACTACCGGCTCGCCGCGCTGGTCGAGCTGCTCTACGGATCGGGGCTGCGCGCGTCCGAACTGGTCGCATTGCCGCGCGGATCGATCATGCGCGACCGGCCCTTCATCATCCTGACCGGAAAGGGCGACAAGGAGAGGCTGGTGCCGATCTCCGACCGGGCGCGGGCGGCGGTCGGTACCTGGCATGCTTTCGTACCCAAGGAATCGCGTTACCTGTTTCCCTCGCGTGCGGCGCGGGCGGCAGGGCGCGGCGACGTGCATATCAGCCGCATCCGGCTGTTCCAGATCATCCGCGAACTGGCGGCGGAATCGGGTATTGATCCGGCAAAGGTCAGCCCGCATGTGCTGCGCCACGCCTTTGCCACGCATTTGCTGGCAGGCGGTGCCAATTTGCGCGCGTTGCAGGCGATGCTCGGTCATGCCGATATCGCGACGACACAAATCTATACCCATGTCGACAGCAGCCGTCTGGTCGAGCTGGTCAATCAGCGCCACCCCCTCGCCAAACGGACCCTCTCTCGTTGAGTGATGGCGCGTTGACCGCACCGCCCGGTCGCTCTATCGCCGCGCGATGACTGTTTACCTGGATTTTGAAAAGCCGATTTCGGCGCTTGAGGCCCGCATAGTCGAGCTGGAAGAGGCGGCTGGCGAAAGCGAGGTCAATGTCGATGCCGAGGTCGCAAAGCTGCGCGCCAAGGCGGACAAGCTGCTCGCCGACACCTATGCCAAGTTGACCCCGTGGCAAAAGACGCAGGTCGCGCGCCATCCGGAACGACCGCATTTCAAGCATTTCGTCGCCGGACTGTTCGATGATTTCCTGCCGCTGGCGGGTGATCGTGGCTTTGCCGACGATCAGGCGATATTGGGTGGTCTTGCCCGGATGGGAGACCGCCGCATTGTGGTGATCGGGCATGAAAAAGGCGACGACACTGAAAGCCGCCTGCGCCACAATTTCGGCATGGGTAAGCCGGAGGGCTATCGCAAGGCCATCCGTCTGATGGACTTGGCCGACCGTTTCGGGTTGCCCGTGGTGACTCTGGTTGATACTTCGGGCGCGTTTCCCGGCGTGCAGGCCGAGGAACGCGGTCAAGCGGAAGCGATTGCCCGCTCAACCGAAAAATGCCTGTCGCTTGGCGTGCCGATGGTCGCGTGCATCGTTGGCGAAGGCGGGTCGGGCGGCGCTGTTGCGCTTGCCTCTGCGGACCGCATATTGATGTTCGAACATGCCGTCTATTCAGTGATCTCGCCAGAGGGCTGCGCCTCGATCCTGTGGCGCACCAATGACAAGGCGGCTGAGGCGGCGCAGGCGATGAAGATGACCGCAGGGGACCTGAAATCGCTGGGCGTGATCGATGCGATCGTTTCCGAACCGGTCGGCGGCGCGCACCGCGACCCCACGCTGGCAATCGCCAATCTGGGCAAGTCGATCAGCGACGCGCTGGGGGGCCTTGCAAAGCTTAGCCGCGGCGACCTCAAACGGCAGCGCCATGCAAAGTTCCTGAAAATGGGTCAGTTCTGATTAAGCTGCATTGAAACATTTTACGCGCATCGCCGTTCAACTGTGATACCCTAAAGAGGGAATCGGAGGAGATATCATCATGCCGAACAAGGGCTTATTGGCGCTGGGCGTGTCCTTGCTGATCGTATCGGGCTATGTCGCAACGCCAGTCGTTGCCGCACAAAAGACGAAGGCGCCCAAAGTTCCCAAACCCTTCACGCAGAAGGAAAAGGATACCGGTGCGAAATATCACCCCGAAATCCTGAAAGAATTTGGCGGCGAAGCCTATCAGTCGCCGCAAACTGCTTATGTCGTTCGGGTAGGCAAGAAAATCGCCCTGCAATCCGGGCTGGCAACGGCGGAGAACGACTTCACAGTCACCTTCCTCAATTCGCCGGTGAACAATGCCTTCGCGATTGAAGGAGGCTATGTTTACATCACCCGGCAGCTCGCGGCGTTGTGCAACAGCGAGGCGGAAATGGCGGGCGTTCTGGGGCATGAGGTTGGCCACACCGCCGCGCGGCACAGCAAGAAACGGCAGCAGAACCAGACACTGGTCGGCATATTGGGCGTGCTGGGCACCATTGGTGGTGCCGTGCTCGGCGACAATGGTGGGCTGGCAGGTGCACTGGGCGGGTTTGCCAAGGAATATTCGGGCACGCTGGCGCAGCTTTTCTCCCTATCCTATTCGCGTGGACAAGAGGAGGAAGCCGACGATCTGGGCATCCAGTATCTCAGCAAAGCCGGTTATGATCCCTCTGCACTGTCCGACATGCTCCGTTCGCTGGCGCTGCAAACTTCGGTCGATGCCAAGGCAGCGGGACATATGGGCGGCTCTATCCCGGAATGGGCCAGCACCCACCCCGATCCTGCCAAACGGGTGGTTCGGGCCGCGACCAATGCGAAGAAATATCCGGCAGCGACCTTCCGCAATGCCGACGCACACCTCACCGCTATCAACGGTATGCTCTATGATGACGATCCGAGGGAAGGCGTGATCGACGGGCAGGAATTCATGCATCCCGCCTTCCGCCTGAAATTTTCGGCACCGACAGGCTATGGAATTGCCAACAGCTCAAGCGCCGTTGCGGTCAACGGCAGCGGGGGTCAGGCGCAGTTTCGCACCGGAGCCTATAGCGGCAACAAGCAGGCCTATCTCGATGCCGCGTTTAAGGCCGTCGTCGGCGAGCAGCAGCAGGTCAGCACCAGCGCCATGAGCACAGGCACGGTCAACGGCATCCCGACCTTCAGCTCATCCGCCGATGTGCAGACGCAGAACGGCATGGTTCGGCTGACGGTGTTTGCCTATGAGTTCTCGGCCAACCAGGCCTTTCATTTTGTCACCGTAACACCCACGACCAGCGCGCCGTTCGATGGCATGTTTCAAAGCGTGGCGCGGATCAGCCAGAAAGAGGCCGATGCAATCAAGCCGCGCAGGCTCCGGGTGGTGACTATTGGCAAGGCGGATAGCGTCGCTTCGCTGGCGGGACGGATGGACTATAAAAATTATCAGACCGACCGATTCCTTGCGCTGAATGGCCTGACGAGCAACGCGACGCTTAAGGTCGGCCAGAAAGTGAAGATCGTGACCTACTAAATGCAAAAATGCCCCGGTGTGGACCGGGGCATTTTCGCAAGGCCTTAGAACGACCAGGAAGTTAAGGCCATGGGTGGGGAGGCTTAGCGGAGCAGGTTCATCACCCCCTGCTGGCTCTGGTTCGCCTGTGCGAGCATCGCCGTCGATGCCTGCGACAGGATTTGTGCTGCGGCCAGCTTGGTCGATTCCGCCGAGAAGTCGGCATCCTCGATCCGCGAACGCGCATCCGACAGGTTGGTGGCGGTCGACGTCAGATTATTGACGGTCGCATCGAGGCGGTTTTGTGCAGCACCCAGGCTGGCGCGCTGCGTCGCCACTGTGTCGATTGCCGTGCTGATCGCCGCCATCGCGGTTGAGGCACCGGCGGTCGTCGACATATCGACGGTATTCACCGCCAGGCCGGTTGCATTCATGCTGGTGAATGCAATGGCTACGGTCTGGCCGGTGTCGACGCCCGTCTGGATGTTGAAGGTACCGGCGGCATTGAACAGGTTGGTGCCGTTGAAGTCGGTGCGACCGGCAATATCATTGATCTGGCCAAGCAAAGCGGTCACTTCGGTCTGGATCGCGGCGCGGTCCGATGTGGCGGTGGTGCCGTTTGCGGCCTGGACCGACAATTCACGCATGCGGACCAGGATGTTCGAAACCTCGCCCAGCGCACCTTCTGCGGTTTGCGCAAGCGAGATGCCGTCATTGGCGTTGCGAACGGCCTGGTTGAGACCGCGGACTTTGGCGTCCATGCGGGTGGCGATGGCGAGGCCCGCAGCGTCGTCCTTCGCGCTGTTGATGCGCTTGCCGCTCGACAGGCGCTCCATGGCGGTGCCAAGCATATTGTTGGCAATCCGCGAGCTGTTCTGGGCGCGAAGTGCGCTCACATTGGTGTTGATTACAGTCATCATATTTCCTTTCCGGCGATTGGCCTGTTGGCTGCCTCGCTGAACGGAGCGGCCACGAATGCAGTAACGGCGGTCGGTGTTTTGCCTTTAGCAGGGTGCGTCAAAATCCCGGCGCTTCATGCGCGTGGCGCATCGGAATATGCAGAAAACTGGGGCTAATCCGGTTTTGGCACAGGCATTGCTTAATAGTCCGTGCGGGCGATTTTGCCCCCATGAAGCGAGCAAAGACCGATGACCGGGATCGACCAGAGCCGCCTGTTGCAGATGCGCTCGACCATATTGAGCCAGAACGCCGCATTGCAACGCGCGGCGGGAAAGGATGTTGCTGGACCCGCGGCAGCCGATGCTCCTGCCTCCTTTGGTAAGACCATGCAGGACGCATTGCAGGCAGTGAACGCGCAGCAGGCAAAGGCGGCAGACCTGTCGGCCTCTTATGAGCGCGGCGACACGCACGACATTGTCGGCGTCATGGTCGAACGGCAAAAGGCTTCGCTCGGCTTTGAAGCGACGGTGCAGGTGAGGAACAAGCTGCTCTCCGCCTATCGCGACATCATGAACATGCCGGTCTGATAAATGGCCGAGCAGCAAATCCTTGCCCCCGATGCGACGATGGCGGCGCGATTGGCCCCGGCGACTGCACCCGCGGGCTTCGGCGCGGTCCAGGCTTTTGTGCGTCAGCCAGCCTTTGTCCGCGCGCTACCTGCGCTGGCGATGGGCGGTGCGATTGGCATCGCCGCGCTTGCCTGGTTCGCCTTTCAGACACCGCCGCAATCTCCGCTCTATTCGGGCCTCGCCGATGCTGACAAGGCGGCCGTGGCCGAGGCGCTGCAGGCGTCGGGGATCGGCTTCACGCTCGATCAGGGCAGTGGTGTGCTATCGGTCGATGCCGACCGCGTGCACGAAGCGCGGATGCTGCTTGCCGGGCAGGGCCTGCCCAAGGCGTTGCCGTCGGGCGACAGCCTCATTGCCTCGCTCCCCATGGGATCGAGCCGTGCCGTCGAGGGCGAGACGCTCCGCGCCGCGCGTGAGGCCGATCTGGCCCGGACGATCGAAGCGATCAACTCGGTTAAGTCCGCCCGGGTACATTTGGCCACCGCCGAACCCAGCGTGTTTGTGCGCGATAACAAGCCAGCGGCGGCATCGGTAATGCTGACGCTGCAGGATGGCCGTTCGCTTGCCGACGCGCAGGTGCAGGCGATCCGCCATTTGGTTGCATCGTCGGTACCGGGGCTGGCGGCTGGCGATGTTTCGGTGATCGACCAGAATGGCGGGCTTTTGTCCGCGCAAAATGGCGGGAACACCGACAGCCGCGCCTTCCAGCTGCAGATGCAGATGGAGGAACGCTACCGCCAGGCGCTGACAGCATTGCTAGCGCCGATGCTGGGGCAGGGCAATTTCTCGGTCGAGGTCAATGCCGATGTTGACATGTCCGAAAGCCAGGCGACGCGCGAAACCTATCCCGAAAATGATCGCGCGATCCGCAGCGAAGAGGGCAACAAGACCAGCAGCACGCAAGCCCAGCCAGCGGCAGTAGGCATTCCCGGCGCGCTGTCGAACCAGCCGCCGCCAGCAGCCGAACTTGCCAACACCCCCGGCGGCGCGCAGCCTGTGCCGCAGCCGACTGGGGCAGGTGAGGCCGCCGAGACCTTTTCGCGCACTTTTGATAATGGCCGCGAAATTTCTGTGACGCACCAGCCGCAGGGCCGGTTGCGCCGTGTCTCGGTCGCAGTCGCGCTGCGGCAGGCGAAGGGCGCGAAGCCGCTGAGCGAAGCCGAACTCGCAAAGATTGACAATCTGGTGAAGGGCGCGGTCGGCTTCAGCGCTGAACGCGGCGATCTGGTTGCCATCAGCCAGCGGCCCTTTGTCGACGCGAAAGAGGCAGAGGTTGAGCTCTGGAACCAGCCCTGGTTTTGGCCGCTGGTCCGGCAGGGCGGGGCCCTGCTGGGTGCGCTGCTTGCCTTTCTGCTGATCGGTAGGCCCCTGATCAAGGCCATGAAGGCGCGGGCAAAGGCGCGCGAAGTCGCCGAGCAGGAACTGGAAGCGCAATTGCTTTCGATTGCCGGTCCTGAGGGCGAGGCGCGCGAGCAGACCGCGGCTGCCCGCACCGTCACCCTCGAAATGATCGAGGCAGCGCCAAGCTATGAAGCGCGCGCCAGCCTGGTCCGTGCCTTTGTCCGGCAGGATTCGGCGCGGGCTGCGCAGGTCGTGCGTCAGTTGATGCAGGAGGGTGCCGGTGGAAGATGAACTCGAAGCCGATGTGCAGACCGCTCCCGCCATATCCGGCGATATGGCTGCGGCTATCCTGCTGATGCTGCTCGAAGAAGGCGAGGCGGCGTCCGTGCTCAAGCATTTCGAGCCCGACGAAGTCCGCGCGCTCGGCACCGCGATGTTCAATGTCGCCAGCGCCAGCGAGGCCGATGTTGAGCTCGCGCTCGACCGGTTCGTGCTTGGCAGCCGCTCGGTCTCGACCTTCGCCGTGGGCACCGAAACGCGCATCCGCACTGTCATGGAGGGCGCGCTGGGCAATGTGCGCGCCGACAACCTGCTTTCCGAAATCGCTCCGCAGTCGAGCGCGGCTGCCCTCGAAACGCTGCGCTGGATGGACACTGCCTCGCTGCGGCAATTGCTGGCGCGGGAAAATGCGCAGGTCGGCGCAATCATTCTTTCGGTGCTCACCCCCGACGCGGCGGCGGCGGTGCTGGAAGGGCTCGACGAGGCGCTACAAACCGACCTTGTCTACCGCGCCGCGCGGCTGACCTCGGTCCCGACCGCAGCGATCGAGGATCTGGAACATCTCCTTGCAGAGGCAACCGGCGCCGGCGCCGCGCAGGGTGCGATGAAGCTGGGCGGCAGCAGCGATGTGGCGAAGATCGTCAACAACCTACCCAAATCGCTGGGCGAACGCGTGCTGCGCTTGGTCAAGAAAAAGGACCGTTTCCTCGCCGAGGCGATCGAGGAAGAAATGTTCGTCTTTGAAAATCTAAACGAGCTCGACGCAAAGAGCCTTGGAACGGTGCTGCGCGCGGTTGATGCGGCGGCGCTGTCGCTGGCATTGAAGGGCGCGGAATCGGCAATGGTCGACCGCTTCCTTGCCACCATGTCTGCGCGCGCTGCGGAAACGATCCGCGACGAAATGGCCGAAATGCCGCCGGTCAAGCGTGCCGATGTCGAGGAGGCGCAACGCTCGATCATCGCCGTCGCAAGGGCGCTCGCCGCCGAAGGAACGATTATGCTGAGCGGCAAGGGCGACGATTATGTCTGAGGGCGCGGTCCAGATCGTGGCGCTGAGCGAAGCCTGTCGCGGCGCGTCGGCCTTCCGGTCTATGCTGGTGGGGACCAGCGCACCGCCTGCTCCCATCGTCCCGCCAGGCGACGATTATGCGCGCGGCGTTGCCGACGGGCAGGATCTGGCTGCCACAGCCTTTGCGGTCGAACGGCAGCAACTCGCCGCGCTGGTAACCGCCGCGCAGGCGCTTCAGCCCGAGCCGAGCGAAGAGCTGGCGCAACTGATCGCCGAAGCAGTCGTGCGGCTGGTCACGCAGATCGTTGCCGACGCGCCGATCGACGCAGCTTGGCTTAAGGCACAGGCGGCACGTGCTGCCGAGGTCGTCGCCGATTGCGACGCCGCGCGCACATTGTGGCTCCACCCCGATGACATCGCGCTGCTGGGCGGCACCCAAATGCCGCTGCCGGTGCAAGCCGACCAGACGGCAGCGCGCGGCTCGATCCGCATCGAATGCAGCGCCGGCTGGATCGAGCATGGCCGCAGCATCTATCTCGATGCGCTGCGTTCGGCACTGGCGCTGGAGGATACGGTATGAGCGGGCGACTTGTCCAATCGGCGCAGCAATTGCTGGACGGCATCGATCTGTCGAACGCATCGCCGCGCCGCATCGGCGCACTCGCCGCGCATGAGGGGCTGATGCTGGAGGTTGAAGGGTTCCCCCACCCGCTGGGCAGCAATGTCCGTGTCGAGACCAGCGACCATGGCTTTATCCAAGGTGAAATCGTCGGCTTTCACGGCAGCCGCAGCCTGATCCTGCCCTTTGAAGCCAATGCTGCGCTGATGACCGGCGCGCGCGTGGAGCCCTATCGCAGCGGCGGGCAGGTTGCGTGCGGCAAGGCGCTGTTGGGCCGCGTCATCGACGCGCTCGGTGCGCCGCTCGACGGCAGGCCGCCCATCGCCAGCCGCTTCCACTGGCCGCTTGCCGGCCGACAAGGAAACCCGCTCGCGCGCGGCCGCGTCACCCGCGCAATGGACATCGGCGTGCGCGCGATCAACGGGCTGTTGACCGTGGGTGAGGGGCAGCGCGTTGCTATCATCGCGGGCTCTGGCGTCGGCAAATCGGTGCTGATGGGACAAATGCTCGCCGGTTCCGATTGCGATGTCATCGTTGCCGGGTTGGTCGGTGAGCGCAGCCGCGAAGTCAGCGATTTCATCGAAACCAAGCTGCCGCCTACCGTGCGCGCGAAAACGGTGGTTGTCGCGGTTCCAGCGGATCATCCTCCGCTTCTCCGCCTGCGCGCCGCGATGCGCGCGACCGCGATTGCCGAATATTTCCGCAGCGAAGGCAAGCGCGTGCTGCTGCTGGTCGATAGCCTGACCCGCGTCGCACACGCACAGCGCGAGATCGGCCTGTCGCTCGGCGAACCGCCGACGATGAAGGGCTATCCGCCCTCTGCTCTCGGCCTGATCCCGCGCCTTGTCGAACGTGCAGGCGTGGACCGGTTGACTGGTGGTTCGATCACCGCGCTTTACACCGTGCTTGCTGATGGCGGCGATGTCGACGATCCGATCGTCGATGCAGCGCGCGCAATCGTCGATGGACATATCATCCTGTCGCGTTCGCTCGCTGAAAAGGGCGTTTATCCAGCGATAGACGTCGCGCGCTCGCTGTCGCGGACGATGGTCGATGTGGTCGGTCCTGAACATATGGCGGCGGCCGCTGCCTTCCGCCAGCTCTGGTCGGCTTATGAGGAAAATCGCGACCTGGTGTTGATGGGTGCCTATGCGGCGGGGAACGATCCCGTGCTCGATCAGGCAATTGCCCGCCGCGACGAGGTGCTTGGTTTTGTCGCCCAGCCTGCTGTCACGCTGGTCGATCTCGCTGAGTCGCGCGCCGCGCTGATCGAAGGGTTCGGGCCATGAACGGCGCCGGGACCAGTTCTGCGGCCCGCTGGCAGCGCATCATGCGCATCCGCGCGGTCGAACATCGTGCGGCGCAGCTTCGGCTGGCCGAGGCCGATGGACGGCTCGGCGCTCTGAAGCAGGTTACGCAGCGGATCGACGATCTGCGCGCCGAGGTTTTTGTGAGTGCAGGCCCGACCGATGGCCTGACACTCAAATCGCTGGGCGAAATGGCGCTCCGCCTTGATGCCGCGCGCGCGGATATGACCGTGCCAGTCGCTGCCGCTGATGCGCACCGCGACGAAATGGCGCTCCGTCGCCGCGCCGCCTGGGGCCGCGAAGAAGGGGCTTCGCGCCTTTTCGCCCGCAGCAGCGAAGCCGAAGCCGCCTATGCCGAACGCCGCGCCGACGCAAACCGGCCGGGCAAACATCCACGGAAAAACAAATGACCCCTGCTCCAGCAACCCCCCTGCCGACGATGCCGTGGCGACCGCTGCCAATGCTGCCGCCTGAAGCGCCGATTGGGCCGTCGCCCTTGCATGCAGGCGGCTTTGAGGCGGTATTTGCCGGTTTGACTCAGCCTGTCGAGATTCCAACGGTGGTCAGGGCAACGTCGAACCCTGCTCCCGGCACGCAAGTGCAACCGCCTGTTCCGATCCAGATCGAAACACCGCTTCCGCCAGCGTCCAATGCAGTTGTTCCAACGCCTATTGGAGCCGATGAGACCGCGTCTCTGCCAAAACAGCAGCCCAATATTGCGTTGAAAGTGGAGCAGCCTCAAACAGCTCGCTTGCCTCAGCGGGAGACCGATCTCCCATCTCCAATATCCGACGCACAGGTTGCGCCTATTCCAGCTGCCACGGTCAAGGAGTTGCAATTGCGCCCGTCGGCACCAGCCGAGACGGCTCGCGCCGTGCAAAAGACCGTCCATGTCGAAACCGCCGAAGAACTGGTCGGCGGGTTGAGTGCCGAGGTAGAAGATAGCAATG
>CAZSJE010000049.1:0-13784 GCA_964606835.1 uncultured Sphingorhabdus sp.
ATGAAGCCTTGGCGGGTCATCTCGGCGACCTTGACCATGTTGGCGACGTCGGCTTCGGCAGAACCGCTAGCCTTGGCCAACACGATCTCGCTTTCGACTTGTGCAGGCAAATAGTTCAGCCCGACGACGATGTTCCAGCGATCCATCTGGCCCTGGTTGATCTGCTGCGTGCCATGATACAGCCCGCTGGTATCGCCAAGACCGACCGTATTGGCGGTCGCGAACAGGCGGAACCAGGGATTGGGCCGGATCACGCGGTTCTGATCAAGCAAGGTGAGCTTTCCCTCGGTCTCCAGCACGCGCTGAATTACGAACATCACGTCCGGGCGGCCCGCATCATATTCGTCGAAGACCAAAGCCGTCGGCGTCTGCAGCGCCCATGGCAGCAGCCCTTCGCGGAATTCGGTGACCTGCACGCCGTCGCGCAACACGATCGCATCGCGGCCGATCAAATCGATGCGGCTGATATGCGCGTCCAGGTTGATGCGGATACACGGCCATTTGAGACGCGCCGCCACCTGTTCGATATGCGTCGATTTGCCGGTGCCATGATAGCCCTGCACCATGACCCGGCGGTTGTGCGCAAATCCCGCAAGGATCGCCAATGTGGTGTCAGGATCGAAGACATAGGCGTCATCGAAATCGGGTACCCGCTCGTCGGCTTCGCTAAAGGCGGGGCAGTCCATATCGACATTGATGCCAAACATCTCGCGCACCGAAACCTTGGTATCGGGCGCGTCGAGTATGGTTGTGCCGCGGGCGTCGGGCTGGATGTTCGGAATGTCGGTCATGGGCAGGGTCTATATGCCCTGTCCGCACGATTCCAAGCCTTTTCTTGAGACCCGCAACGGTTCAGAAACGTTTGCGGAAACTGATCTCAAAAACCCGGCCCTGCGGGTCGAGCAGCCCCGCCTGATAGCTCAACGGGACTGCACCGGTCGCGTCGCGGACATCGATCACATCGCCCAACACGTTGTCGACACGGATCGCAATACGGCTGCCTTTCAGCCATTTGATCTTCTTCGTCAGATCGCCGCGCTGGTCGAGATTGATAAAGATGAAGGCATTGAGCGTCGCGAGATCGCCAAAGCGCAAATCGCCCGTGCCGGTCAGGCTGTTCCCGTCGACGCGCGTTGCGTTGCGGTAATTGCCTTCGAGTCGGAAACCCATGCCCTTGAAGAAGACGCCGCCGTTCAGCACCACCTCATGCCGGGGCGAGCCACCAAGGCTGCTCGTCGCCGAGCCGTTCAGCAGGTCCAGCTTCGGCACTCCGGGGGCAATCAGGATTTCGTCCTGCAAACGGACCGTATGATAGAGCGCAAGGCTCCAGCGGCTGGGCGGACCGCCACCGGGCATCATCCCCATTGGCCCGCGGCCGCCTCCACCGCCCATGCCGGGAGGTCTGCCGCCCGGAGGTCCACCAGCACCGGGAGGTCCACCCGCACCCGGCGGACGACCGCCTCCCATGCCCGGAGGACCACCCTGGGGCTGCGGCCCAATCGGGCCGGAAATGTTGAAGCCCCAGCGTATCCGCTCCGACCGCTCTTCGGCATAATTTACCGGGCGCTGGTCGATCCGCACCAACTGACCGGCCGCATTGCGCGTAACCCGTCCGGGAAAGGCGGCTTCGATTTCAGGGGTCAGCAGCGGGAAAGACGCGGTGGTGTTGCTGCTGCGGTTGCGGAAATATTCCAGCTGGATGCCCATGTCCTTGATGAATTTGGGTTGCCAATCGACGCCCAGTTTGAGGTCGCGGCGGTCCTCTGCCACCAGTGCCGGGTTGCCGCCAGTTACCACCTCGACGAAGCGGCTCTCGCTGCGAGTGAAATCGAACACGGAAACATTGGGCGTCACAACCAACGGATTGCCAAGCTGGCCTAGTCCGGGCGCATTTTCATCGCCAATGATCGATGCGGACACCGACACCCCGTCGAATGGCGACCAGCGCAGCCCTGCGCCATATTCGATCAACGTGCCAAAATCCGACAAGTCGGTGAAACCGAAATTGCCGTTCACGGACAGATTGCCGATCCCGCCCAGCGCCCCAAGGTCGCGCTCGACGAGCGGGATTTCGGCATTGATCGCGGCGTTCAGATTATCGCGTTTGAGCGACGCGCTGGATGCCGCGCCGCGCCGGGTCGCTGTGCTGTCGATAGTCTGCCGGTCGAAACCATTGCGCAGGGTCAGCAACACGGGTCCAGCGGGCAGCGTGAAGGGTTTGCCCGAAAGCGTGCTGCGCAGCGACAAGGTGCCGACCGTGCTGTCGCTGGTATCGGGCGCGGCAAATAGAAGGTCGCTGCCCAGCGTCGCGCTGAACGGGTTTACTGCCCCCGCATTGATCGCTGCCTGCAAAGCCGTTGTATCGGCATTGGTAAAGGTCCGGCTTTCGCTGTCGACCAGCACATAGTCGCTCGTCACCGACCAGCGCCAGTCCTTCACGATGGTATTCAGACCCGCCGAAACCGAAGCAGTCTGGGTCTTGCTATTGCGGTTTAGCGGGCGGGGGCTTTCGAAATAGCGGTTGAGGACGACCGGGCTGGCAAAGGGACTGAACGCGCTGCCGCCCGGAACCGTGAGGCTGACAAAAGGCAACCCAAGCAGGCTTTGCTGGTCCTGCTGCTCAAAGGCCGCGTTCAGCGAAATATTGGTCTGCGGGGCGAGGCTTTTGCTCCAGCTGCTGTTGACCTCAAACCGCTGCTGCGAGGGAAGCAATGTGCGAAATTCGCCGATATCGCCGGATGCCGCCTGGTTGGCATTGGCGGCGAAGCCGGCCAGCGTCGCGTTGGTCGGCACCGCCGCAACCGTCACCACCCGACCGGCAAGCGCACTCAACGCTGGATCGATCTGTCCGCCCGCCCCCAGCCCTGTGACACTACCTTGCAGCGCATAGGGTGACGAGGCTGTGCTGCTCACGACATCTCGCTCATTCTCGGTCAGGCGGCTGCGGCTTTCATATTCGATATCGATATTCAGCCGGGTCGTCTTGCCGATGCGCGTGAAGGTGGTTTCAAATTCCTTCGTTGAAAAGCCACCTTTCTCCGGCGCGGCATATTCGACCTCGGCATTGAAGCTCGCAAAATTATCCTGAAGGATAAAGTTCACCACGCGCTGGTCAGGGCGAAAGCCATATTGCAGCGCCAGTTCTTCGGGGAAAATCTGCACGCGCTTGATCGCCTCGGGCGGCAAGTCGCGGATGTCGCGAAAGCTGGAGATGCGCTGGCCGTTCAGCAGGATGACCGGCGGGCCGCTGCCCCGACCGCGACCGGAACCTGTTTGCGGCGCCAATGCCGTCAGCACGTCGGCAATCGAACTTGCGCCGGTGGCGGCAATATCGGCCTCGTTGAGCGTTTGCGTCGGCGGGATGTCGGTTTCGACCTCGCCTGCCAGCCGAGTGCCGATGACTACGATTTCCTCTTTGGCAGGAGAATCGGCGTCTGCACCCGCCGCGTCATCGCCTATGACTTCGTCATTGGCAAAAGCGGGGCTCGCCAGCGCAAGGCATAGCGGCAGCGCGGTAGCATTCAGCCAGCGGCTTCGGCGGATGGATTTCATCGGGGGAGGGCTCCGTCGGTTTTTGCCTGTTATCGCTGCCTCTTACCGGAACAGCGCCGCCAGGGGGCACCCGGTTTTTTGTCTTAATTTGTCGCACTTCCCTTTTCTTCACTTTGCCGTTAAAGGCCGCGCACTTTCCGCTCATATTCGGGCAAAGAACCACCAAGAGGCCGAATGGCAAAAGAAGAATTGATCGAAATGCGCGGCATCGTACGCGAGCTGTTGCCCAACGCGATGTTCCGCGTCGAACTGGAAAACGGGCATGAGATACTCGGCCATACCGCCGGAAAGATGCGCAAGAACCGCATCCGCGTGCTCGTCGGTGACGAGGTGCTGGCGGAAATGACCCCTTATGATCTGACCAAGGGCCGGATCACCTACCGCTTCAAATAGGCTTTGCCGCCGATGCGGCTTGTCCTTGCCTCTTCGTCCCCACGCCGTCGCGATCTGCTCGCGCGGATTGGGGTCACGCCTGATCGTATCGCTTCACCCGATATCGATGAAAGCCCGAAAAAGGGTGAGCTGCCGCGTGTCTACGCGCTGCGCATGGCGGTCGAAAAGGCTAACGCGATCGCGCGCGAAGCTGACGAAATTGTGCTGGCTGGCGACACGACTGTCGCAGTGGGACGGCGGATATTGCAGCAAGCTGCCGACGCCGAGATGCAGCAGGAATTCCTCAAGCTGCTAAGCGGGCGACGCCACCATGTGCTTAGCGCCGTCTGCGTAATCAACGCTGAAGGCCGGGCTCGCACTCGGATTTCCGACAGCATCGTCCGCTTCAAACGTCTGGGCGAGGGCGAGATAGAGGCCTATGTCAAAAGCGGAGAAGGCCTTGGCAAGGCAGGAGGCTATGCCATCCAGGGCCGCGCCGAGGCACTGGTCGACTGGATGGCAGGCAGCCATTCGGGCATCGTCGGGCTGCCGCTTTACGAAACCCGCGCGCTGCTGCGCGCATCAGGCTATCCGGTCGAATGAAGCGTGAGATCGTGCGCGATGCCGGCCCCGGCGAAGTGCGCACTGGGCTATTTGAAAACGGCCAGTTGGTCGAATTTCGCATCATCCGTTCGCGGCAGTCTTTGCCTGCCGGAACGCTTATGCAAGCGCGTATCCTCTCGCTTTTGCCCGGCAGAAAGGCGCTGGTCGTACTGGACGGCGACGCGGAGGCACTGCTGGAAAATGCCCCAAAGCTCCAGGAAGGCGCGCGGCTGGCCGTAGCGATCACCCGCCCACCCTTGCCCGAACCGGGACGGTGGAAACGGGCTATAGCGCGACCTGCTTCCGAGATTGTCCCTCCGGTACCAGACATAGAAACAATGACCATCATCACCGACCCTGACCGGATCGAAGCAGCCGGTTTCGACGAGTTGACTGAAGCGGCTATAACGGGCGAGTTTCCAATTCCCGGTGGCATAGTGTCGGTCGAGCGCACCCGCGCCATGACGATGGTCGACATCGACGGCAGCAGCGACCCGCTGGCACTTAACTTGGCCGCTGCTGCGGAAATCCCGCGCCTCCTTCGCCTGCTGGATATTGGCGGGCAAATCGGCATCGATTTCCTGAGCCTTCCCGACCGCAAAGCCCGCCTGCAAATCGATGCCGCGTTAGCCGAAGCCTGTATGAAACTCGGCCAACACGAGCGCACCGCGATCAACGGCTTCGGCTTTGCCCAGATCGTCCGCTCACGCAGCGGCCCTTCGATCCCGGAAATCCTCTGCGGCATCACTCCAGGCCGCCTGAGCATCGAAAGCCGCGCGATTGCCCTGCTGCGGTCAGCGGCAAAATCGGTTGGCCATGGCCCTCGAAGGATCATGGCCCAGCCCGCAATCATAGGATTGCTCAACCAATGGCCGGAAGAGATCGAAGCACTGCGCAAATCCCTCGGCGTCGAGATCGAACTTGTTCCCGATCCCAGCGCAAGCGGCTATGGCCATGTACATGTCAGCCCATAAATGCCCGCTCTGCGAGAAACCCGAAGCGCCCGAACACAAGCCCTTTTGCAGCAAGGGCTGCAAGGACCGCGACTTGCTCAAATGGCTGGGCGAAGGCTATCGCATGAAAGGCCCGCCCGCCGATCCCGACTTGCCCGAAGAGGGCGGATTTTAGGCTGGACAAGTCGGCGCCCCCCTGCCTATAGGCGGCGCTCCCGAAAGGGCCTCGGTAGCTCAGTTGGTAGAGCAGCGGATTGAAAATCCGCGTGTCGGTGGTTCGAATCCGCCCCGAGGCACCACCTCCCCTTACACCGGCAGCATTTCTTTCAGAGCCACGTTTGTGTCGGCAAGCAGTGCGGGGTCGATCACTGCACGCGCCTCCACCAGCTTTCGGCCTTGCGCATAATCTTTCACCATATTGACGCAATCGAGCGCGCGTACGGCGCCGTCTTTCAGGTAAATCACCGAAAAGCTTCGCGTTGCCGGGTCGCCACGCAGCACGGTTGCATCATGGCCCATTGAAAGCCCGACAGTCTGCAATTTCAGGTCATATTGGTTTGACCAGAACCAGGGGGTTGCGGCATATTCCACCAAATCACCGCAGATCGCCTTCGCAGCAATCGTCGCCTGGTCATTGGCATTCTGCACCGATTCGAGCCGAATGGTCGCGCCATCGGCAAAACCACTGGTGTGCGCAGCGCAATCGCCGATGGCATAAACATCGGGCAGCGAGGTACGACAATGCGCATCGACGATTACACCGTTGCCGGTATCCGCGCCCGCTGCTGCCAAAGGGGCAATCGACGGAATGATGCCGATCCCGACGATCACCATATCGGCCTCGACCAAGCTACCATCGGCAAGCCTCACGCCCGACACCGCGCCGTCACCTACGAGCGCAGTCACCGCGACGCCTGTCCGCAAATCGACGCCATGCGCGCGATGCTCGGCCTCGTAAAATTCAGACAGCACCTCACCCGCCACCCGCGCCAGCACGCGCGGCAGGGCTTCGAGCAGCACCACTTCCTTGCCCAGCTTGCGCAGCACTGCCGCTGCCTCCAACCCGATATAGCCGCCGCCGATCACCGCGACGCAGGCGACCTCGGGCAACCCGGCCATGATCGCATCGACATCGGCACGGGTACGTACGACATGCACGCCCGCCAGATCGCCACCCGGACAATCGAGCCGTCGCGGATCGCCGCCAGCCGCCCAGATCAGCTGGTCGTAGGGCAACCGCTCGCCCGACCCAAGCGTAACAAGTTTCGCCTCCGGCTCGACCGTTACGACCTCAGCCGAAAGCTTTATCGTCACGCCCTTGTCCACCCAAAACGCTTCGGGTCTTATCAGGATGCGCTCGAACGGCTTTTCCTGTGCCAGATATTCCTTGGACAAAGGCGGTCGCTCATAGGGAATTTCGGGTTCGCGTCCGATTACCGTCACCGGCCCCTCATAGCCATTTTGCCGCAGCGCAATCGCCGCCTGCGCGCCGCCATGCCCCGCCCCGACAATGATCACCCCTGCCCCAGCCATAAACTGTCATGCTCCCACGTTGAATGTCGTCGCGCTATCGCAGATTTCGCCGGTTGACCACCCCTGCCCGCTTGCCTATAGGCGCCCTCCTGTCGCGCCGCTTGCGAAGCCGTGCCGACACAATATGGCGGAGTAGCTCAGCTGGTTAGAGCGGCGGAATCATAATCCGTAGGTCGGGGGTTCAAGTCCCTCCTCCGCTACCAAATTCTGTAAATCGGTGATCATACGCGAAAAAACACAGCCGCGATGGGCAGTTTGCAGAATCCAGCCACCTATGGGTCGGCAACATTATTCGGCTATCTGTCCGTTTTCCATTCGCAAGATCCGGTCTGGCGCAAAATCCGCAGGCAGGCGGTGGGTGATCAGAAGGATCGTCATGCTGTCTTTCAACGCCTGCAATGCTGTCAGCAACCGCAGTTCGGAAGCGGGATCGAGCGCGCTCGACGCTTCGTCAAGCACAAGCAGCGCGGGCTTGCGCAAAAGCGCGCGCGCCAGACAAAGTCTTTGCCGCTCACCGCCTGAAAAATGCCCACCGCGATCACCAGTTCTGCTGAGCAATCCGTCTGGCAGCGCGTGCACAAAATGCAGTGCGTCTGCGGCTGCAAGCGCTGCCCATAAATCTTCCTCGCTGGCATCGGACGTTGCCCAGCGTAGATTGTCGGCGATGGTGCTGTCAAAAAGAAAGGGGTCTTGCGGGACATAGCCGATGCGTTGCCGCCACGCGGCGCGCATGCCATCGTCCGCTATGGCAATGTCATCGACCTTCAATACCCCGCTATCGGGTGTGATAAGCCCCGTCAGCATGTCCGCCAGCGTTGTCTTGCCACTGCCTGACGGGCCAAGCAGAACGGTCAGTTGCCCCGGCACCAGCGTCAGATCAAGACTCTGGATCAAGGGTTGGTCGGGCCGTTGCTGCAGAGTGACGCCCGCCAGTTCGATGCGGCAAATGGCGCTTACCGCCAAAGGCTGCACGGGTGTCGGCGGAGCGGAAGTAGTGATCAGATCGCGTTCCAGTGCCAATAAATTAGCGACGGCCGGCAGCAGCTGCGCCAGCGACATGGCACCCTGCGCCACCATCAGCGCCGGACCGGGCAAGCGGGAAAACAGCACCAGAAGCGCGCTGAGGACTTCCGGCGCGACTTTCAGCACCACGACACCGGTCCACAGCAAAATCGCGGCGAGCAAGGCAGCCAGCAGTTGATATGCCGAGCTGACACGCAGCTGATGCGCGGCAAAAGCGATGTTGCGGGTACGCAGCTCATCGCTCAGCGCCAAAAACTGGTCTGCATAGCGGCTTTCGGCACCATGCGCCTTGGCAAGTTTCATTCCGGCGATGAATTCGGAAAAAACCGATTGGCGCTTGCTGCCCTGCCGAGTCATCTGCTGGCCATTTGCGTGCGCCGACCGCGCGAGCTGTATGCCCAGTGGCACTGCCGGAATCAGCAACGCCGCAGCACCCAGCGTCAGCATTGGCGAAAGCTGGATGGCAATGATCACCAGCACCAGCAATTGCACCAGCGCAATCGAGCCGCGCAAAATCCGGTCGCTGCCGACGCCAACCCGACTTACGTCGCCTGTGATGGCAAACTCGATCTGCCCCCTGTTTTGCGCGCGCAGTTGCCACCAATCGGCACGCACCAGCACTCCCGTCATCCGTGCGCGCCACCAGTCGACCAGTTCAGAGGAAAGGGTCATCAATCCCGCGTCGCGCCGCCACAATATTGCCGCACGCACCAGCATCAACAGGGCAAAACCGCCGAGCAGGAGCGCCAATCCACCACCAAATCCAAAGCGCGCAACCAGCACTGCCAACATCTGCCCCAACTGCCCGTCGGGCTGGACCCAGCCGAAGACCAGCCCCGTCAACGGAACAAGCAACAATATTCCGACACCCTCAACGATCGCGCCGGCAAAAACCAGCGCCAGCAGACCGACTATCTTTGGCAGACCCAGTTCCAGCAATGACGCCAGATAAGCGCGCAGGGTCAGTGAAACCGGGTCGTCAGATTTCGGAGCGGTTTCGACTGGCACGAGACAAGGATGGGCGAAACAATGTTCGAAGACAAGGGGCGGTCTGACAAGGTGAAGGTTTGCTGTCGAATGCCAAATAAGGAAGATGTGCGCAAATTCATTGCCCGGGGTCGCGAACATTGCCAGATTTGCTCGATGATCATTGCAATTTTCAGTGCTGTGGTAGCCGCAAAATGAAAGAACTTTTCGGCTTTGGGCTGCGCCTTGAAAGCGACTTGCCCGTTCCTGGCGCTTTGCCGGTCTGCGACAGTGACACTGCGGACGCGATCACGATCATGGTAGAGAGTGAACCTGCGGAATCCACATCGACCGGATTTGCGTTCGAAAATGGAACAATCGTATACATGCACCCGGCGGGACGTTTCCAATGTACTGCGGACTGCATCCGCGTTGCGCCTGCCAAAACGGCTGAATGGCCTGACCTGGGCGCATTGCTGATTGCCAATGCATTGCCGGCGCTGCTGTGGCAGCGCGGAGCCTTCATGCTGCACGCGGCAGCGGTGCAGCAGCTGGAAGGATTTGCATTTGCGCTCGTCGGGCGCAGCGGACGGGGCAAATCAACATTGGCCGCTCACTTCGTTAAAGGCGGATCCGAGCTGGTTGGCGAGGACAGTCTGGCGCTGACGCGCATTGGCAGCATCTTGCGTGCCGTCGGGTTGTCGGGCGGATGGTTCAGCGGCGTGGCCGACACACCGGATCGCCGGTTCAATGCGCTTCCGCCCGCACCTTCGCGCGGCTCTGCAACGCTTGCGGCAATCGTCATTTTGGAGGATTTACAGAACGGACCGCCGGGTTTGACGCGACTGCCGCTGCTTGAATCGGTTGAACAGCTTTTGCTTCACCGCCACCGCCCGCAAGTACCAGCTTTGCTCGGACGGCAAGCGGCGGTGCTGGCGCAGGCAGCGGATATCGCCCGCGCATTGCCTGTGTTATCGTGGCGACGGCCGGTCGACGATATGGCCGCGCCTGACGAAGCTAATGAATTGCTGCGATGCCTGAATAGCGAGATACCGGCCTGACGCGAATGTTGCAGGCCTTTGCATAGCGGGTGCCTTATGATAGGGCCAAGATTGTAAATTCAGGCAGACATGCCTGGCCGACGGGGTGAAAAATGAACGAAAAGCTATGGCATCGCAATGATGACTGGATCGGTTCGGAGATCGACGACGCCTTTGTCATGGTCAATATCGACACGGGCAAATATGTAGCTCTTAATCGTACAGCGAATGTCGTATGGCAAAATCTGGCTGAACCAACCAGCCAGCCGACGATCGAACGGGCGATGTGTGCGGCATTTGATGTGTCGACAGACGACTGTCACAACGCCGTGACCAGGCTGCTCGGACAAATGCGGGACTTGCAACTGGCAAGCCCTGTCTGAGCGCGCATGCGCAGGCGCAGCGGATGACATCTCCCTTTGCACTGGTCGCCGAGCCAGCCAAGCGGCTAACGGGCCGCGAGGAATGCGACTTGCTGAAGCGCGCCTGTAACGAGCGGGCGGCGCCGGCATTGACGCTCAGACTGGCGCAATTGCATAACCGGCTTGACGAATTTGACGAGGCTATCGCCCTGCTTGAAGGGGCTGGAGCGGCGGCAGATTATGAAACCGCGCAAGCCTGGATCACTGCTTTGTTCGGGCGAGGCAGTGACGGTGACGATGCACGCGCGCTGCAACTTGCCGAGCAATCCGAGCATTTGGCCGACAGCGACCGCCGCCGTGCCCAGGCACTGAGCGACCAGGTAAAGGCCATGCTGTGGATGGGCGAGTCTGGTGGGTTGGAACAGCGATTGCTACGCGCTATGGCGCTTGACCCCGGCCATGCTGGTGTATTCCGCCAACTGACCAATTTGTGGCTTGATCAGGGCAAAGCATCGCAGGTGTTGACGTTGGTGGCCGAATTGGCGGCCGGCGGGGTTACCCATTCGCAACTGATCGGCACGCAGAGCCAAGCGCTGGTTCAGTCGGGCGATGTTGCGGCAGCTTATAATCTGGTCGGCCTGCCGCAATTTCTGCGCCAGCGGACGCTTGATCCGCCGCCCGGCTGGAACGATCTGGCCGATTTCAATGCAGCACTTGCAAGGGAGCTACTGGAAAGTCCCGGGCTGCGCAACGGGCGTCATGGGACGGCCTCGGTCGGCAGCCTCAGGGTGGACGAGCCGGCCACTGCCGCTACGCCGGCGATGCGCGCGCTGCAGCAGGCCATCGTCAATGCTATCATGCAGTTTGTTGAGGATATGCCGAGTGGGGATCATCCCTGGCTGGCGCGGCGTCCCGCAAGCGCGCAATTGCGGATGTGGAGCGTCATCACCGATGCCGATGGGTGGGAGCGTTGGCACATGCATCCGCTCGGTTGGGCAACGGGCGGCTATTATGTCGCGGTGCCGGAGGAAGTGCAAAACGGGCATGGAGCCGAAGGCTGCCTCGCCTTTGGCTTGCCCAGCCACCGGATCGGCGAAGCAGCGGCTCAAAGCTATGGCGGCACTTTGCTGCGCCCTTCACCGGGATTGCTCACCCTGTTTCCGTCGCACGCCTATCACCGTACCCATCCGCACGGAGTGCAAGGGAGGCGGATCTGCGTCGCATTCGATGTCATGCCCGATTGATGACGGCAGAGCGCGCTTATTACGGACGGTTCGGCGGCTGCGACTGGAACGCCGACCTGCCGCTCAGCCTTTTCGACTCCGCGCCGACGCCGCCGGTTGAGGCTATCATGGTGCGACGTCAACAAGTGCTTCCTGAACGCGCTGTCTTGCGCCGGATCGGCCGCGCCGCCATTGCCCAAAATGGCCTGCGGTTCGACTGGGAGGACGAAATGTCGTTCGACCTCAGCGATGATTTGATCGGTTGGATGGCGAAGCCGGGTTGGCGTGGCCAGTTGCCAGTCGCTTTTTTCAGCAGCCTGGCTGCGATCGCGCTGGCATGGCAAGGGCGGTTGCCGCTGCATGCATCGGCTGTGGTCCGCAACGACCGGGCGTGGCTGATTGCGGGGTCGGCAGGTGCTGGCAAGTCCACTCTTGCCGCCGAACTTGTCGCGGCAGGCAATGACCTGCTTGGCGACGATCTGACGATCCTGTCGCTTGCGCCAGACCTGACCGCATGGCGCGGACGTCCGGCGATGCGGTTGCATCCCGAAAGCGCGAGGCAGCTCCCGGCGATCCGTCCGCCCGAAGATCCGGGTGATCCACGTGGCAAATTTCTGGTCTGGCCCGCTGCGCGAGCGGCTGATCGCGGCTGGCCGGTGGGTGGGCTACTGCTACTGGGTGGTCAAGGTGCCAAGGCTTTGTCAGCACCTGAAGCCGCCGCTGCCTATGGATCGATCCTATTTCGGCCCAAAATCCTGTCGGCGTTGCCGGGCCGGGCCCAATTGCGTGCCGGGCTGCTGGAGCTTGCCCGGCATGTACCGGTCGCGTTGCTACCAGCGGTACAGGGTTTTGGCGCCGCAGACCGTGCCTGCCGGCTATCCGACGCACTTTCGGCGATTGATCGGCTTCAGTGCAGAGGCATATAGAAATAGCGGCTATCGGTCGAAGAGCGGTTCGCTGCGAAGCGCGCCTTTATCGTGCTCCGGTTCGCTCAAAAACCAGCCGGCATAGACACGCCGTGGTCCGCCCCGACCTAACTGTGTTACCCGATGTTCAAGCTCTGGATGCACGGCAAAAATCAGCATTGAGCCGGCCATTTGATGATCAAAGCTTAGCAACAGATTTTTCTCCTGCTTCCGACGCAATTCAAAATGGCCGCCCGTAAACGGACGATCGGAAAGATTGATCACCACTGCGAGACGGCGTGTGGAATCGCCGCTATCGTCGTGCCATGCAAGCGCATCCCTTCGATTGGCACGCGTTTGCACCAGCCGCCCGGCAACAGCGCGAAGCGGCCCAGCGCCGGTCGCCTGCTCGATCCAGTCGAGCAGTTTCCGGTCATGCAGCATGAGCGAGATCGCAGCACCGATCCTCTGCGGCGTTTCTACCATGCGGCTGCCGATTCCATCGACCAGGTCTTCGGCAAAATTTGCCTTTGCAGCGCGCGCTACAAGCTCTGTGCAAAAATCCGGCGCGAACAGCCCGTCAAATGCCAGCGCCGGCACTGCATCAAACCGCTCGCGCCAGGCCGTTGGCGGCGCAGCAATGGCCGCGCCGCCCGGTCCAATCTGGAATGGTGAGGAATCGACTATCATGAAAGTCGCAAGTCGAACGCTATCGAGAGTCGCTTGCCAAGCGCGCGTGGGAATAGGTGACGAACTCTGGAGTTGTCCATCAGGATATCCCGAGTTGCATACGGATCGATTGCCCAAGCATTAGCGTTGCGGGATAGCCGGCTGCAAAGGCAAGCGGATAGCTGTTGATCCCCATGGCCGCAGCGATCATCAGGTGAAAGATCAGGAACAGCGCCAATATTGCCGCCAGCCAGATTGCAGGCAGCAAAAGGGCGAGCGGAAACAGAGCTTCCGGGAGGATCACTGCCCATGCAAGCAGCCGCGCCCGGCCTTTCACGGTCAACAGCCGCGCCGTCCAGGCCGAGCCATTGGCATGCGAACTGAGCGCTGCCTGGATCGCCTCTCCATTGCGCCAGACCGCGTGGCGCAACTTGGCAAAGCCCGAAGTGGCATATGCCAGCGTCAATTGACCACCGATCCAAAGCGTTCCGGCAAAAGTCAGCAGAGACAGCTCCAGCCGCATGCCAAGCGTCTGCATCAGACACCCCGCTATCACCACCAAGGCAAATTTGTCCGCGCCATC
>CAZSJE010000050.1:0-13695 GCA_964606835.1 uncultured Sphingorhabdus sp.
CCCCGACCTTTGGCGAACCCGAATGCGAAAGCGCGCCGACCGACCGCCACAAAGTCGTCATCCTGGGCGGCGGGCCTAACCGGATCGGGCAGGGGATCGAGTTCGACTATTGCTGCGTCCATGCCTGCTTTGCGCTGGCGGATGCGGGCTATGAGACGATTATGGTCAATTGCAACCCGGAAACAGTTTCGACCGATTATGACACCAGCGACCGGCTCTATTTCGAGCCGCTGACAGCGGAAGATGTGCTCGAAATCCTCCATGTCGAGCAGTCGCGAGGCACGCTGAAGGGCGTCATCGTCCAGTTTGGCGGTCAAACTCCGCTGAATCTGGCGAAAGCGCTGGAGGAGGCAGGTATCCCCATTCTTGGCACCTCGCCCGACGCCATCGACCTAGCCGAAGACCGCGAGCGGTTCGCGGCGCTGGTCAACAAGCTGAAACTCAAACAACCCGAAAATGGCATTGCCCGCAGTCGTGAGGAAGCGATCAAGGTCGCCGATACCATTGGTTATCCGGTCCTGATGCGGCCTTCTTACGTCCTCGGTGGCCGCGCAATGGAGATTGTCGACACCCAGGCGCAGCTGGAAAACTATATCGAGACCGCCGTCCGCGTGTCTGGCGACAGCCCCGTCCTGATCGACCGCTATTTGCGCGATGCGATTGAGGTCGATGTCGATTGCGTCGCCGACGGCGACGACGTTGTGGTCGCAGGCATATTGCAGCATATCGAGGAGGCAGGCGTGCACAGCGGCGATTCCGCTTGCACCTTGCCGCCCTATAACTTGCCCGAAGCCGTGATTGCCGAAATCCGCCGTCAGGCCGAGGTGCTGGCGCGCGCATTGAAGGTCAAAGGCCTGATGAACGCGCAGTTCGCAGTCAAGGACGGCGAAGTCTATCTGATCGAGGTCAACCCACGTGCCTCGCGCACCGTGCCTTTTGTCGCCAAGGCCATCGGCGCTCCCATCGCTAAGATCGCTGCGCGGGTGATGGCGGGGGAGAAGCTCAAGGACCTGCCGCCGATCAACCTCGACATCGATTATATCGCGGTAAAAGAAGCCGTCTTCCCCTTCGCGCGCTTTGCTGGGGTCGATCCGGTGCTTTCGCCTGAGATGAAATCCACCGGCGAAGTCATGGGCATCGACAAGGACTTTGCGACTGCCTTTGCCAAGGCGCAATTGGGTGCAGGCATGACGCTGCCCGATGGCGGAAAACTGTTCGTCTCGGTCAAGGACAGCGACAAGCCGCATATCGTCCCCGCTGTGCGCCAGATGATCGACCTTGGCTTTGCCGTGGTCGCCACCGGCGGCACCGCCGATTATCTGGCCGAACAGGGGATAGCGGTCGAGCGCGTCAACAAGGTTGCACAGGGCCGCCCGCATATTGTCGACAAGATCAAGGATGGAGAAATCGCGCTGGTGTTCAACACCACCGAAGGCTGGCAGAGCTTGAAAGACAGCGAAGACATTCGCCGCTCCGCGCTGATGGGCAAGGTGAGCTACTTCACGACGGCCAGCGGATCGGTCGCTGCGGCAGAGGCCATGGCGGCATTGCGCGCAAGAAAACTTGAAGTTTGCCCGCTTCAGGACTATCATAAGGTCTGACAGCATCCCCACATTGCTGAAATTTGCGGGTTGGCCCTCCAGCCCCTCCAGAGTTTTTGACTGTTAAGAAGGACGTAAAGGCGCATGGCTACGATGGACAAAATGCCGATGCTGGCGGAAGGCTATGAGAAGCTGACGGGCGACCTGAAGCGGCTGCGTGAAGAGCGCCCGCAGATCATCGACCAGATCGAGGAAGCGCGCGCGCATGGCGATCTTTCCGAGAACGCCGAATATCATGCCGCCAAGGAACGCCAAGGCCAGGTCGAGGCAGCGATCGCCGACATCGAAGACAAGATCAGCCGCGCGCAGATCATCGACCCGACCTCGCTGTCGGGAGACAAGGTGGTGTTTGGTGCGACGGTGACCTTGCTCGATGAGGACGACAAGCCGCTGCGTTACCAGCTGGTCGGCGAGGCCGAAGCCGATGCGAAGCGCGGGATGATTTCGTACAACTCGCCGCTGGGCCGCGCGCTGATCGGCCGTCAGGTCGACGACGAAGTCGAAGTGACAGTGCCGTCGGGCGACAAATATTACCTCGTGCAAAAGATCGAGTTCGTTTGAGGTACAGGATAACAACGTGCACCAACCTCCATTCGCCTCTAGCGTAGTCGAGAGGCCCCTGGGTTCCGCACAGTGCCCCGACTTCGCTCGATACGAACGGGACAAGGTGGCGGCAATTTGAATCGCCTCGCAATCGGTCCCTTCGTCAAGGCAATCGCGGCGATCAATATCCTGCTCGCTGCGCTGATGCTGGTTCCCGGATTTTGGGAGCCGATCATGATGGCAGGCGCGCTGTTTCCTGCGCGCTTTACGTCCGAAGCGATCGATGCAGGCGGGGCGTTTTTGCTGCCGGTGTGGCTGACTCCGATCAGTTCGGCTTTCCTGCATGGCGGCCTGCTCCATGTTGGCCTGAACATGATGATGTTCGCGCTGGTCGCGCCCAATGTCGAGCGCGTGCTGGGGCAGGGGAGCCTTGCGATCCTCTATGGCGTGGGCATAATTGCCTCCGCTGCCGCGCAGGTGCTCGCCGATCCATCATCTACCGTGCCGGTTGTTGGCGCCAGCGGGGCAATCTCGGCGATCATGGCAGCCCATGTCGCCCTTTTTCCACGCGAGCGACCGCAACCGCTCGGCCCAATTCCGGGTAAATGGGCGCATGCTTTAAAATTGATGGCTGGTTGGGTGGTGCTGAACCTGATGATCGGCTTTGTTGGCCCCAGTGTCGGCGTGCAGATCGCCGTATGGGCGCACATCGGTGGTTTTGCGGCGGGGCTGGCGCTCGTCTGGCCGCTGCTGAACTGGAAATACCGGAACGCTTAAGTCTTGGCGTCGGGCTCCAGCAACCGGTGCAGATGCACCACAACATAGCGCATTTCCGCATCGTCCACTGTCCGCTGCGCCGCGCTCCGCCAAGCCTCTTCGGCCTCGGCATAGTTGGGGAAAATGCCCACTACATCCAGCTTGTCGAGTTCCTTGAAATCCAATGTTTGCGGATCGGATACGCGACCGCCGAACACAAGGTGCAATTTTGCTTCAGCCATGTTTAGCCCCCTATTGGCGATCAGTCGCGCTTGCGCGCTTCGTCTGCGGCGGCTTTGCCCGCAGCCTTAACCGCTTCGCTTGCCTTGCCAACAAGGTCGCGAAACTGGTCGCGCAGCGCGTCTTGATTGAGGCCTAGGCTATCGATCTTGTCCTTGCCCGCAATCTTGGCTGCCTCGGCGGCGCGCTTCGCGGCCTTGTTGAGCTTCTTGCCTGCCTTGCCCAGAGCCTTTTGCTCCTGCTTGGTGCGCGGCAGCAGCATGCCTACGATCGCGCCAATTGCGATGCCGCCAGCAACAATCGCCAGCGGATTGGTTTCAATAGACTGCGCGGTCGTGTCACCCGCCTTCTTTGCCAGTGCGCGCGAAGATTCGACTCCGCGAGAGGCCGCCGCCTTGCTTTTGTCGACTGCCGCAGCAGCGCTTGCCTTTGCAGTTGCGCCTGCATTTTTGGCAGCGTCGGTTGCGGTTTTGATGTTATCGCCGATCTTGCTCATGGATTGGGGTCCTTTATGTCACGCGCTTTGTCGCGTAGTTTATCGAATGCCTTGGAAATGGGTTTGCGCAGCGCAAAAAGCAATGTCGCTGCACCAGCCAAGCCGATGAAAGGCGCATTTTTTTTGGCAACCTGTGCCCCGCTTTCGGCCAGGTTGGCAAGTTGCGCCTTTTTGTCTGCCTTCCAGCGATTGAACACTGTGCTTGGATGAAGGTCGTGCTTGGCCTGCGCGGCATCGCCGCTCAATTCCTCACGGAGTTTACGGCGTTTGCGATCCAGCGCGATAACAGTTTCCCGGTCTTGCTCAGCCATTGTCGCCGACCTCGTCGAAGCGCAGCTTTTGCGCCGTTTTGCGTGCGGCGAGGCCAAACAATGCCGCGATAAGCACAAATGCGATGACCACAGCAAAAGTACCGACCCATGGTCCGAAATAGCTCGCCACAATCAATAGCAGCCCAAGAACCAGCGCAATCATGGCGGCTGACACCGCTAACACCGCCAGCACCGCGTAAATCCCGGCTTTGCGCACCACGCCACCGCTATAGGACAGTCGCGCCTTCGCATAATCCCATTCGGCGAGTGCAAGGCCGCGAACATCCCCCACCAGCCCCGCAATCTGCTCGCGCGGCGATGGCACTTCGCCCGCCATTGTTTCCGGTGATTTGACGTCGTCGGTCATGGCCCCGCCTTTACGGGAAACGCATGGGCACCGAAAGCCGCTTTATGCGTCGCGGCCCGACCGGACGATCCGCGCCAGCACAAATCCAATCGCTGCTGCCGCCCCGATGGCGACTGCCGGACTTTTGCGGATGAACTGCCGTGCATCCTCGACCAGCGCATCGACATCCTTGGCGTCAATCTTGTCGGCAAAGCCATCGACGGTATCGGCAGCGGAGCGGGCATAGTCGCCATATTGCTTGCCGACTTTCTCATCGATGGTGCCTGCGCTTTCGCGGATGATCTTGCTGATGCCGTCCATGGCTTCGGCAGCGCGGTCCTTGCCGCGATTGGCCGCGTCGCGCGCTTTTTCGCCCGCCTGAACTTTCAGGCTATTGAACTCGTCCTTGATCGCCTTTGTTCCGGTACCCTGTGTTTTGCCAGGGTCAGCCTTCGCCTTGGCCACTGAGGTTTTAGGCGCAGCGGGCTTTTTCGCAGCCGCTGGTTTCTTGGCGGTGGGCTTTTTTGCCGGAGCGGGTTTCTTAGCTTCTGCCACTGATATCCTCCTTCAAGGGACCGTTTGGAATGATATGGGATAAATAGGTGCCTTATTCAACTAAGACAGCAAAAATTTTGCAACTCTGGCATTCGTATGAACGCTTTGCTTCTGACGGGCAGGGGGTATAGACGGCCGCATCAAACCCAATCGCACCTGCCAGGGAATCGTTTCATGACCGCCATTGTTGACATCCACGCCCGAGAAATCCTCGACAGCCGGGGCAATCCCACGGTCGAAGTCGATGTGCTGCTGGAGGATGGCAGCTTCGGTCGCGCCGCTGTCCCTTCGGGTGCCTCGACAGGAGCCTATGAGGCGGTCGAGAAGCGCGACGGTGACAAGGGGCGCTATCTGGGGAAAGGCGTGCAACAGGCGGTCGAGGCGGTAATCAACGAAATCGCGCCGTTGCTCGCCGATTATGATGCTGAGGATCAGGAGGATATCGACGCCGCGATGATCGCGCTCGATGGCACGGACAATAAATCGCGGCTTGGCGCCAATGCGATTTTGGGGGTCAGCCTTGCAGTTGCAAAAGCAGCAGCAGACGCACGCGGGCTGCCGCTCTATCGCTATGTCGGCGGGGTGAATGCAAAGGTGCTGCCGGTGCCGATGATGAACATCATCAACGGCGGCGAACATGCCGACAACCCGATCGATTTCCAGGAATTCATGATCATGCCGGTGGGCGCGGACTCGCTGGCCGAGGCCGTCCGCTGGGGGTCGGAAATTTTCCATACGCTGAAAAAGGGCCTTCATGAACAAGGGCTTGCGACAGCGGTGGGCGACGAAGGCGGTTTTGCGCCCAATCTGTCATCGACCCGTGCCGCGCTCGATTTCATCATGGCGTCGGTCGAAAAGGCCGGGTTCAAGGCGGGCGACGAGGTCGTGCTGGCGCTTGATTGCGCCGCGACCGAATTTTTCAAAAATGGCAAATATGAGATTTCGGGCGAGGGCCTTTCGCTCGATCCCCAGGCAATGGCGCAATATCTGGCTGACCTGTGTGCCGACTACCCGATCAAATCGATCGAAGATGGCATGTCAGAGGATGATTTTGAGGGCTGGAAGGCTGTCACCGACATGATTGGGAACAAGGTCCAGCTGGTCGGCGACGACCTGTTCGTGACCAATCCAAAACGCCTATCGATGGGGATAGAAAAAGGACTTGCCAATTCGCTGTTGGTCAAGGTCAACCAGATCGGCACGCTGTCCGAAACGCTGGCAGCAGTGTCGATGGCGCAGCGCGCGTCCTACACCGCCGTCATGTCGCACCGGTCGGGTGAGACTGAGGATTCCACTATCGCCGATCTGGCGGTTGCCACCAATTGCGGGCAGATCAAGACCGGCAGCCTCGCGCGCTCCGATCGGCTCGCCAAATATAACCAGTTGATTCGCATCGAGGAGGAGCTGGGGGCGAGTGCAATTTATGCCGGTCGCGGTATCTTTCGCGCACGCTGACAGGCTGCTATAGCGGCGCGATGGCAAGGATAAGGCGCAGGCGTAATCCAGGTGAAATCAAAAGCGCGCTGATCACCGGCGCGGCCTTGGTCGCGCTGTTGCTGATCGCCGCTTATGCCTTACTGGGGCCGACCGGGCTGATTGCCTGGACCGACTATCGGCAGGCGCTCAATGAACGGACGCAGGAACTGGCCAAACTGGAAAAGGAACGCGCGGCGCTCGAAAACCGCAAGCGCCTGCTCGATCCCAACAATCCAGACCCCGACCTGTCTGCTGAATTGATGCGCAAGGAGCTGAATGTCGTGGCTCCCGACGAGGTGATCGTGCCACTGAAGAATGATGAATAGCTATGTTCCTGGACGCTAGGTCCAAGTTTTGCCTTTAATGTGCGCGGCCAATATATTAGGCGCAAATCCGTAGCGTAAAACATAAAGGACCGCGCCTTGGCCAAAGCCCCCGCAAAAAAGCCCGCAAAAGCCGCGTCCGCTTCGGGCGATGCGATTGCAAACCGCGAGCGTCCGGCCACTCCGGTACCCTATGAGGCGACCAAGGAAGAGCTGCTTGAATTCTACAAGCAGATGCTCCTCATCCGCCGTTTCGAGGAGAAAGCCGGACAGCTTTACGGGCTGGGGCTGATTGGCGGATTTTGCCACCTCTATATCGGTCAGGAAGCTGTCGCCATCGGGCTGCAATCGGCACTGACGCCGGGGAAGGACAGCGTTATCACCGGCTATCGCGATCATGGCCATATGCTGGCTTACGGTATCGATCCCAATATCATCATGGCCGAACTGACCGGGCGCGCCGCCGGGATTTCCAAGGGCAAGGGCGGGTCGATGCACATGTTTTCGACCGAGCATAAATTCTACGGCGGCCACGGCATTGTCGGCGCGCAGGTTTCGCTGGGGGCGGGGCTTGCCTTTGGGCATAAATATTCGGGCGATGGCGGCGTGTGTCTTGCCTATTTCGGCGACGGGGCGGCGAACCAGGGGCAGGTCTATGAAGCCTTCAACATGGCCGAGCTTTGGAAGCTGCCGATTATCTTCGTGATCGAGAACAACCAATATGCGATGGGTACCAGCGTGAACCGCGCGTCGGCCGAGGACCAATTGTACCGGCGCGGCGAGTCTTTCCGTATCCCCGGCATTCAGGTGAATGGCATGGACGTGCTTGAGGTGCGTGGCGCTGCGGAGGTCGCGCTTGATTGGGTGCGCGCCGGCAAGGGGCCGGTGCTGCTGGAAATGAAAACCTACCGTTATCGCGGTCATTCCATGTCAGACCCGGCCAAATATCGAAGCCGCGATGAGGTGCAGGCGGTGCGCGAAAAATCCGATCCCATTGATGGGGCTAAAGATGACCTGCTGAAAATGGGCGTCAAGGAAGATGACTTGAAGGGCATCGAAAAGGAAATCCGCGCCATCGTAAACGCCTCCGCCGAATTTGCCGAGCAGGCACCTGAGCCGGAGCTGTCCGAAGTCTACACCGACGTTTTGGTGGAGAGCTACTGATGTCCATCGAACTCAAAATGCCCGCTCTTTCGCCGACCATGGAGGAAGGCACGCTTGCCAAATGGCTGGTGAAGGAAGGCGATGAAGTGAAGTCGGGCGATATCCTGGCCGAGATTGAGACTGACAAGGCAACGATGGAATTTGAAGCGGTGGATGAGGGGGTGGTTTCCTCGATCCTGATTGCCGAGGGGACTGACAATGTGAAGGTCGGTACGGTGATTGCCTTGATTGCGGGGGAGGGGGAGGAAGCGAGTTCGTCCGCACCACTCGCTGCGCCGTCACCTCAGGCTGCACTGGCACCGGTCGCTGTTGCCGAAGCGCCCAAGCCTGTCGCTTTGGTCAAAGACGCTTCCGATCCTGCAATTCCTGCAGGCACCGAAATGGTTACTCTCACCCTCCGCGAGGCCCTGCGCGATGCAATGGCCGAAGAAATGCGTGCCGACGACCGCGTCTTTGTGATGGGCGAGGAAGTCGCCGAATATCAGGGTGCCTATAAGGTCACGCAAGGGCTTCTGGACGAGTTCGGTGCGCGCCGGGTGATAGACACGCCGATCACCGAATATGGTTTTGCAGGCATCGGCACGGGGGCTGCGATGGGCGGCCTTCGGCCTGTGATCGAATTCATGACCTTCAACTTTGCGATGCAGGCCATAGACCACATCATAAACTCGGCGGCAAAGACCAACTACATGTCAGGCGGGCAGATGCGCTGCCCCATCGTTTTCCGCGGCCCCAATGGTGCAGCAGCGCGGGTGGGGGCGCAGCACAGCCAGAATTACGGGCCTTGGTACGCGAGCGTTCCTGGATTGATCGTGATCTCGCCTTATGACGCAGCGGACGCAAAGGGTCTGCTAAAGGCGGCAATCCGCACCGAGGACCCGGTGGTTTTCCTTGAAAATGAGCTGCTTTATGGCCGCAGTTTCGAGGTACCGAAGATTGACGACTATGTCCTACCCATTGGCAAAGCGCGGGTGATGCGCGAGGGGCGCGATGTTACTATCGTCAGCTACTCAATCGGCGTCGGCATGGGGTTGGAAGCTGCCGAAACGCTGGCGGGCGAGGGGATTGATGTGGAGGTCATCGACCTGCGCACACTCCGCCCACTCGACAAACAAACTGTGCTGGCGAGCCTCAAAAAGACCAACCGCCTGATCGTCGCCGAAGAAGGCTGGCCTACCTGCTCAATCGGCAGTGAAATCGCCGCGATCTGCATGGAGGAGGGCTTCGACGATCTCGACGCGCCCGTCATGCGCGTGACCAACGAAGATGTTCCGATGCCCTATGCCGCCAATCTGGAACGGGCGACGCTGGTCAATGCGGAGAAGATTGCGGCGGTGGCCCGGAAGCTTTTCGGACGATAGGCTTTTGGGTGCAGCCCGATTCTAGTTAAAGCCGCATGTCGCTGCATTCTGCCCAGCCTTCGGATACACGCCTTCATTGCCACCAACATAGTCCCTAGCATCGCGTACAACCATGGCTGCGGTCTTGGTAATACCAAATTCACCCAGATTAGCGAAGCCGTTCACGATCAGCGGCTTGAAAAAATATTTCGATTCAACGAACATGAGCGCTCCGCCATCTGGTGGTACTACCTGACGACCGGCAGGCCCAATGGCATCAATGTTCTGTGAGTCTGTTATCTTGCCATATTGCGGACTGAAATAGCTGGCCGTGCCGATGCAGCGTTGCCAGCGAATGCGGTATTTCGGGTTCGCGGGATTGAAGCCCGGATGCGGCTCGACGCTGGACAATATGATCAGAGCGTTCCCGCGCAGGCTGATCTGGCCGGTGCCGGGATCCTTGTACTGGTGCTGCCCGCCTAGCAGGATGCTCTGCCCCTCACGCATCGTTCCTGCAAAAACGTCGTTGATCTGCCCTTCATCGATCGTCTTGGCAGCCAAAATCCCGCCTTCACCCATGCGTGCGGCGCTATCGGCGGTGTTGATCGTTATCTGGTTCAGTCGCATCTGGACGAAAGCGAAATAGGCAGTTTCGAAGCCGCCGACGGTCAGCCCCATGAAAAAGGGCATAGAGACCGCAAATTCGACCAGAGCCAGTCCGCTGCTGTCTTCGCGCAATTTTTTGAGGAATTGGATCATTTCAGGGCCTCATGAAGGACATGCAACAGGAACGGGCGGAGCAAACTGGCTTTGCTGGCCATATGGCTGGTTGGCAATTACGGAGTCCGATACCAGCGCAACATTGCTTCCATATCCAATGAATGCTGCAGCCGGGAACAGCCGCTTGAACTTTACCTCGACGTTGATGACCACAATATCGCGCGCGCCGCCCTGGCCATCGGTCCCGCCATCTTCATCCCAAATACCATTATGGTTGGCATCCATAAAGTTCTCGCCAGAGTCGCATTTACCGTTCTTTTTTGGAAGGTTATTGGGATCTTCAATTACATCCTCCTTTTTTGCGGACGCCGCTTGCGAGAAGGTCTTGTAAAATCGCCGTTTTACATTGATCGTGGCACCGGGGATTACGGCTTGCACCGAGTTGCGGAGCTTGTCGTCGATTTCGTCACGCTGGTCGATATTTGCAGCGCCCTCCAGCGCAGAGTTTCGACCGACCTCCTGTAGAGCACCGTTGAGGACCGCTTTCACGTAAATCACATGGCCGACGTCGAACGTCCCCATCATCATGATGAGCAGGGGCGGAGCAATCAAACCGAATTCCGTCACCGATATCCCTTTGGTATCGGCAAGCACGCGGCGCATGTTGGCAAGCATCCGGCTATCCTCTTATTGCGTCAACCGCAGGGCGGAGATTGTTGTTGCGATTTCCTTGAATTTGGCAACCAGTCCGGCGGTGTTCGATGCCTCGAAGTAGCGCCCGGGTGTGGCGCAAGCCTGCAAATTGGCCTTTGTGTCGTTTGAAATACCCTGACCAAACGCGACCACCCACAATGTAATATTTTCATCGCGGACCCATTTGCAGAGCGCCTGTGTTCGAGCATCGACATTTGCTTCGAGCCACGAACTGGTGGGCGCGGAAGCGCCGTCATTTTGCCGCCGATCCCACCAATGGACGCCATGTGCCGCATAGTTGGAATTGCTGACGCTAGTATCGCCGTCGGTCATGAACACCATATGCCGTTCGACCCACGTATCTGCATCGGATGTAACATTTCTGAAGATTCCGTTGGGGGCCATTAACCTGGCGCCCCATAGCAGCCCGATATCATGATAGGTATTGCCGCCAGTTTGCAGGCTGCTCATATAGTTCCAGAATTCGGCACCATCCATCTCGTCATATAATCTGGCCTGCGTTGGACACGATTCGCCGATTTGGTCCATGTCATAATTGCTGCCGTTGAAATTGTGCCAATAGGACCCGCTATCAACTTGATTGCTTGTGGTTTCAAACGTATCGGTAGTATAGTCCCAACCCCATCCGTTATGTTTCTCGCGCGTGTAGATCACATCGCCCAACATCGGGCCCCACAGCGTTGCTGCGTTGGACTGATCGGGTTCCAGCTCGACGTCCATATCGAGCGCGGTCGAGGGGATAGGATTCCAGTCATTTGACGGATCGCTATCGGTAACGCGTGCGGTTTGGCGTTCCTCGATGCAGCCACGCCAGTTGATCGTCTGATTGGTCCCTGAGTCTCCGATTGGCAGGGTCAGGCTACTGTTCCACTGATCAGGCGTTGCGCTTTTCAACCCGCTGACATTGAACGTCGTTGGCTTGTATTGCCAGCGCAGGAAGCTGGGCGAGAACGTCCATGTAACGTTTGTCGCAGTCGTAAAGGTAACTCGATTGGTGTTCTGCGACACGCTCCGCCGCTGCAGCCTGCACCAAAATCTCCTGTTGCTGCCGCTTCCGGTTTGGTAGGCGACATATTGGAATTGAAACGTCCTGGTTGCAGTATCTCGGTAATAGGTCTTGGTTAAGCTGCTCGCCGGATAGACCAAAGGCGATGGCGTTTGTCCAACATACACATAGTTGCCGACAGTCGGTGCTGGCGAATGTTGTGGCGGCGCAGCGACGCAGGCTGTGTTGGAATTTGGCCGCTGATAGTTGAACGAATATGGGTTGCCCAGATAGACATAGTTTGACGTCAGATCGACCCAGCCTGTATCGGCCGCAGGCGTATTTTGACTGTTTGTCTGTACATAAGGACCCTCCGCACCAAAGTTCGGATCCCATGCATTCGGGTCGGTTTGCGACTCCATAACCCTTTCGCGCGACTGATAGGTCCATTGGTTGGCCAAAAATCTGTGCGGCAGCAAGCGACCAACATTTACATTGACCGAATATGGAACAAAGCCAAAGCGGAGCCGCACGTCGCTGGTAGCGCCGACCGGGTCTGTGGTTTCATTGCATTGGGCAGCCGATATTGCCGAAATGTTTTTCTTCGCCAGAGCTTCATAAAAGCAGCTCGCCGCGACCCTGAGACCCCTGATTTTCGCATTGGTTGCCTCGACGCCATTATTGTTACCGCTTGGGCATGAACCGCCATCATCGGGGCAGTTCATCGAGCCTGTGGTGTCGAGGACAAACATGATGTCGCTGGCGGGTATCCGCATTTCGGCGGTGCACGAAACCTCTACATCGTTCGTACCGACGCCAAAAACGCGCATCAGCGTCATTGGTACTTTGACCGTCGCTTCCCCGGTTACGGTGCCATCTTCTTCCGAAAAAGACCGCGTCAGGTTGGTCGTGCCGAACGCACCATTGGCAAAGTTCGTATCAAACATTTGCTGTGCGCGCGTGTTTGCCCGCCCACTATTGGCGTCCCATGTGCCGGTAGCCATGGTGCGACGACCCATCAGCGCCCCGGCGTCGCATGCAGCCTGTAGCGTTGTCCGCGCAAGGTAGATTCGGGCCATGTCGACCGTGCCGCCGATGATACCGATGGTGGGCACAATAGCGGCCGCCAAAAGCGCGATGACGTTGCCCGACTGATCCCTGCGCAAACGCGTCAGGAAACCGGCCTTTTTGCTGGCTTTGGCATTGGCATTCATCGTGGCAAACCCCTGTTCCACAGATACATCTACGTTTGGCGATAGGCGCTGAGTTGTCACCAGCGTTTGAAGGAACAGGGTTACCAGCCGGTTAAGCTTGATTTTTTACGGCAAAGAGGCTGGCATATCCGCGATGTCCGAAGCTGATCCTCCTCTCCCAGCCCCTGCTTTGTTAGCCATAACCTACGCGCCAAAAGGTGCGCGCTTACGGCTGTCATGGTTGTTGGCGTTCGATCTGAGGCTCGCGGAAATTGGCGAACGGGCGCGCGAGCCGATGATCGCCCAGCTTAGGCTTGCTTGGTGGCGCGATGTGCTGGCAAAACCGGTAGGGGCAAGGCCAAAGGGCGAACCGCTGCTTGCGCAGCTTGGGGACGATATCCTTACTGCGCAGGCTGCAGCCAGACTTGTCGATGCGCATGAATTATACTTTGGCGACAGTCCCGCCGCTGCCGATGATGCCCGGACCAAGACGCTGGAAGAGGCCTATTCCGACTTGCTCGGTATCGAATTTTCGGCGCTGTCGACTCGTCAGCGTAGGCCATTGTCGATTTTGGCGCTCGCCCGGCAATTGGAAAAGGGCGAAGCCACTGCCGGCCTGCTCGGCCCCGGCGTCCGCCTTGTCTGGCATGCCTTGACGGGACGGTAGCGAAGGCGCAGAATATTTTTGGGGTGTCGATCATGTCTGGAGGCGGAAGTGAAACAGCTTCTCGTCGGGGCAGGGGTCGCTCTGCTCGCTACATCGGCCGGTTTGTGGGTGTGGCAAAGCCGCGCCCAGGGCGAAATTCCCATTCCTCCACCGCCACCTGAACTGCCTGCTGAGCTGACGCTGCCGGTTGCGGGGGCGGATGCGCCACAATTCGGTCCGGCGCCGCCCAATCCGCCCGCAGCGCCCAAGGCGAGCCGTGAGGAGC
>CAZSJE010000051.1:0-10428 GCA_964606835.1 uncultured Sphingorhabdus sp.
CCCAACCTTGGCAAGGTTGTGCTCTACCCCTGAGCTACGCCCGCTCTGGCGGCTGGAATCATACCAAAAAGAAATGGCCTTCCAGCGGGTGAGGCGCGCCATTAGCAATGGCTTTTCCCCATGGCAAGGGGAAAGCGCGCCGGTTCTTCTCATTCAGGCAGGCGCGCGTGCCTTCAATATATTGGCGAAGAAACATACCCAATCGAACTGGAACCTGCTCCAGGCGCAATCGAGGCTCCTGGGGGATTCATGGTGGTTCTTGTGCAACCCCTCTACCGCGCCAAAGGTCAGGAAATAGCCGAAATTGTTCGCGCCCTGCCCGCCGAGATGCTGGGTCTGCACTTCGATCGCGGCAATCCAGTTGGAAAGGCACATCGGCAGCAGGATCGCGGTCAAGGCAAACCAGGGCGAAACCGCCGCGACCAAAGCGATGATGCCGATTAGTATCAGCATATAATATTGATCGATCCAGCCATAACGCCTGTACAGATCTAGCACCTGGCGCGAGCGCACCTGCTCCGGTCGGCGGCGAAAGCTGTAAACGAGCGACGCCAGGCCCAGCTGCGGGCCGTGCAGGTCGCGGTCGGTGTCGGCATGACGGTGATGGACGATATGCGTCGCCACATAGCTGACCGGCCCGCCAACGCCAGCAAAGAGCGAGATAAACAGCAGCGCCCGCTCGCGCCAAAGGGGCAGTTTGAATTGGCGGTGGGTAAAATAACGGTGCAGGACGACATGATGGCCAATGCAGCTATACAACCATGTAAAGCCCATCAGCACCGCAACATCGCGCCACCCGGTGTTGGGAATCAAAAACCACAGGGCCGGGAACAGCGTGATCTGGATAATCGTCAGCGCGTGAAGATCGGATTTGAACATCGGCTCAACCCCACATTTCGCAATAAATGATGTAACCGGTGGCATCGCGGAAGATGCGGTGGTTCAGCCCCACCTCGCTTGCGTTCCTGGCCATGTCTTCCTCGGTGCGGTAGACAAGGTACCAGTCCATCGCAGCCTCCATATAGGCAGACCAGCGATGGTCGTGGAAATTGGCGAGGATCAGCCGCCCGCCCGGCGCGACAATTTTTGCGGCAAGCTTTGTAAAGACCAGCAATTGCCGCGCATCCAGATAATCAGTCAGGCCCAGCGAATAGACCAGATCATAGCTGCGCCCCTCACGCGGGGCGACGCGCAGCCAATTGAACACATTGGCCTCTATCGTTTCGATTGCCGCTCCATGTGTCTGCTTGACCACCGAAAGCGACTGCGCATCCTGGTCAACCACTGTGAAGGTCCCCAGCGGCTTTCCGGCCAGCCCATCGGCCTCCCGCAAATGCCCGCCCGCCAGCGAACAGACGCTTTTGCCGTCTCCGACCGTCTCGGCGAGCAGCTGGCGCGCGAATAACAGCCGCTGCCGCACCGCTTCGGATGCACCGCAGGCAATGGTGCGGTCAAACAGGCTTTGGCCAAATGCGCCGGGGTCGCTCGCGGGCGCGACGCGGTAGATCATATCGATTAGTTCGGCATCGCCCGGATAGCCGCGCGGGCGCTGCATCGAATGGTCGGTATAGGGGTCCATGCGCACAAGGTCGAACAGCTTGTGATTGCGCAGCGCCTCGGTGGCGCGGTGGAAAGCCGTGGCGTCGCCCCTCGCTTCGTGCAGATGCACCACCAGCTCTTCTATCCCCTGTACCTGCCTGCCGCTTTGAAAGGCCTCGTAGAGGCGATCATAGGTTGCAATGGCCATGTTCATTTCCTTGTTTCAGCCGTGCGGGTCACGGTCCTTATGCCTTTTCCAGTTTCAATATGTCGTCGGCCGCGTCGAACAGCGCGCGGTCGTGGCTGACGCAGATCACCACGGCGCTTTTCTCGCGCGCATAGGCACGCAGGGTCTGGGCAACGAGCTCGGCATTTTTCTGGTCGAGCGCGGCTGTCGGCTCGTCGGCGAGCAGCACCGGTGGATCGAAAGCCAGCGCTTGCGCCAATGCAACGCGCTGCTTTTCGCCGCCGGACAGCTTTTCCGGCCGTGCGTCCAATTTGTCGCCCAGGCCGAAATCCTTCAGCCGCTGCAACCCTTCGGCAATTGCTGTCCCTGCGCCGCGGATCTTCGCGGCAAGCAGGATATGTTCGCGTACCGACATCAGCCCGACGAGGCGGCTGGTCTGGAACACCATGCCGATATGCTGGCGCCGCCAATCCCGCGCAGCTGCGGGCGAAAGCGCAGTCAGGTTTGTCTCGCCGAACAGGATCATCCCCTGCGTGGCGCGCACGGTCAGCGAAAGGATCGACAGTAGCGTGGTTTTACCCGCGCCCGATGGCCCGCCGACGACGTTCAATATGCCTGGCTGGAACCGGCGATTGAGCAACGCCATCGTGCGCTTTTCAACGCCTGCCTCGAGCACCGAATGGCTGACATGGTCTAGGATCAGCGCCGCGTTCACCGGGCGAACCCCACAGTCACGCGCAAGCCGACCAAAGCCGGCGGCGGGGCATCGTCGAAAGCGATAAAAACCTCTCGCACATCGCGGTCGAAACGGTCGGTCGGGTCCAGCGAGCGCGCGGTGCGCCGCCCCATGACGCCGGCCATTTGCGTCACGCGGCCCTTCCATTTGCCGGGACGGCCATCGATCCAGACGGTCACCGCCTGCCCTTCGCGGATCTTCGCGGCGTCGCGCTCGTTAAGCTCGGCCCGCACCATCGGTTGCGACAGGTCGCCCACGACGATCAGCGGCGTTCCCTGGCTTGCCCCGGAGAACTCCCCTTCGCGTCGCAGGATTTGCAGGATGCTGCCGTCGATCGGGCTTTTCAGCGTGCATTGTTCGGCAAGCGATCGGGCAACGGCGGTGTCGGCGGCGGCGGCACGCGCGGCGGCGTTGGCCTCGGCGATTTCGGAACCGCGCGAACCCGCCTGAAGCAGCGCGCGCTGCTGCGTGCGGCTGCGCAGCTCTGCCTCGGCGGCATCGCGGGCGTTGGTGCGCGCGGCGAGGTCGCGTTTGGAAATGAAGCCCTCATCGACCAACGCCTCGGCCATCGACAGCCGCTGTTGCTGTTCGCGCAGCGCCGATTCGGCGGCGGCGACCTGCGCGCTGGCCATTTCGATTTCCTGCGAACGCGCGCCGGAGCGCACGGTCAGCGCTGCCGCCGAAGCCTTTTGGCTGATCGCCGAGCGAGCGGAGATTTCTGCAAGGCGCGGGCCACAGTCGATTTTCAGGAGCGGCTGGCCTTTGCTCACCGCGCTGCCGCGTTCGATGAGCAATTGCTGGATCACGCCATCGGCAGCAGCGACCAACTGGCGCGATTCGCCCGCAGCGTCGATACGTCCCACCGAAGTGGCAATGTAGGGCGAGGTTGGCTTTGGCGGCGAGCTTTGCGCCGAGCCGCAGGCGGCGAGCAGGAGGAGCGAGAGGGGAGTAAGGTTTCGCATTAGCTTCTGAACACCGTTTCGGGGCCATAAGCCGCAACCGCGCGCCGCGCCGACAGAATGGCAAAGAGCAAAGCCCCGGCAATCGCTGCCACCGGCACCGCCATGTCGGCCAGCCGAAAGCCCACCCAAGGCAGCATGAAGTTGGTCGAAAGGATCGCCAGCGGCGTTACCACTAGCGCCGATACCGTGGTCACGCCCGCGATTAGCACCGCGACCATGATAATGATCGCCAGCACGTCGCGCTCGCTGGCTCCATGGCCGAGGAGCGACAGCAGGTCCTGATGGTAACGCTGGATGAAGCGCGAAATGCCGTTGGCAAGCAGGATGACCATCAGCAATGCCGCCAGCACCGCCGCCAGCAGGATTGCAGCACCCGCCCCAGTTTTGCGCTGCCAGTATCGTGAGGAGCTGGCCTCGAACTCATCCGCCGTCACCAACGACACATCGGGAAATAGTCGTTCCGAACCGGCACGAAGGGCGGTAAGGTCGACTGGCCTGCCATCCGCGAAATTGCCTATGATGAAGCTGGTTGAATTGGGGTCGATGCGCAGCATTCCCCGCCCGCGTTCGAAGGGCACCAGCACATAGGGCGCGCCCAAAAAGGTGGGGAGATTGTCGACCACTCGCGCCAGATGCAGCGTTTCGCCGGCAATCGACGCCTCGGCAAAATTGCCGACGCTTTCGGGCAGGTCGAGCCGGGCCAGGTCCGAGCGATCGACGGCAAATCCCGTCTGCGGGATATCGAGCCCATCGATGCCTACAATCGCGACATTGCCGCGCCGTCCGCTGGGCGAGCGCCATGGGGCAAAGCCGAACACCACCCGGCGAAACGCCGCATCGGGGACGTAGCGCGCCAGCGCAGCGGCATAATCCTCGCTAAACGGATCGGGGAAGTCGAAACATTCGACGGTTCGCCCGACGATCCAGAAATCGGCACCAACGGTGCGCGGGATCACGGCGCCGGCGCGGAGGAAAGAGGTGAACACTGCATATTGGAAGCTTGCGACAATCGCGGCCACGGCGCAGGAGACAATGGTCACCGACAGGAAGCGCCAGTCGCGCACCGCCACGGTGCGCGTGAAAAGCCAAGGCGCGCCTCCGGAAAGACGCCGAAGCGAAGATTGGACCCTGTTCATTTACCCCATTCCTGTCTGGAACGGCGCCAATCTATTGCAATGACACGAGATTCGCCGTGACGCGCGTCACGCACACGACTATGGGCAAAGTTCCGCCTTGGCATATGCGGCGCGCACGCCCACATAACCGCTTTCACAGGAGAATGATGTGGCGACTCTCGGCCTGAATATCGAAGAGCAGAAGGCAGTCGAGGCATTCCGGCGCGATGTGGTCGAGCCGTCGATGACGAAGCTGGTGGTGCTCGATTTCTGGGCCGAATGGTGCGGGCCGTGCAAGCAGCTGGCCCCGGTGCTGGAAAAGGTCTGTGCGGACTATGCCGACCGGGGCGTTGTGCTCGCCAAGGTCGATGTCGATGCCAACAAGTTCATCGCCAGCCAGTTCCAGGTGCGTTCGATCCCGACCGTCTATGCGATGTTTCAGGGCCAACCGGTCGCCGACATGACCAATGCCCGCACCGAAGCGCAGGTTTCGGCGATACTCGACCAGTTGCTCAGCAAATTGCCGGTTGAAGCAGGTGCGGCAGGAGAAGATACCGGACCGAATCTGGATGAGGTCGCAGCGGCAGGCACGGAGGCGTTATCCGAAGGGGCCAATGAAGAAGCCTATGCGATCTTCACCGACATATTGGCGGTCGATCCCGAGCATAAGGCAGCGCTTGCGGGGATGATCGAGGCGCTGGTGGCGCTAGATCGTAAAGACGAAGCACAGGCGATCCATGCCAGCCTTTCCGATGAAGTGCGCGCCGATCCGGCTCTGGAACGGGTGGGCACGATGCTCGCCATTGCCGCCGAAGCCCGCGATCCGGAAGAGCTTGCGGGCCTGAAAAAAGCCGTCGCCGACAATCCGGATGACCATGCCGCACGCTTCGATCTGGCCAATGCGCTGATGGCATCGGGCGACCGCGACGGTGCAGCGGATGCGTTGTTGGCAATCATCGCTGCCGAGCGCGACTGGAATGACGGTGCCGCGCGGTCGCGCCTGCTGGAGATATTCGGCATGATCGGCCTGGAAGACCCATGGGTTGCCGCAACCCGTCGCAAATTGTCTGCGATCCTGTTCGGGTGACGCAGCGCCGGATCTCGGTCTTTCCGCTGGCTGGTGCGATCCTGCTGCCGGGGATGCAGCTGCCCTTGCATATCTTCGAGCCGCGATACCGCGCGCTGGTAAGCGATGCGCTGGCGCGAGACCGGATGATCGGGATGATCCAGCCGAGCGGGCGCGGCCAGCACCCGCCCTTGTTCGCGGTCGGCTGTTTGGGGCGGATCGGCGATGTCGAAGCAATGGAGGATGGGCGCTACAATATCGTGCTCGAAGGACTGCAGCGCTTTACGGTGCTGCGCGAACTGGAGGTTGGCACGGCCTTTCGTCAGGTCGAGGCCGAGCTGTGGGAGGATAGCGAGATCGACGAAGTCCTGTCGATGGCGGAGCGCGGTGCGCTGGAAATCGAATCGCGCGAGTTTGCCGATGCACAGGGTTATGCGGTCGACTGGGATGCGGTCGGCCAGCTCGACGATTTTTCGCTGGTGAATGCGATTGCCCAGATCGCGCCGTTCGATACCGCGGCGAAACAGGCCCTGCTGGAGGCGCGCGGCCTGTCGGCGCGGTCCGAACTGATCATCCAGCTGATGCAGTTTTTCGGGCGGCATGATGGCTCCGATGATCGGGTGACGCTTCAATAATCACGGTTTCAAAGTTCGCCAAAGTTCGCGGGGTAGGGCCACCCAAATCTGCCAAAGGTTCCGGTAAAGTGTCCCCTGCACGATGTTTTCATACACCGCAGGCTGTGGTCGATTTGCGCGCGACAGGACCTTTTTCAAAACCCCCATCAGCATCGTCACCCAAATCCACATCAGCAAAACCCTTCCCTGTTCCAGCAAAAATCAATAAGAACATATTATGAACAAAAAGTCAAGTGATTCGCTGTTGCCGACCTTCCCCGATGCAGGCTGGGGGCATGCACTGGCGGCTGTGGGCGAGGCGCAGGGTGAGCAGGCTTCGCTGGCCGGGGTGCTGGCCGCACTGCCAGCCAATGCCTGTCATGAAGTGCTGGCAGCGGGCAAAGGGGATGCGGCCAGCCTGTTCGGTTTTGGCGCGATGCTGGGGGCGATACTGGCAAAGGAGCGCAGCAATGCCCCCTGTTTCTTTGTCCGCGAACTGCGGCGCGGGGCCGGGCTGTTATATCCGCCGGGGCTGGCCGATCTGGGGATCGATCCGACAAGCTGTTTCAGCGTGCATGCCCCCGATTTGCTCTCTGCCCTGAAAGCAACGGCGGACATTGCCCGCAGTGGTGCTGCGGGGGCGGTGCTGGTCGAGATCGATGGCAATCCACGCCTGCTCGACCTGACTGCCAGCCGTCGCCTTGCACTGGCGGCGGAGAAATCCGGGACGGCGGTGCTGCTATTGCGCACCGGTGCACGCGCGGGACCCAGTGCTGCCTTTAGCCGCTGGCAAGTGGCGTCGGCACCCTCGACGCCTTTGCTCGCCGAAGCGCCGGGTGGACCCGCCTTTACCGTCACGCTGCTGCGTCACCGCCGGATGGCGGCGGGGCAGGTGGCGCGGCTGGCATGGAACCCTGAAGCATGGACATTTTATGAGCAAAACGCTGCCCCCGCACCGCAACGGTCACAAGGAAAGGCGGCATTTGGCGCTGCACTTTCCCTGGTTGCCCGCCGAGCGGCTGATCAAGACACGCGTCGCGCCGCCTGACACGCCCTTTGCTTTGGTCGAAAAGCAAAAGGGGGCGGTCCGGCTGGTGGCGCTTTCGCAGGCCGCGCATCTCCTGGGGCTGACTCCCGGCCTGCCGCTCGCCGATGCGCGCGCGCGGGTGCCGGACTTGCCGGCGTTCGACCATGACCGGCAAGCCGATGAGACTCTTCTTGCACGCCTTGCCGATAGCTGCCTGCGCTATACGCCAAGGGTGATGATGGATGGCTGCCAAGGGCTGATCCTGGACGTTTCGGGATGCCAGCATCTGTTCGATTCGAATTTGATTCGAGGCGAGAAGTTGCTGGCAAAAGACCTGCATCGGCGGTTGCACGAAGCGGGGTTGACCGCGCGGCTTGCCTTTTCCGTGTCGGCGGATGCGGCATTGGCCCTGGCAGCGTTCGGTCTGGAGGAAGGCGAGGTTAAAGAGCTGCCGGTAACTGCTTTGCGCTGCGATCCGGCGGTGCATCAGGCGCTGCGCCGCGCCGGGCTCAGGACCATTGGCGATCTGGCCAGCCGCCCGCCTGCTGTGCTTGCCGCGCGCTTTGGCAAGGGCGTGACAATGCTGCTCGCCCGACTGCTGGGCGAGATCGACACCCCGATCATTCCCCGCCGCTCGCGTCCGCCGGTTCGCTGCGAAGCACGCTTTGCCGAACCGATTGGGCACAGCGATAGCGTGCGTTTGGTGCTAACCGAACTGGCCGAAGACGCGGTCCGCCAGTTGGAAGAACGCGGCGAAGGTGCGCGCAAGCTGGAGGCCTCGCTCTTCCGCTGCGACGGCGCGGTAGCACGACTGGCGGTGGAAACCGCAGCGCCTGTGCGCGATGTGCCGCTCATCATGCGGCTGTTTCAGGAACGCATAGATGCTCTCGCCGATCCGCTCGATCCGGGTTTTGGTTACGACCAGATTGGGCTGGCAGTGGCTTCTGCCGAACCTCTGGCAGCAGTGCAGCACGCCATGGATTCCAAGGACGCCCAAGTGCAAGAGGCATTGGCCGCCCTGCTCGCCCGGCTCTCGACGCGATTGGGGCCGGATCGGGTGACATGCTGGCGGCATATCGACAGCCATGTGCCGGAGGGGGTTTTTGTGGATGAAGCTGCGCTGTCCTCCCCCAACGGGGGAGGGGGACCATCCGAAGGATGGTGGAGGGGCACGGGAGGTGTTTCCCTACCTCGAAAGCTCAGGAAAACTTCGGCGTGCCCCTCCACCAGCTTGGCTGGTTCCCCTCCCCGTTCCGGGGAGGATCGCCCTCTCCTGCTCCTCAACCCTCCTGAGGCTGTAGACGCCATTGCCCAAGTCCCCGACGGCCCGCCCTATCGCTTCCGCTGGAGGGGGGCGCAGCACCGCGTCGCCCGCCATGAAGGGCCGGAGCGGATTTCCATGCCCTGGTGGGACGGGCGGGCCAAGGCGGCGCGGCTAACCCGCGATTATTACCGTGTCGAGGATATCGAAGGCCGCCGTTTCTGGCTGTTTCGCCACGGGCTGTATAGCGAGAAAACCGACCCGGAATGGTATCTGCACGGGCTGTTCGCATGAATTTTACCGAACCCGTTGCTGCGACCAATTTCAGTTTCCTGACCGGAGCATCACATCCGGGAGAGATGGTCGAGCAAGCGATTGCGCTTGGCATGGAGGGGATCGGGATTGCCGACCGGAACAGCGTCGCGGGCGTCGTGCGCGCGCATAGCGCGTGGAAGGATGCGCAGAAGGAAGGGCGCGCAGGAGATTTCAAACTGATCGTCGGCGCTCGGCTGGTCTTTGCCGATGATACGCCGGATGTGGTCGCCTATCCGATGACACGACGCGGTTGGGGACGGCTGACACGGTTGCTTTCGACGGGCAATTTGCGCGCGAAAAAAGGCGACTGCATCCTGCGGTTAGAGGATTTGCTCGAGTGGGCGGAGGAGATTTGCCTGATTGCTTTACCTCTCTGCGCCTCTGCGTCTCTGCGCGAGCAGAAATTTTTTCGCGCAGAGACGCAGAGGTGCAGAGATTGCCTTCGGCAATTGAGAGAAAGGGCTCCCCATTTCTGGCTTGGCGCAACGATGCACCGGGCGGGCGCAGACAAGCGTGGGCTGGCCGCACTCAAACGCCTCTCCCAAGAAACGCGCATCCCCCTCATCGCCACCAATGACGCACTCTATGCCACTCCCGCCGACCGGCCCTACCACGACATCCTGACCTGCATCCGCGAGAAGGTGACGATCCAGGAAGCAGGCACAAGGCTCGCCGCCAATGGCGAGCGTTACCTGAAAGACCCCGCCGAGATGGCGCGGCTGTTCGCCGATGCGCCCGAGGCCATATCCGCGACCGCCGACCTGTTCGCGGCCATCGACTTCACCCTCGACGAACTGGCCTATGAATATCCGCATGAGCCAGTCCCCATGGGCTGGACCCCGCAGGGCTGGCTGACCGAGCTGACCACCTGCGCGCTAGCCGAGCGTTTCCCGGATGGCGCGCCCAAACGCTGGACCGACCTGCTCGACGAAGAACTCAACCTGATCGGGCGGCTGAACTACGCCGCCTATTTCCTGACCGTCTATGACATCGTCAAATATGCCCGCGCGCAGCAGCCGCCGATCCTCTGCCAAGGGCGCGGCAGTGCGGCCAATTCACTGGTCTGCTATTTGCTGGGGGTGACCTCGGTCGATCCGGTCGCCAACAACCTGCTTTTCTCGCGCTTCCTGTCGGAAGAACGCGCCGAGCCGCCCGATATCGACGTCGATTTCGAGCATGAGCGGCGCGAGGAGGTGATGCAATATGTCTATAAACGCTATGGCCGCCACCGCGCAGGCATCGTCGCCACGGTCATCCATTACCGGCCCAAATCGACGTTGCGCGAGGTGGGCAAGGCGCTGGGCTTTACCGAGGATGTGACCGCGCGGCTGGCGGGCACCATCTGGGGCAGCTGGGGCGGCGAGGTGGAGGAAGCGCGCATCCGCGAGGCGGGCTTCGATCCCGATAACCCGGAAATCCGCCGGATGCGCAAGGTGGTGGCGCGCATCCTTAACTTCCCCCGCCATCTGTCGCAGCATGTCGGCGGCTTTGTGCTGACCGAGGACCGGCTGGACGAAACCGTGCCGATCCTGAATGCGGCGATGGATGACCGCACCTTCATCGAGTGGGACAAGGACGATATCGACGCGCTGGGGTTGATGAAGGT
>CAZSJE010000051.1:10528-13541 GCA_964606835.1 uncultured Sphingorhabdus sp.
GACCTCACCTCTATCCCGCCCGAAGACCCCGCCGTCTATGACATGCTGTGCAAGGGCGACAGCATCGGCGTATTCCAGGTGGAAAGCCGCGCGCAGATCAACATGCTGCCGCGTCTCCGCCCGCGTGAACTTTACGACCTGGTGGTGCAGGTCGCCATCGTCCGCCCCGGCCCGATCGAGGGCGAGATGGTGCATCCCTATCTAAGGCGGCGCTCAGGTCTGGAGCCGGTCGACTTCCCTTCGCCATCGCCGCCGCATGACCCCAATGAACTGCGCGAAGTATTGGGGCGCACCTTTGGCGTGCCGCTGTTCCAGGAACAGGCAATGAAGCTCGCCATGGTCGCGGCTGAATTTACCCCCAACGAGGCAAACGGCCTCCGCCGCGCGATGGCAACATTTCGCAATCTGGGAGGGATCGACAAATTCCAGGACAAGATGATCGGGCGCATGGTCGCGCGCGGCTACACAGAGGAGTTTGCCGCGCGCTGCTTCAAGCAGATTGAGGGCTTTGGCTCCTACGGCTTCCCCGAAAGCCATGCGCAAGCCTTTGCCTGGCTGGTCTACATCTCGTCCTGGATCAAATGCCACCACCCGGCGGTCTTTGCCGCTGCCTTGCTCAACTCGCAGCCGATGGGTTTCTATGCGCCAGCGCAGATCGTCCGCGATGCGGTAGAGCATGGGGTAAAGGCGCTGCCGATCGATGTGAATGCGAGTGGGTGGGATAATAGCGTGCACGGGGACACCCTATTGGGTGTCCCCCTATCCGATGCGCAGAAGGGGACACCCAATAGGGTGTCCCCGGCCCTCCGCCTCGGCCTGCGGCAGATTGACGGGTTCCGCGAAGATTGGGCCAACCAGATTGCCCTTGCCCGCGCTCACGGCCCCTTCACCGATATCGAAAGCCTTGCCGTCCGCGCACGCCTGAACGATCAGGCGCTGAAACTGCTCGCCGATGCCGATGCGCTGCGTTCCTTGAACCTCGACCGGCGGCAGGCGCTGTGGGAAGTGCACCGCCGCCCCGGTGCACCGCTGCCGCTGTTCGCTGCCGCCGATGCGCGCGAGCTCGCCACCGAACCCGATGCCCGCCTGCCGCTGATGCCGCTGTCCGAACATGTCGCTGCCGACTACCAGACGCAGCGATTGTCGCTAAAGGGCCATCCGATGCAGTTCCTGCGCGGGCTTTTCGATAGCGAAGGCATACTCAGCTGCGCTGCTGTCAACGCCGCAAAAAACGGCGCGCAGGTGAAGGCCGCCGGCGTGGTGCTGATCCGCCAGCGGCCGGGCAAGGGCAATGCCATCTTCATCACCATCGAGGATGAGGGCGGGATCATCAACTGCCTGCTATGGGCGCGGTTGATGGAGCGGCAGCGGCGCGCGGTCATGGCGTCCCGGCTGATGGAGATACGCGGCGAGGTGCAGCGCAGCAAGGAAGGCGTCGTTCACCTGATGGCGCACACGATCATCGATCGCAGCGCCGAACTTGACCGCCTGTCCGAAACGCACGACCCAAGCCCCGAACTCGCCCGCGCCGACGAAGTCAACCGCCCGCAACCGCCGCGCTCATTGCGGGGCCATCCGCGCAATGTGCGGATATTGCCCAAGTCGCGGGACTTTCATTAAGCCTGCGCTGACTCTATGGCGGCGGCATGTCCGCGCTCAGCAACATTCCCCTCTCGATCACCGGCCAAAGCTGGCAATGGCGCGGAGGTGCTGCCGATGCCCGCGATCCCGGTTTTGCGCCCGACGATCTGGTCACCCAACTATTACTCGCACGCGGCGTCGCGCGCGACGATCTGGAGCGGCACCGCAACCCGACGATCCGCGGCTTCATGCCCGATCCGTCGGTGTTCCAGGATATGGACCGTGCCGCCGAACGCCTTGCCGACGCCGTGCAATCGGGCGAAGTCGTGACCGTCTATGGCGACTATGACGTCGATGGCGCAACCAGCGCTGCGCTGCTGATCCGGCTGCTGCGCGAGCTGGGATTGGCAGCAGGCTATTACATCCCCGACCGGCTACTCGAAGGCTATGGGCCATCGGGTGATGCGCTGGTGCGGCTCGGCGAGGCAGGCAACAAGTTGATCGTCACGGTCGATTGCGGCGCGATGGCCTATGATGCGCTTGCCGAGGCCAAGACGGCAGGGATCGAAGTGATCGTCGTCGATCATCACAAATGCGCGGCGGAACTTCCGGCCGCCTTTGCGCTGGTGAACCCCAACCGGCTTGATGAAAGCGATGAGGGCGCGACGCACGGCCATCTGGCCGCCGTTGGTGTCGCCTTCCTGCTGGGTGCAGCGCTCATCCGGACCTTGCGTGTACGCGGCTATTTTGCGAGGCGGACCGAACCGAATCTGATGGCGCTGCTCGACATCGTAGCCCTTGGCACCGTTGCCGATGTCGCACAGCTAAAAGGCCTAAACCGCGCCTTTGTCGCGCAAGGGCTGAAGGTGATGGCGGGGCGGCGCAACGTCGGTCTGAATGCGCTTGCCGCCGCCGCCCGCCTCAACCGCTCGCCGGTATGTTCGGACTTGGGCTTTGCGCTGGGTCCGCGCATCAATGCCGGTGGCCGTGTCGGCAAATCCGATCTCGGCGTACGGTTGCTGACCACCGAAGACCCCGAAGAAGCGCGGCTGATCGCCCAAGAACTCGACCGGCTGAACGAAGAACGCCGCGCCATCGAGGCCGCCGTGCAGGAGCAGGCCGAGGAGCAGCTCGCAGGCCAGCACAACCGCGCGGTCGTGCTGCTTGCAGGCGAAGGCTGGCATCCCGGTGTGATCGGCATCGTGGCAGGTAGGATCAAGGAAAAGGCCGGAAAGCCTGCCATCGTCATAGCGCTCGACGCCGACGGCACCGGCAAGGGATCGGGCCGCTCGATTTCGGGAGTCGACCTCGGAGCTGCTATCATCTCGGCGCGCGAGGCCGGGTTGCTGGTCGCGGGCGGCGGCCATGCGATGGCGGCGGGGCTGACGGTGGCGGCGGACAAGGTCGAAGCGCTGGCCGACTGGCTGGACGA
>CAZSJE010000052.1:0-8326 GCA_964606835.1 uncultured Sphingorhabdus sp.
CCCAAATTCGTCAAACGCTTTGGCGCAATGCAGGGCCATGTCGAGGAAGCCGTCGTCCAATATGCGCAGGCCGTCCGCGCGCGCAGCTTCCCCGGTGCTGAACAGCTCTACCAGCCCGATTAATCCGCTCTGGCAAACGCCAGCCAGCATGGCTAAGGAGCCCGTCACGACATATTAGCGGAGGCCATTTTGGCACTGACACCGACTGAACAGCGCAAGGACAAGGACCGTGCGGCAACCGACGAAGCCTTTCTGCGCGAGGTTGACGATGCCGTCCGTGCAAGCGATCTTGAAAATTTCTGGACACGTTATGGCCGCTGGCTGCTGGCAGCCGTGGTCGCCGGCCTGCTTGCTTTTGGAGGCTATATCTATTGGTCGAACCAGAAACAGGCAGCAGCAGACGCGGCGGGCGAGAAGTTTTTGGGCGCCATCGAAAAGCTCGATAGCAATGACGAAAAGGGCGGCCTCGCCGACTTGGCGGCCCTCGCCAAGGCCGAGCAGCCCGCCTATCGCGCCATGGCGCAGATCACGATCGCCAACATCGCGGCGAAAAACGGCAATGTGAAAAAGGCAGTAGCCGACTATGGCAAGGTTGTCGCAGACGCCAGCCTGCCTCAGCCTTTCCGCGACATGGCGCTGATCCGCCAGACCGCTGCCGAGTTCGATACGCTGGCCCCGCAGAAAATCGTCGACCGGCTGAAACCGCTGGCGAAGCCTGGCAATCCCTGGTTCGGCAGCGCGGGCGAGATGACCGCAATCGCCTATATGAAAATGGGCAAGGACAATCTGGCCGGCCCCATTTTCGCCCAGATTGCCAAGCAGGAAGGCTTGCCTGAAACGCTGCGCAGCCGTTCACAGCAAATGGCGGGCAGTCTTGGTGTGGATGCGGTTCAGCTTGATGAAAAGCAGGGGGGTGCATCGGCAAAAGCGGATGCGGAAAAAGGAAAAGATAAGTGAAGCATAGCACCAAAATCCTGATCGTTGCGGGGGCATTGGCACTGGCTGGATGCGGCGTGCTGGGCGGCGGCGACAAAAAAGGCACGCCGACCATCGGCAACCGCGTCGACATATTGGGAACTGCCGCCGATACAAAGGTCGATGCCAGCCTGTCCGGGGTTTCGGTGATCCTGCCCCCGGCCGTCACCAACACCAACTGGGCGCAGCCGGGCGGTAATGCCGCGAAGGCACCAGGACATCTGACGCTGTCCGACACTGCTGCCCGTGCGTGGTCGGCACAGATTGCGGGTGCCAGCAACCGTGTGCGTCTGGCCGCGGCACCGGTGGTGCATGGCGGAAAGCTGTTTGCGATTGATACCGACGCGCGTGTTTCGGCATTCGATGCGGCGACCGGGGCGACGCTTTGGTCCGTGATGCTGGAGGTCGACAAGGATGGCAAACCCTCGCGCTTCGGTGGCGGAGTCAGCACCGACGGCACGCTGGTTTATGCAACCAATGGCGTCGGCGATGTCGTTGCGATGAAAATCGACAATGGCGAGCAGGTCTGGAAAAAACGGCCTGCGGGACCGTTGCGGGGCGCGCCGACGATTTCGACGGGCAATGTTTATGTGATGACGCAGGACAACCAGATTTACGCGCTGCGCGCTTCGGATGGTGAGGCGCAGTGGAATGAGGCTGGACCCGTTGGCGTGTCGGGTATTTTCGGCGTTGCCGCGCCTGCCGCAGCGCAAGGGACCGTGATTGCCGGTTATTCGACTGGCGAGCTTGCCGCCTATCGCTATGAAAATGGCCGGAGCCTGTGGAGCGACACGCTGTCGCGCACAGCGATGTCGACCACGGTGTCGACGCTTGTCGATATCGACGCCGATCCGGTGATCGACCGGGGCCGCGTGTTCGCGCTCGGCCAAGGCGGCCGCATGGCGTCCTATGAGCTGGTCACTGGCCAGCGCATCTGGGAAATCAACATTGCCGGGATCGCGACACCGGTTTCGTCGGGTGAATGGGTGTTCGTGCTGACGAGCGATGCGAAGCTGCTTTGCGTGCAGCGCTCGAGCGGCAAGATCCGCTGGCTGTCGCAGCTGCGCCGATTCCGGGACGAAGAGGACAAGCAAGGCGTTGTCACCTGGCGCGGGCCGGTGCTAGTCAATAACCGGCTGATCGCTGCCAATTCGCGCGGCGAACTATGGTCGATTTCAACCGCCGACGGTGCTGCCACCCTGATGGCAGATGTCAAAAATCCGGTTTCGGTGCCGCCGATTGTTGCCAACAACATGCTCTATGTCCTTGACGATAGCGGGCGGATCACAGCGTTCCGTTGATGCCAAGGAGCTAGCAAGCGATGCTGCCGACGGTAGCCATTATCGGTCGCCCCAATGTCGGCAAATCGACCTTGTTTAACCGGCTGGTGGGAAAGAAGATCGCGCTGGTCGATGACCAGCCGGGAGTGACGCGCGACCGGCGTGAGGGCGTTGGCAAGCTGTTCGACCTGACCTTCAACATCGTCGACACCGCAGGTTATGAGGATGACGATGTCGCAACGCTGCCGGGGCGGATGCGGCAGCAGACCGAGGCTGCGGTCGATGGTGCGGACGTCGCGCTGTTCGTGGTCGATGGCCGTGCTGGCGTAACCCCGCTGGATGAAGAAATCGCCCGCTGGCTGCGCAGCACGACGACGCCAGTTGTGCTTGCGGTCAACAAGGTTGAGGGCAAACAGGGTGCTGATACCGTGCTGGAGGCCTATGCGCTGGGTTTTGGCGAGGGCGTCGCGATCAGTGCCGAGCATGGCGAGGGGCTGGCCGACCTGTTCCAGGCGTTGCTGCCACATGTCGATGGCGGGGAAGAAGAGTTCTCTGACATCGAGGCCCCCGATGCGCCGCTGAAGCTGGCAATCGTGGGAAGGCCCAATGCTGGCAAATCGACGCTGATCAATCGCTTGCTGGGCGAGGACCGGCTGGTCACCGGACCCGAAGCGGGGATTACGCGGGACAGCATATCCATCGACTGGGTGTGGACCGATCCCAATCCCAAACAGCCCGAACCCGATGAGGACGGCAATATCCCGCCGATTCTGGTCGAGCGCCGCGTTCGCCTGATCGACACGGCGGGGATGCGCAAGCGGGCGAAGGTGCAGGACAAGCTGGAAAAGCTGTCCGTCGCCGACGCCCGCCATGCGATCGATTTTGCCGAGGTTGTCGTGCTGCTGCTTGATGCTACCAAGGGACTGGAAGTGCAGGACCTGAAAATCGCCGATCATTGCATCCAGGAAGGTCGGGCGCTGATCATTGGCATCAACAAATGGGACGTTGCCGAAAATGGCACCTCGCTTCGTCAGGGTATTCGCGCGGCGCTCGACGAGGGGCTTGCACAGCTGAAAGGCGTGCCGCTGATTTCGGTTTCGGGGGCAACGGGCAAGGGCCTCGACCAACTGCTGAGTGCTGCCTTTGACGCGCGAGACGCATGGAGCAGGCGCGTGCCGACCGCTGCGCTCAACCGCTGGTTCGAGGCCGCAATTGAGGCCAACCCACCGCCAGCGCCGGGCGGCAAGCGGATCAAGCTGCGCTACATCACCCAGGCGCGGAACCGCCCGCCGACATTCGTGGTGTTCGGCACCCGCGTCGACCAGCTTCCGGCCAGCTATCATCGCTATCTGCTGAACGGCATCCGCCGCGATCTCGATTTCGGCGCGGTGCCCGTGCGCATCAATCTGCGCGCGCCGAAAAACCCTTATTCTTCAAGCTGAATTAACGCCCCATTTACCTTCTTTGCTTACTCCTATGGCGGATGTGGGGAATTAGGAGTTTGGGCAATGACCCCCATGGCCGAAGACGAGATCGACTGGACGACCTTTGCCGAGACGCGCAGCGTGCTGGGCGAATCCTTCGTGCGAATCCTCGGCTATTTCCGCGAAGACGGCACCAAATCGGTGGCCGAGATCGAAAATGCCATGCGTGAACGCAGCTCGGCCAAGCTGGTCTTGCCTGCGCATACGCTGAAAGGTGAAGGCTATCAGTTCGGCGCAGAAAAACTCGCAGCGCTGGCCGAAGAAATCGAAATCGCCGCCCGCCACTATGTCGAAATCCAGCAGGACCCGGAAGAACTGCTGGAAAAAGTGGTGCAACTGCGCCCCTTGTTCGAACGCACGCTGGCAGCGCTGGAGCGCGAGGTCAGCCCGCTGGTTGAGCGCCGCGCGGCATTCGGCGCACGAACGCTGGGGCAGGCTGTTGCGCGTTACTAGGCGCCACTAATTTAACCTATCGCTGCTATGGGTGCGGGCATGGACAGCCTGCTTGCCACGCTTTTCTCCGTGCTGATCGCCGAAATCGGTGACCGGCCACAGATATTGGCGGCGGCACTTGCAATACGTTTCGGCAATGATCGAACCGTGATCTGGGCGCTGGCACTGGCCACTGCCCTCAACTGCGCGATATCGGCCGCCGCGGGCTCGGTGATCGACCAGTGGGTCAGCGAAGACCCGGTGCGGCTGTTCAATGGCTTGGCCTATGCGCTTGCCGGCATCGGCATGCTGATGTGGCGGCGACCAGTCGAGTTGCTGGATCGCTGGAAAATCGGACCGTTTCTGACCGCTTTCTTTGGGCTGTTCATCCTGCAATTGGGCGACAAAGGGCAGTTTATTATTGCCGCCAACGCCGCAATGACCCCGCATTGGGGCTTTACCGCGCTGGGTGGCTGGATCGGGATCATGGCGGCGGTGATCCCTGCTATTGTTCTGAAAGAAACGCTGGCGCAGCGACTGCCGATCCCGACGATCCGCAAGATTGGCGGCGTCCTGCTGTTGGCATGGGGTGTGATCCAGGCATTGCGCGCATGGCGAATATTGTAAAATGTGACGGCAGGGGGTGGTTTGCCCTAGTCACTGCGCTTGCATTACAAATAGTTAGGTGCCACAAAAGGCATAGGGTCCTTGTACAGCGCAAGATATCGAAACGATACGGCTGTGCGTGAAAATCTTATGCTCACGCTAGGTATAGTCCGTGTCTGTAACCATCTCCCCGTTTCTTGCCTCTGTTGAGGCATCACAAATCGATGACTTGAAAACCCGGTTGGCGAACACCCGCCTGCCTGAGACAGAGACTGTCGGCGACTGGTCGCAGGGCATAACGCTCGCTTATGTGCGCGAGCTGCTCGACTATTGGCAAACTGGTTATGACATGACCGGCTGGCTGGCGCAGCTCAACCGCTGGCCGCAATATCGGGCCGAGATCGACGGCGTTGCCATCCATTTCCTGCATGTGAAAAGCGAGCGTGCCGACGCAGTGCCGTTGATCATGACACATGGCTGGCCCGGATCGGTGCTGGAATTCATGGACGTGATTGCACCGCTGACCGCGCCCAAAGACCCGGCGCAACCGGCCTTCCACCTCGTCATCCCCTCGCTTCCCGGCTATGGCTTTTCCGGTAAGCCCGTACAAAGCGGCTGGGGGGTCGAACGGACTGCCGAAGCCTGGGACCAGCTGATGCGGGCGCTCGGCTATGATCGCTATTTTGCCCAGGGCGGCGATTGGGGCGCGGCAGTGACGATGGCAATCGGCGTGCAGAACAAGGGCGCGTGCGCGGCGATCCATGTCAACATGCCGATCGCGCGTCCGCCGCAAGAGGTGCTGGACAATCCCACGCCCTATGAGACCGAATCGCTTGGGCGCCTTGGCTGGTACCGCGCCAGCGACAATGGCTATGCGATCATCCAGGCGACCCGCCCGCAAACTTTGGGTTACGGTTTAACCGATTCCCCGGTCGGGCAAATGGCCTGGATTGTGGAGAAATTTCAAGGATGGAGCGATTGCGACGGCCACCCGGAAAACAGCTTCAGCAAGGACCAGCTGCTCGACACCGTCATGCTCTACTGGCTCACTGCCTCAGCCGCGTCATCGGCGCGGATGTATTGGCACAGCTTCCTTAACCAGAATTTCGAACCCATCGATTTGCCTGTGGGGTGCAGCCTATTCCCCAAGGAACTGTTCCGCCCCTCACGCCGCTGGGCAGAAACGCGGTTTCGGAACATCACGTACTGGAACGAGCTGGACAAAGGCGGGCATTTTGCTGCGATGGAGCAGCCGGAGCTGTTTGTGGACGAAATCAGGCGCTGTTTTGCGGGGATGGCGCTTTAGGCGTTTCCGCCTGATCGGTGGTCAGGTTTAGCCCGATTGCCCCGACCAGGATCAGCAGTATCAGACCCGTCTGCACCAGGCTCAACGACTGGCGAAACACCAGCCAGCCGATCAGGGCAATCGCAACAATCCCGACCCCCGACCAGATGGCATAGGCAACCCCAACCGGGATGGTTTTGATCGCGGTGGCAAGAAAAGCGAAACAGACCCAGTAGCAGGCCATCGAAGCCACGCCGAAACCCCAGCGGGAAAAGCCGTCTGAGGCCTTCAACAGGCTTGTGCCGGCAACTTCAAAGGCAATGGCGATTGCCAGCAATATCCATGCGTTCACCGGGTCTGTTCCTTTCAGGTTGTAATCCGTCGCTACGGATTTTTCATCCAGACCGGAAGCGGCCCGATATCTGCGCCAACCCCGCGCCAATGTGCGGCCGCGCGGCTGACGAAGTTCCAGACGGTCGAGTCGAACCCCGGATCGAAGCTGGACTTACCTTGCCAGCTATCCATATCTTCATACATTTTCGCGGTATTGGTCCAAAGTTCCGGCGTGCTCACCGCGCTGATCGGTGCGAGCAACTCAAACCATTCGCGGACGAACTGCAGCGCTGCTTCGCTGCCGGGTTCCAGCGGCATTGCAGCCTTGATGCGATCGCCCAGGTCCTGCCATTGTTGCTGGTAGCCTTCCTGATCGAACTCCATCGGCATTTCGTTCCATTTCGCTGCCCATTCGGCCTTTTGCTCCGGGGTGAAGTATCGAGCGGTCACTTCGGCCCATTCCTGTGGTTCCTGTTTCATCATTTTGTCTCCGCTTTCGATCAGCGAGCATAAGGTCGCGGCGTCGACCGGCTCGCCTCGGTCGATGCGGGACAATGCGAAATGGATGACGCTTTGCGCGTGTTCGATCTGCGCCTTATCATCCTCCAATATTTTCAGTTGGGCATTCAACATCTGGCCGAGGTCCATCGGCGCTCCGGAAAACAGCCGCGCCATTTGCGTCAGGCTCAGTCCAGCGGCCTTCAGCACGATAATCTGGTGCAGGCGTGCGAGTTCCTCGGGGCCGAACAGCCTGCGTCCCGAAGCGGTGCGCAACGGCTTCACCAGCCCGCGCGCCTCATAAAAGCGCAAGGCGCGGCTGCTCAGGCCCGTGCGGCGGACGACTTCTGCGATGTCCAGCGAATCGATCATTGGCACCTTATGCCAGTTGACGCTGGGTCAACTTCAACCCCCAAATGCAGGCTGGACGATTTTGCGCTTTTGCGCCAAGCAACGGCTTATGGGGAGATTGATTGCACGGCGGCTGTTGACGGCGATCCCGACATTGCTGGCGATCATCATCTTGTCTTTCATTCTGATGCGGATTGCGCCGGGAGGGCCGTTCGATGGCGAGCGGCCTTTGGCACCGGAAGTGCGGGCTGCGCTTGAGGCAGCTTACGGCCTCGACAAGCCATTATGGGAGCAGGTCTGGCTGTATCTCACGCGGCTGGCGCAGGGCGATTTCGGGCCGAGCATGGTCTATCGCGATTTCACCGTCAGCGGGTTGATTGCCGAGGCTTTGCCGGTGTCGCTGCTGATCGGTGGCCTCGCACTTTTGTTGGCGAGTTTCCTCGGGATCGGCACCGGGCTGTGGGCAGCGCTCAAGGCGGGCGGTTGGGTCGACAAGACGTTGATGCTGGCGGCGACGTTGCTCACCGCGCTGCCGACCTTTGTCACCGGGCCGCTCTTGGCGCTGATCTTTGGACTGTGGCTGGGCTGGTTGCCGGTATCAGGGCAGAATGACGGGCTGAGCTGGCTGGTGCTGCCGGTGGTTGCGCTGTCCTTGCCCGTGGCAGGGGCGGTAGCCAAACTGGCGCGGGCAGGGCTGGCGGGCGAGCTGGGCAGCGACCATATCCGCGCTGCCCGGGCGCGGGGGATTGCGCCCTTGACCATCCTGCGTCGCCACGCATTGCGGCCTGCGCTGGTCCCGGTGGCGAGCTATCTGGGCCCCGCAGCGGCGGGGCTGCTGACCGGAGCCGTGGTGATCGAAACAGTGTTCGGCCTGCCAGGGCTTGGGCGCTATTTCGTGCAAGGTGCACTCAACCGCGACTACCCGCTCGTGCTCGGCGTGGTCACACTCTATGCCGCGCTGATTATCCTGTTCAACCTGTTCGCCGACCTGATCTACGGCTGGCTCGACCCAAGGATGCGCGAGGGGTGAAAGCCGCGCTCATCATCGTTGCGGCCATTGTCGCTGCCGCCCTCTTCGGTCC
>CAZSJE010000052.1:8426-13513 GCA_964606835.1 uncultured Sphingorhabdus sp.
TGAAAGCCGCGCTCATCATCGTTGCGGCCATTGTCGCTGCCGCCCTCTTCGGTCCCTTGCTGCTGCCATATGGCCATGCCTCAATTGATTGGGACAGTGTCCGCGTCGGGTTGTTTACCGACGGCCATATCCTCGGCACCGACGACCTGGGGCGTGACCGGCTGGCGCGGTTGCTGGTAGGGACGCGGGTGACGCTTTCGGTGGCATTGGCCGCTGCTTTGGTTGCTCTGGTCATTGGCGTGGCTTGGGGAGCGATTGCCGGATGGGTCGGCGGGCGCACCGATGAGCTGATGATGCGCATCGTTGATGGACTTTATGCACTGCCCTTCATGTTCGTTGTCATCCTGCTGATGGTGGTCTTTGGCCGGTCGATCCTGCTGGTGTTTTTGGGGATAGGCGTGGTCGAATGGCTCACCATGGCGCGGGTGGTGCGCGGGCAGGTGATGGCGCTGAAGGCCAGACCCTTTGTGCTGGCGGCGGAGGCAGCGGGTAGCCCGTCACGGGTGACGCTGGCCCGTCATATATTGCCCAACGTCGCAGGCGTAGCGATTGCCTATCTGCTGCTCACCGTGCCGCAGGTCGTGATGATCGAGAGTTTCCTCTCCTTTCTCGGTCTCGGCGTGCAGGAGCCGCTGACCTCGCTTGGTATCCTCGTCAACGAAGGGGCGGAAGAGATGGACATGCATCCGGCGGCACTGCTGCTCCCCGGCGGAATATTGGTGACGCTGATTGCCTGCCTGACAATAGCGGGTGAGGCGTGGCGCGACCGGCTGGCGGCGACCGCGCGATGACAGAGGGGTATTTCGTTCGGAACGTGCGGGTGGCCGTGGGCGACGCGCTGATCGTAGGAGATATCAGCTTCTCGCTCGCGCCCGGCGAGATCGTCGCACTGGCAGGAGCATCGGGCGCGGGCAAGAGCATGTCCGCCATGACGCCCTTTGGGTTATCGGTGGGAACGGCGAGCGGCTCCGCGATGCTGGATGACATCGAGCTGGTAGGACTGAGCGAAGCCGAACTCCGCCCGATCCGTGCAGCAAAGCTGGGCTTTGTCTTCCAGCAGCCGCTGACCGCTTTAACACCGCACCGGACCGTAGCTGCACATCTTACCGAGGCTGCTTGCCAAGCAGGCGGCACCAAGCCCGATAAGGCGGCGATGGTCGCCATGCTTGAAGCCGTAGGCCTGCCCCGTCCCGAAGAACGCCTTGCGCAATATCCGCACCACCTTTCAGGGGGCGAGCGGCAGCGGGTGCTGATTGCGGCCGCGCTCGCGCACGGCCCGCGCTACCTGATCGCCGATGAGCCGGTGAGTGCATTGGATGCAGCGCTGCGCGGCGAAATCATGGCGCTGCTCGTGCGTCTGTGCCGCGAGCGCGGGATGGCGATGCTGCTGGTCAGCCATGATCTGGCAGGGATCGAGAAACATGCCGACCGGTTGCTGCTGCTCGAAGCGGGCAAGGTTGCTGAGGAGGGTGCGGCGAGCCAAGTCGCGCTCACGCCCGCTACCGATTATGGTAAGCGGCTGATGGCCGCGACCCCGCGTCTCGCCGAGCCGCTAATGGCCTTGCCAACGCCGGGCGAAACGATCCTTGAAGCCGAAAATATAACCATCACCTTTCCGCGTCCTGGCTGGCGGCGAGGGAAGATCGACGCTGTCGTCAATGCCAGTCTGATGCTTGCCAAGGGCGAGACGTTGGCGCTGGTCGGCGGCTCCGGATCAGGCAAATCGACCTTCGGTCGGGCCATCGCCGGACTGGGCCCCATGCAGTCGGGCGAAATACGCTGGCAGGGGGAGCCGCTGCCGCCGCGCAAGCGGCGGACCGCCGAGCATCGCCGCCTGATCCAGCCCGTGTTCCAAGACCCGCTCGCCAGCCTCGACCCGCGCTGGACGGTGGCGGACATCGTGTCGGAGCCGAGGCGCTGGTTGCTTCCCGATGCTGACTGGCAAGCGAAAGTTGAAAGTCTACTCGCAGAAGTCGGTCTCGGAGCTGAATTCGCCTCGCGCAAACCCGCCGCGTTGTCCGGCGGGCAGGCGCAGCGCGTCGCCATTGCCCGCGCGCTCGCCGCTGACCCCGCCATGCTGTTGCTCGACGAGGCGACATCGGCACTCGACCCGCTGGTGGCCGACGGCGTGACGGCATTGTTTGCGCGACTACAGCGCGAACGTGGACTGTCGCTGTTGTTCATCACCCACGATCTGGCGCTGGCAAGGCGGGTTGCGCACAGGATCGCGGTGATGGAGGCAGGGCGGATCGTCGAATGCGCGCCGCGCGAAGCGCTGTTCAATCATCCTTCAGCCGACGCTACCCGGCGACTAATCGCGGCGAGCGGTTAGGTTTGCGGTTTCATAAAAGCCACAAAGGAAAAAAGGATCAAATGGATAGAACCGGCTTGAACCAGCTACTATCGAGAATGTTTAAGGCTCCCAGTTTTTGGCGCCAACTAGGGTGTAAGGCCCTTCATCCTTTTCCCCTTGGTGGCTTTTATGAAACCAAGGCAGCGAGCGCCCTTTCCAAGTCAGCCCTCAAATCCCCAACATCCTCCAGCCCGATTTGCAACCGCACCACAGCAGAACCCGCATCCCAAGGGACTGCCGAGCGACATTTTTCCGGATGCACCGGGATGGCGAGGCTCTCAAAGCCGCCCCAGCTATAGCCGATGCCGAATAGTTCCAGCGCGTCGACAAAGACCGCAGCCTTGGCCTTTCCGCCGTTCAGCACAATCGAAAACAACCCTGCGGCACCGGTAAAATCGCGCGCCCAAAATTCATGGCCAGGGCATTGCGGCAGCGCTGGATGCAGAACTTGCGCAACCTCATCGCGCGTCTCAAGCCATTTGGCGAGTTCCAGCGCCGCCGCCTCATGCGCCTTCATCCGCACCGCCAGCGTGCGCAGCCCGCGCGTCGCCAGATAGGCGTCGTCGGGCGAGACAACCTGGCCGAAATCCTGCGCGGTGCGGCGAAGTGCTGGCCAATATTGCGTTGTCGCTGTCGCGCTGCCGATCATAACATCGCTATGCCCGACAATATATTTGGTCGCGGCGAGGATGCTGATGTCCACGCCTTTGTCGAGCGCGGTGAAGAAAAAGGGCGTCGCCCAGGTGTTGTCGAGCACCGTTACAATCTCGCGCGGTCCGCTATGCGCCTTGGCCGCCGCGCAGATTGCCGGGATATCGCTGACCTCAAAGGTCAGGCTGCCCGGGCTTTCAAGCAGGATCGCGCGGGTGTGCTCGCAGAAGCTTTTGGCAACGTCAGCCCCCACCAGCGGATCGAAATAGCGCGTCTCCACGCCCCAGTTTTTGAGGAATCCGTCGGCAAAACTTCGGCTGGGGTCATAAGCATTGTCGCTCATCAAAAGCACGTCGCCGGGCCGGAGAACGGCCATCAGCGCGCAGGAGATTGCCGCAACGCCCGATGGATAGAGCATCGTGCCCGCCGCGCCGGGCTCCAAGTCGTTCAGCGCTTCGGCCAGCGACCATTGCGTTGGTGAGCCGCGGCGACCGTAGAAGAAACGACCATCCTCATTTTTGCCCTTGCCCGCCTCCAGCGCAGAAACATTGTCATACAGATGCGTCGATGCCCGCCACACCGGGGCATTGACGACAGGCCCGGTCAGCGCCTTGCGCCGCCCGCCTGTGACGATTTTCGTGGCTGGTTTTTGGGGGTGCTTGCTCTCGCTCAAGCTGCGCCTACGGCCTTGGGGGTATCGACGTCGAGGCCCCATTCGCTCCAGCTGCCATCATAGAGCGCGACGTCCTTCTTGCCTGTGAGGCGCGCGCCGAACAGCAAAACCGCTGCAGTCATGCCCGACCCGCAGGTGGTGATCAGCGGCTTGGAAAGGTCGACCCCGGCCTCAACAAAGGCGGCTTGCAGCGCCTCACCCTGTTTCCAGGTGCCGTCGGCGTTGAACAATTGCGTGTAGGGCAGGTTGCGGCTGCCCGGAATATGGCCCGATGCCATGTCGGCGCGCGGTTCTTTCTCCTCGCCGGTAAAGCGGGCGGCGCCGCGCGCATCGACTACCTGGGCGGCTTTGCTGTGCAAATTGGCCAGCATGTCAGCCTTGCTGCGCACCCCTGTATCGTCCTTCCACACGGTGAAATGGCGGTGACGCAGGGCGGGCTTACCGGTTTCCAGCGGACGGCCTTCGGCTTTCCATTTGGCAATGCCGCCGTCGAGGATCGCGACGTCATGCGCGCCAAACAGGGTCAGCATCCACCAGGCACGCGTTGCGCTTTTATAGGGGCTGTCGTCGTAAACCACGATCCGGCTGCCATCGCCAAGGCCAAGCGATTGCATGCGGCTGGCGAATTTTTCGGGGGCAGGGAGCATGTTGGGCAGGCTGCTATTGGTATCGGCGATCTCGGCCAAATCCATGAAAACGGCGCCGGGGATATGTCCGCCTTCATATTCCGCCGCTGGATTGCGACCGCTGTCGGGCATGAACCATGTCGCATCGACCACACGAAGGTCGGACGCGCCGAGTTCCTTTGAAAGCCATTCGGTGGTTACCAGCAACTCCATATCGTCTGTTCCCCTATCTCGCCAAAAAGGCCCCGCTGTGAATCGTGTCGATTCTTTATATTGCGCTGCAAGATAAGTCGCTTTTCAACGCTAGTCGAGCCTTTCAAGCGGCAAGAGCGCGGAAACGCAAAGCGTCAAAGTGCTTTGGCCCGCGGTCGATTGGTAGCGGGTGCATTTTGGGTGAGGCCGGATCGCCCTCCAGCCCCACCAGGCAGTTGATCCGGAATGGTTCGACCGATCCGTCCTCGCTGTCGAGATTGAGCAGCAGGATGGGTGCGACAAACAGTCGTTGCCGCCAGTCAAAGGCCTGCAGCCCTTCGCGCGGCACTTGCAACTCCAGCGTCAGGACGATTTCCTCGCCAGGCTGTACCGCGCCGAGCATATCGATCTGGCCTGCCTGCGCGTCGCCGTGGAAGGCATCGATCATGGCTTGCTGGCCTTCGCAGGCGGAAATCACCTGGTTGCGCAGGCGGAGCGCGGCAAGCGGTTCGCTGCCCTCATAGCGCAGTCGCAGGCAGCCCGTGATGGTCAGGTTGGCAAGGCTCAAGCGCGCATCGGCGGGTTCAAAGCT
>CAZSJE010000053.1:0-13303 GCA_964606835.1 uncultured Sphingorhabdus sp.
GACCAGCGCCAACACGGCAAATTCGTTCAATGTGGCGTCGGTGGTCGCACGCAAATATTCAAGCGTGACAAGTGCGCGCCCGTCATTGCTTTCCCACTGGCCTACCGCCGAAATCGCATCGCGGTCCCGCGACAAATCGGTTGTACGCACACCCGCGCCCTTCGGCACGAAAACCGATCCGGCGGGCGGGAAATTTGTTTCATTGAATTGCGGGTTGCCGCTGAAGCCGCCCGAGCCGACGGGACGGACGCGCAGGCATGGCCCGTTCAGCGCTGGCGCGCGGTAGCACGGGTCAGTGATTTGCGACGCATCGGTCTTTGTCACCAGCTCCGATTGCGCATAGGCCAGTTGCAGGCCAAAGGTCCCGATGCCGGTGTCGAAGGTGTTAGAGGCGAGAACCGAGAAGCCCGGCGACCATTCCTTCGCCATGTCGCCGTAATTGGCCTCCAGCGTGCCTGCAATGTTCAGCCCGCGTTTGTCGAGCGGTTTGCGCGTGACGAGGTTGACCGTGCCGGAAATGCCGCCATCGATCATGTCGGCGGTGGCGTTTTTGAACACCTCGACCCGGCCGAGCAATTCGGGCGAGACATCGTTAAACGACAGCTCACGTCCGCCATTGGCGGAGAAAATGTCGCGGCCGTTCAGTTCCGAGCGGACAAAGGGCAGGCCCCGGATAATGACGCCTGACCCCTCGACCGAGAAGCGGTCCGGGTCGTTGCGCTGTTCAAACCGCGAGATGTTGAGACCGGGTACGCGTTGCAGCGCTTCAGCCACCGAACGGTCTGGAAGCGCACCAATATCTTCAGCCGAAATAACGTCGACAAATGTATTGGAGTCGCGCTTGATGCTCTGCGCATTTTCAAGCGATTTGCGGAAGCCGTCGACGACAATCTCGCCTTCGGCTTCTTCGGTAACGGGCGCTTCAGCCTCTGCTTCGGTTTCGTCGGTGTCGGCCTGTTGGGCCAAGGCAGGCTGAGCCAGCAGCGCACAAAGCGCCAGAGCCGATGCCGTGCTGAGAATGCCCGAACGCGAAAATGTTGAAAGCTTTGTCAAGCTATCCTCCCTCAATCCCGTGCAGAGGGTTTCAATCCCTCCATCATCTTGACACATAATGCTGTTTGAGAGCGTTCACAAGACATAAAATGAACGTTCACAATTTGAGATTCCGGGCTAATGGGGATATTGCGGCAGCGAGAGGGCAGAGAAATGGCTATCGATCATATTGTCATTGTGGGTGGCGGAACAGCAGGCTGGATGGCGGCTGCTGCGCTGTCCCGGTTGCGCGCGGGGCGGCCTGTTTCGATCACATTGGTCGAATCGGAAGAAATCGGGACAGTGGGTGTCGGCGAAGCGACCATCCCGCCCTTCCTCGATTTCAACCGGCTGCTGGAGGTCGACGAACGCGAGATGCTGGCGGCCGTGCAGGGCAGTTTCAAATTGGGCATACAGTTCGTCAACTGGGGCAAGATCGGCGACAGCTATATCCATCCCTTTGGCAATTACGGCTATCAGATGGAGGGCATCTCCTTCCACCATGTCTGGCACAAATACCGGCAGGCAGGCGACAAGCGGCCGATCCAGGTCTTCAACATGGAAACGATGGCCGCGCATTTCGGTCGCTTCGCGCGCACCGAGGATTATCAGCGCGATGACCTGCCCCCCGTCAACTATGCCTATCATCTGGATGCCGGGCGTTACGCCCGTTTCCTGCGCAAATATGCGGAAGCGCGCGGTGTTGTCCGCCGTGAGGGCCGAGTCGCCGATGTCGCGCTCGACGGCGAAAGCGGCTTTGTCACCTCGATTACCATGCAGGACGGCGCGGAAATCTCTGGCGACCTGTTTATCGATTGCTCGGGCTTTCGCGGGCTGCTGATCGAACAGGCGCTGAAGACCGGCTATGAAGACTGGACGCATTATCTGCCCTGCGACCGCGCCGTTGCGCTGCCTTGCGTGCGAGAGGATGGGAGCGGGCCATTGCCCTATACGCGCGCCACGGCACATAGCGCTGGCTGGCAATGGCAGGTCCCGCTGCAGCATCGCAACGGCAATGGGCATGTCTATTGCAGCAGCTTCATGGGCGATGACGAGGCGCTGGATATCCTTGTCAACAACATGGCCGGAAAGCCGGGCGCCGACCCCAATTTTCTGCGCTTCGTAACGGGCAGGCGGAAGAAATTCTGGAACAAGAATGTCGTGGCGCTAGGCCTCTCCGCGGGATTCATGGAGCCGCTTGAGTCCACATCAATCCACCTGATCAATACGGGCATCAACAAGCTGATCGCACTGCTGTCACTGAACGGGATCACGCAGGCGCAGGAAGACGCCTTCAACCGGCTGACAGGTAAGGAATATGCGCGCATCCGCGACTTCCTTATCCTGCATTACAATTCCACCACCCGCGATGACAGCGAGTTCTGGAACCACTGCCGCACCATGCAGGTGCCCGATAGCCTGACCGAAAAGACAGAGCTGTTTCGCCAGAATGGCCAGATATTCCGCGAAGACGACGAACTGTTCACTGAAACCAGCTGGGCGGCGGTGATGATGGGGCAGGGCATCATGATGGGCGGGCACAATGCAATGGCCGATGGCTTGAAAGAGCCTGCAACAGCCAAAGAAATCGATGCCATCGAACAATCGATCCGCTTTGTCGTTCAGCACATGCCCGCTCATGGGGAGTATCTGGGTAGATATTGCCCGGCTGCAGCGTGACTCAAGCAGTTTGGTTGACTACAACACCCTCGACGTTCACATGCTCTGTTACGAAAGTGAGGCCCGAGCAATTGGGAATGGATTTTTCCGACGCGCTGAACGATCCCGAATTTGCGATGGTGGCAGCGTGCTGTCGCCCCATCGGTCAAGAAGGCCGTGCTGAGGCAATAGTTCAAACAGCTTCGCGCGTGGCGGATTTCCAGCGCTTGCTGACAATTACACGTGGCCATCGCGTCGCGGGACTGGTGGAACAAGGCCTTAGGTCCGCCGCAATTTGTCTGCCTGCTGAAGTCGACGCTGAGCTGGCCGTTCATGTGCGGACAGCAAGGCAACAGATGTTGCGCAACGCCGGTGAGGAGGCTCGCCTCGGGGCTGCGCTTCAACGGGCCGGTATCGACGCTGTTTTCGTAAAAGGCGCAACACTCGCTCGTCTGGCTTACGGCTCTTTTGCTTACAAAATGTCATGGGACATAGATCTTCTGGTTTTGCGAGGGGAAGCATGCGCCGCTGCCAGTGTTTTGACAGACTGTGGCTACAGAATGCAACCGGAGAGCGCGCCTGAACTTGCGAAGCGCCTGATTGAACGCAACCGCGAAACGATATGGCGCAATGCGGACCGTCTGACTTCGGTCGAGCTGCATTGGGCGCTTGACGACAACCCTCAGATTGCGCGCAAAATAGGTATGAACTCTCCCAGGCAGCAGGTTGAAGTCGCGCCCGGCGCGTTTGTGTCCACCCTAGATTCGTCAATTCTGGCTCTTTATCTTTGTATCCATGGCAATCATCACAGTTGGTCGCGCCTGAAATGGCTAGCCGACTTTGCCGCGTTGATAGACCGGCAAAAACTCGACCTGAAAAGTTTGCAAGCTCACGCCAAGGCAATTGGCATCGAGCAGAGCGTCAATTCGGGCATTGCCTTGATGAACCATATTTTGGCCGTGGGCGTTCACGGCACCACCAATTTGAATCGCGGCACAGCGCATCTTGTCGCGCAGTCGCTTGCATCCATCGCTTCGACCGCGAACGCCGATGCTGCGCAGCCGCAGCCAATTTTCGGTTGGCTAAAGTATCAGTTGCATCGATTGGTCGGTGCTCACGGTTTTCGTTATCTCGGCAGCGCAGTGATAGCCGAACTCATGCATTGTCCCACCTCGCGCCAAGCGAGGCTGCCGACCTGGATGTTACCGTTGGATGCCGTTTTTGTCCGGTGGCCGATCGCTATTGGGCGGGTCATTTTCCGTTCCATGCGACAGATGGGCGGGAAAGTAGCCGCCAAACCATAGTGGTAGCATTGCTAGGGTTAGTCGATTGTCCATTGCGCGCTGGCGCGCTGAGCGCCATGTTGGCATCTGATGATAATCTTGGTTGTTTGGGCGAAAATGTCAGGCCGGTCAAAATATAAGATATCGCGCAAATGGCGTGCCTGGAAAAGTCGTGCCGTTGCCGATCGGCGGCTGATTTTGGAGGCAGCGCTCTGGCTTGGCTTTGCACGGGCCGTAATCTGTCTTTTCCCTTTTCGCTGGATAGCCGCGTGGATACGGCGGCGGCCTGCAACGCTCAAGACGCAAACCGTTCAAGTATTGGCAATCGGTGAAGCGATCGGTGTGGCAGCGCGTCATGTCCCATGGCGAGCAGTGTGCCTCCAACAGGCGGTGACGGCAAAGGTCATGCTTAATCGGCGGGGTTTAAGTTCTGAATTACATCTCGGTGTGCAACTTGATGACAAGGGAGCCATAATGGCCCATGCATGGTTGACCTCCGATGGCAAGGTCGTGACCGGGGGCGACGGCTTGCAGGGTATCACGCCGTTGCTGCGGCTTGGCTGACAAGGCTAGGATAGCGAGAGGTCAGGACTTTGGGCTCGCTCCATCAAGCTGCGCAGCCATGCGTTCATCGTTGCGTCGATCACCAGATGAATGCGCGGCGTCAGGCCCCGGTTGGCCACACTATGCGGATCATCCAACCGCAAATACCAGCATTCGCCCAAGCCCATCGGCACCTGCACACCATTGAGGCGAAAATCGACTTGCGGGTTTGTTGACAGCGGGACGTGCATCCGGACCTCGCCCTGTTCGGCATCCATCCCCGGATCGCAATGTTCATGGATCAATGCCCCTGGCGCCAGCCGCATCAGCCGGACTGCTCCAAGCGGACATGCAAATTGCCGGATCAGCCTTTCGATGCGGGGACAGGAAGCCAGTTCGGCAGTCTCCTCCCATTCCGAAATTCCCGGATTGGGCGCGATCCGCAATATGGGATGGCGAGCACCCGCTGGTGCGCGCAGCGGCACCACGTCCCAACTGCCTGAATAATGCTGTGGCACGAAATGTGCGGTCCAGGTCGTGTCGGGCAAAGCCGCCAGTTCGTCGGCCACCCCTTCAAGGTCCAGCGGCAACGGCAAGCGCAGGCAGGCAGGAAACTTCACACTGGATTCCTCCACTATAAACAGCCACATTAGCGGCCACGAGGAATCGCGCAAGAAGCGCAAAAACGCTTTTGGGGGAAGGGTCGGCAATGGCGGATGGAATGGCCGAACTCCGGTCACTGCTGCTCGCAAATCCCGCATTACAGGAAAAACTTGCAACCATACTCGCGGCGGATCAGTTTTGCCTGGCGGCGAGGGAAATTGCGGCGGAACATGGTCTGGCGGTGGAGCCGGGTGCGCTCGATCAGGCGACTCGACCCGATCCGCTTGGCATCTCCCGATTTGAACGGCTGCGGTTAGCGGGAGCGGCATGGCCACCGGTGGGCTGGTTGCCGGCGCGAACGCAACCGGGACCCACCGGTCCGGAATTCGACTGGATTCGCTTTGGCATGGGTCCGCTTCAGGAACCATTTTTCGAAGACAGCACAAGGCGGGCCGCAGCATTGCCGCTTAACAGGCTGCTACGCTGTCGAACCAGCCTGGCCGAATTGTGCGAGGCGACGCCAAGGGACGGGATGTTGCCGCAGGGTTTCATCTTTCACCTTTCGCGCTGCGGCTCGACCTTGTTGGCGCGCCTGCTTGCCTCCTATCCGGGCCATGCAAAAATTTCCGAGGCCGAAGCTGTCGATGCGGTTGTACAGTGGGCGGCGACTTTGCCGCCCGACGAAGCTGGCGGGCCAAACCCATATGCGGTTGAAGCCCTGCGTTCCGTCGTTCGCGCGCTGATGCACAATCTGGAAGAAGGGACCCGGACCTTCTTCAAGCTGGATTGCTGGCACATCGGCGCAGTACCGCTTTTTCGGGCTGCCTTTCCAGATGTGCCTTGGCTATTTCTGTACCGCGATCCGATTGAGGTCGCCGTTTCGCAGCAGGCCATGCCTGGCGTCCATGTTGTTCCCGGCATGCTCGGGGCCGCTTTGCTTGGAATCCTCGGGGGTGAGGATTTGCCAGCCGAAATCTATATTTCTCAGGTGCTTGGGCGGATTTGCGAGATTGCCTTGACCCAAGCCGAGGCGAGCGGTGGACTATTGCTGCATTATAACGAAATTTTTACGGCGATGGCGGGCCGGCTGCCTGCGCATTTTGGATTTACGCCTGATTTAGGGGCTGCCGCGCGGCAGAAGGAGCTCGCCAACGATAATGCCAAATTCCCCGGGCAGGATTTTCGTTCCGACGGTGCTGCAAAACGCGCGCAGGCCGACCCGCGGCTCTGCGCCGCGATCGCGCAATGGGCCGAACCGGCCTACGCCGCGCTGGAAGCCAAACGCAAAAATAGTCTCCCGACGCATAGAAGCCCAGCTTGACTCCCCCGAGCATGACGATAGAATGTAAAATGCTGTAATCCATTGGCTTGCCGCACTGTTTGGGTCGACCTTTGGGGAAGCATGACGGCATGAACCTTCAGCCTCCCGGATTTTTTCTTGGCAGCGTTTGTGAGGAGGATTTATGTCAAATGTCTTTATCGGCCAGATCATTCATGGCGGCTGGAACTATGCCCCGCGCGGCTTTGCGCTTTGCGCTGGCCAGCAACAGTCCATTGCACAGAATTCGGCGCTCTTTGCGCTTCTCGGTACGTCATTCGGCGGGAACGGCACGACGACTTTCAACCTGCCCGACCTGCGCGGCCGCGCTGCCGTGAACACTGGCCAGGGGCCTGGGCTTTCCAACTATGCGCTCGGCCAGCAGCAGGGGGCCGAGACAACAACGCTAACGCAGAATAACCTGCCGCAGCATACGCATCCGGCCACCTTCGCCTCGACCTCGTCGCTCAACGCCCTGACCGCCAAGGCGACACAGCAAGAGGCGGGTGCCAGTGCCGCCAGCATGCTCGCCCGGTCTGTCGACACGGCTGCCAATCCGGTATCAGCGCCAGCCATCTATGGTCCAACGGCCACAACCGGCACAACAACAGTTGGCGGTTTGAATGTCGCCGGAACAGTCACGGTCGGACCTGCGGGCGGCAGTTTGCCGCTTTCGCTGATTCAGCCTGTGCTGGCGGTTACGGTGGTGATTGCGCTTCAGGGCATTTTCCCCTCGCGCAACTAGTCCATCGGGGCAAGCAGACCGAGGCGCGGCTGGCTGCCAACCGCGCCTCGGGTCAGTTGAACACGGCCTGATAATAATGGCCGCGTTCGCTGTCGCGCGGTGCAGCGATTTGGCTGATATGGATGAGCTCTGGTCCCCAGCCGCCGCATTGCATGGCATAGGCACCTTCAAGCAGCAGGGCTTCCGGCGGCGAACGGAACACCAGCATGAATGGTGGACGGTCAACCAGTCCGCTGTCCCTTAACGGATAGGCTTCGGCAAGCACCAAGGGCACTTCGCCGGGCGTGCAATCCGCTCTGAATTCCTTTCCCAAAAGCGGGGTGAATTCATCCAGGGTCATGGGTCGTGGTGCTGGGGAGGGCATGGCAACTCCGTGAAAATTCTATCCCTACATACTGTGGTTACCTGGCAGCGCCAGTGCCATTTCGACCAAAATTGCGCGCATTGCTCTCCAACTTTCAATCGCAGTCGCCTGTCCTTTGCAGGGTGAGAAACTCGGCGGCCAGCGCCGTCAACTGCACCCGGTTGGCATCGCTTACGGAACGCACGCTTGTTGCCGCAACACGCGCTAGCGCTTCATCCAGCCAGGCAAGGTCAAGCCAGTCATCGACCTCAGCCGCCCGGAACGCGGCAATGCGCGAACGTGCGGGTTCGGCAAAGGCTTGCAACCGCGCATAATGGCCTGGATCGGCTGGCAGGCCGTGTTGGCGCGCCAAAATTTCATCCGGCAAACGCCCGCGCCCGATCAGCCGGGCCGGACCACGGTCCAGCCCCAGGGCCTGATTGATCCCGCGCGGCAGGCTGGCAAAATGTCTCAACAAGCGAACATCGCGATAGGGAAAATCCATCCGCAGGGCGCCAGCATAAAAGGCGTTGGGATGCTCAAGCGCCTTGCCAGTGCCCGAAAAATAGCCGGAAAGGGATGATCCGGCATCGATCTCCCCTGCCGGTTTGGCAGCAAAGGTAACGAGTCGGTGTGAGGCGAGCTGGACATGAAACCGATCACGCTGTGCAGGAACCAACATGCCGCGCAAACGCCGCCGCAGCGCGCCGAGTCGATATCGCAACCCGGCAGGCTCGCTGCGTCGCGCAGAGATACCCATTTCGCCATAGGTGCCATTGACCAGCATGGTAGCGCCAGCCTCGCTTGCGATGGTTTGAAAGCATGCGGTCAGGCAATGGCGATTGCTGATCAACGGCCCGTTGGCACCGCGCAAGATGTGCGGCGGAGGTCGGTAGGGATCGGGCGCGTTTGGCGGCGTCGCCGATAACAGGGTAATGCCATAACGCTCGGCAACCATGCGGGCAAAAGGAAGCTCATCGGCAACTGCCAGCTCAGGCGGTGCCGCCGAACAAATAGCCATCAGCGATCGGCCGCCAATCTCTTCTGCCGTCAGCGCGGTCAGCAGCGCCGAATCGAGACCACCGCTTAACAGGATTGCCGCATTTGGAGTTATCCGATCGCCGATGCTGGCGCGGAGCAAGCGTTCGCCTTCGGCCAGCGCTTCATGCGCGTCCCCCGCAAATCGCGGCTGGGGAGGCAGCGCATCACAGACATAGCGATAATCCGGCCGGTTCGGGGCGATCCGCAAACTTGCGCCAGGCGGCAACTGTTCGATGGCTGCGAACATGGTCCGCCATCCAAGAAGGCTCCATAAACTATACTCAGCCAGATTGAGAAGTAGGGCTTCATCGTCAAAATCACGGCCGACCCAGCCAAGCTGGCCAAGCACGAAAGGCTCTGGGGCAAAGGCCAACCTACTGCCTTGCTGTGCAAAAAATAGCCTGTCGCGCCGTGTCGCCGCCAGCATCAGGATTATTTCGCCATCGGGAGAACGGTGAAACAAAGACCATTCGCCCAACATCTCCGCAGGCGTATCGCGATCATAAAGCGCCAATGCTGTGCGCGCCAGTTGCACCGGAACAGCGTTTCGATCAAGACCAAGCCTCGCGGCAAGCCCAACGCGATCGGCAATCCAGCCGGTGAGTATGGTGTGGCCTCCAGCGTCGTCCAACTCGCTCACCGAATCCGGATCTTGCCCGTCTCGGCCTTCGGCAATCCAGGCGGCGTCATGGCATTCCAAACCCAATATTCGTGCATCGCCGACCGCCACCGGGCCGCCATCGATGCGCGCCAGCCCCCATAGCCCGGCGGGTAGCGGCTTAGTCGCAGCGATGGGCGACATAAATATTGTCTGGTCCATTTTGCGATCTAGAAGCAACGGCGTGACGCACCGATTTGACAATGACACTCGCAGGTCGATCCGCGCCGCATTGGCCAGGGCCGATTATGCTGACGGCCGCGTGCGCATGGCGTCGGCCGATCTGTCTGGCTTCTTCTGGCTGGTAACGACATATCGCGGGGTGTTCGCCGTAGCCGAAGGGCAGCTGGTACCAGTGCTGCACGGCTGGTTTTTCGGAATATGCCATCATGACGGGCATATCTATATTTACGAAAATTGTGGCCATGGCGACCGCAGCGTCAACATGGGACGGATCATTCGTCTGGGATTTGATCGCGGCGTGCTTACTCAGCCGCAGGTTCTGGTCACAGGGCTTGATGGAAATGCGCATCAGCTGAAGGTGATATCCGATCATATCTGCCTGGTCGATACCGCAAACCAGCGCATTTTGCGCTTTGCCCTGAGCGGTGCGCCGGTAGATTCGGTTACGCCATTTCCCGTGGCCCCAAACACCGACACCAGCGGGGCCTATATGCATCTCAATTGCCTGGCGGAAATAGACGGGCGAATTGGTCTAATGCTGCATAATGGCAAGGCCGTCCCCGCGAAGCGAAGCGAAATCGCCTGGTTTGATTATGAATGGAAATTGCTGTCCCGGATAGCGCTCGATGGACACCAGTGCCACGACATTGTCAACGACCCCGATGGCGTGCTGTGGCACAGCGATTCGATGGCTGGCGACCTGATCGCAAATAACGGGCGGCGGTTGACGATAAGCCCCGACATGATGACCCGGGGTATAGCCTTTGCTCAAGACAAAATGTTGGTGGGCCTGACCCGTTTCGCAAACCGCGCAATGCGAGATGTTTTCAGCGGCGAGATCGTTATACTGAACGAAATCGGCGAAATAATTTCCAGAATGCCGATCCCGTCGGGTCCGACCGACGCGATTTCCTTGGCCTGAAAGGGGATAGAGCCAATCAGGACCGCTGGCAATCCGGGCGCGGATTGCCGCCGACATCCGCTCCAAGCCTTGGAAAAGCAAATGTCTCGCGCACATCCAGTTCACGAATTTCGGGTTCAACCCAAGGTTCGCGGTCGACTTGATTGTTCGAATCGTTGGCCACAACAAATGCCTCCTGTTAATTCACATTTGTAACATGCCCTATATTCATTGACAAGCGATAGTCATGTTCACGCTTCTAACCTGGTCAGAGTGATTGGCTCTCCGCGCTATTTGCTTTGCGAACGCCAGCAGCTAAGAAGTTGCTCATGGCGGGCCTTTCCAACGACGCAGCGCTGCAAATTCAGCTGGAGCCTGAGCGAGTGATGACACTCGAGCAAGAACTGAAACTGGCCCGCGCAGTGTGGACCAGAAACCAGACGCCGATCAACCGCAGCCGGCTTGCGCTGCTGGCCTTTCTCGATGACGATTTTGACGGGACGATCGAATTGCTTGAGGGCGTCGACGAGATTGACGCGGGCGAGAGCGCGCTTCTCATCCAATCCTATCTGGCGCGCGAGACCGAAAGTGACAATCGTCGCGCGCTATATCTGGCGCAGCAGGCATTTTCAGAGGCGCAGGACCCGAGATGGCAGGCAGCCGCGCTTGCCGATCAGGCTAAGGCCGAGGTCCGCCTCGGCAGGACGGCAGAGGCCCGGGCTTCGCTCGAAAAATCGCTTGCGCTCGACCCGCATGGCAAGGATGCCTGCAAACGCCTTGCCGCGCTCGACCTTGCCGAGGGGCGTTCAGCCGAGCTGACGATATGGTGTCGACAGTTGTCGGATGCAGGCGTCGGCCATGCCCGGCTGCACGCTGCACACGTTCTCGGTGAAGCTGCACGCGGCGATCTGGCAGCGGCCAAAGCCGTCCAGGGACTGGAGCTCCTTGGCCATGCCGAACAGATTGAGCCTCCGGTGGGATGGGAGGATTTGGTGGCTTTCAATGCAGCGCTCGCGGCTGAGCTGATGGCGCACAAGGGGCTGCGTTATGAGCGTTATGGCAGTGCCTCCAACCATAGTTGGCGGATCGAGGGGCTGGCGCGTCCCGATGCGCCGCTGGCCCGCCTGTTGATCGACCGGATTGCCGAGCGGGTGCAGGCGCGTGCGCGGACGCTGGCCGACGAGGATCACCCCTGGCTGGCAGCAAAGCCGGAGCAGGCGCTGTTGCGTGTCTGGAGCGTGATTACCGAAGGTGATGGATATGAAGGATGGCACGTTCACCAGTTCGGCTGGCTGAGCGGGGTCTATTATGTGCAGGTGCCCGATGAAATCCGGTCGGGAACCGGGACAGCGGGGTGCATTGGCTTTGGCCTGCCAGAGGATCTGGCCGGGCCCGTCGCAGCGGCAGCTTTCGGTGTCACGACGGTTCGACCGGAGCCCGGTTTGATGCTGACTTTTCCGTCGCATGTCTTTCACCGCACATTTGCGCATGGTGCGCCGGGCAAGCGTATCTGCGTCGCCTTCGACGTGCGTCCGATGTGAGCCTGGGCCGATGAACATGATAGTGGCCTATGACGGAAATTGCGGGCTGTGCCATGGTTTTGTCCGGTTCCTGCTGCGTCACGACCGGGCAGGGCACATAAGATTTGCCGCCAGCGATTCGAATGCTGGCCGGAAGATATTCGCCGATAGCGGGCAGGACCCCACCGATCCGGCGGCAATGGTGACATTGGTCGGCGACCGTCCGGCAACCGGCGCCGACGCGGCGATTGTCGCGCTTTTGGCGCTAGGCGGCATATGGCGGATCGCGACATTGCTGAGGCTGGTGCCGCGAGGCTTGCGCGACGCGGTATATCGCCACGTCGCGGCCAGGCGGATTGCCTGGTTCGGCACGGCCAACGGCTGTCCGGCACCCCAGCCCGAATGGGCGGGACGGTTTCTGCCGTGAGGCTGCGGGCAGAGGAATTGCACTTGCTGGAACAGCTTGTCGATGCTGCCACAAAACGGCGCAACTTCCGCGAAGGGCCGGGCAAGCATCGCCAGCCTCTGTCTCTCGCGGCATTGCTTGCAAAACGGCGCAGCGCGGTGGAGCGGCGAAATGGCTGATGCCGTCGCTGCGCTCATATTTGCCGGTGTGGCTGTTCTGCTGACCGCCTCGACGCTCCAGCAATTTCGCCAGCTGGGCCCGCGCGGACAATGGCTCGATACTCTTGCCCTGCTACCGCAATGGAAGTTTTTTGCGCAAGCAGCGGTGGCTCAGGACCCCGCATGGTCCGACGACTGGCACCTGCTCGCACGCATCGCCGAAACCGGCAGCGCCGGGCAAGCGGGCGCATGGCAGCCAGTTTTGTGGCCAGAAGACCGTCGATGGTGGCAGGCGATATGGAATCCGCACGAACGCAGCCGTGCCCATTTGCTAGCTTATGCCGAGCGGCTTTCGCAAGCCGATGCAGCCGAGCTGGTCGATCCAACCGGCTTGGCCTATCTGACTGTGTTGCGGGCCTGCTTCCGGGCGGTAGCGCTTAGCGACGGCCACATGCTGCAATTCGCGGTGGTTGCGACGCGCGGGCGCGAGGCGCGTGCCGTGCGTCTGCGCTTTTTGTCGTTGTGGCACATAGGGTGATCCTCGATGAATCACTTTTGGCGTTGGCATGCCAGATATTGGGGGCCTGGGCAGTTCTTACAGGCGCGGAATGGGTGGTCGATGCGTCGCGTTGGGCAGATGGCGGCCCGCTGGGCAGGGATCTGCATCGCTGGCGCCAGTCGCGCTGGTGGCAATGGCCGATCTTTGACGTGCTGCATAGCGCAACAGGCCTGGGCATATTTGGCGCGATGCGGGCGCTGTTCGGCTTCTGGCTTTTACTTGGCCCCGAATACTCCTTGCCTCCACTGGCCGGGTTGGGTTTGGTCTGCATTGCGCAAGCACTGCGCGGCGTAGGCGATGGCGCGGACAAATTTGCCTTGGTGGTGATAGCGGGGTGTCTGATGCAGACGC
>CAZSJE010000054.1:0-4852 GCA_964606835.1 uncultured Sphingorhabdus sp.
CCATACATGATGTCGAATTCGACCTGCTTGAACGGCGGGGCGACCTTGTTCTTGACGACCTTCACGCGGGTGGTGTTGCCGACAATATCCTCGCCTGCCTTGATCTGGCCGGTGCGACGGATGTCGAGGCGCACTGAAGCATAAAATTTGAGCGCATTGCCGCCGGTGGTGGTTTCCGGCGAACCATACATCACGCCGATCTTCATGCGGATCTGGTTGATGAAAATCACCATGCAGTTGGACCGCGAAATCGATCCGGTAATCTTGCGTAGTGCTTGCGACATCAGCCGTGCCTGCAGGCCGACATGGCTGTCGCCCATTTCGCCCTCGATTTCGGCGCGCGGCACCAGCGCCGCCACCGAGTCGATCACCAAAATGTCGACTGCGTTCGAGCGCACCAGCGTATCGGCAATCTCCAGCGCCTGTTCGCCGGTATCGGGCTGCGACACGATCAGATTGTCGATATCGACGCCAAGCTTCTTGGCATAGCCCGGATCGAGCGCATGTTCGGCATCGATAAAGGCTGCCGTGCCGCCTGCCTTCTGCGCCTCGGCAATGGCGTGCAGCGTCAGCGTGGTCTTGCCCGAACTTTCAGGGCCATAGATTTCTATCACTCGCCCCTTGGGCAGGCCGCCAATGCCAAGCGCAATGTCGAGCCCCAGCGAGCCGGTCGAGATCGCCTCGATACTCACCGCTTCGCGGCTGCCCAGCTTCATGGCGCTGCCCTTGCCGAATGCCCGGTCGATTTGCGCCAGCGCTGCTTCCAGCGCCTTTTCGCGTTCGCTATTGTTCATGCTCTTTGCCTGATCCCCATCGATAATCTTAAGACTTGCCGCCATTGTTCCACTCCTTTGCGTCAATCTTGCTACCCGGAACATTCCGGGAACTGATCTTGATGTATCGCCTTTGTTCCAAAAGAACAAGGGTGGAACGATATTTTTAACGGCGCTATTTCATATGGTTACATTTTCAACGCTTTGCCCACTGCCTCCGCAATCTGGGTTACCGAAAATGGCTTGGGCAAAAAGGCCACCCGGTCGATGTCGATCGACTGGCGCAACTGCTCCTCGGCATAGCCCGACATGAAGAGGATGCGGATGTCGCCATATTGGCTGCGCACTTCCTTTGCCATAGTCGGGCCGTCCATATTGGGCATGACGACATCGGAAACGATCAGGTCGAACTGCTTGCGCTCGGCGAGGAGGGCCAAAGCTTCCTCGCCATCGCAGGCGGTCTCTATCGTATAGCCCTGCCGCGCCAGCGCGCGTTCGGCGACGGCGCGGACCATCGGTTCGTCCTCGACGATCAGGATGCGACCGGAGCCCCATAGCTCCTTTAGCGGCGCATCGAGTGTGGCAAGGGTCGCCTTTTCAGGGACGGCACCGGCATGAACGGGCAGGTAGATATCGAACCGTGTCCCCTGCCCCTGCTCCGATTCGGCAAAGATGAACCCGCCCGACTGCTTGACGATGCCATAGACGGTGGAAAGACCCAGCCCCGTGCCCTTGCCAACTTCCTTGGTGGTGAAGAAAGGTTCGAAAATCTTGGCGAGATGCTCCTTGGCAATTCCGGTGCCGGTGTCGGCGACCGAAAGCTGCGCATAGTCGCCGATGGGCAATATCTCGCTGCCCATGGCGCGGACATCGGCCTTGGAGACTGCCTTGGTCTCTATGGTCAAAGTTCCGCCATCGGGCATCGCATCGCGCGCATTGACGCCCAGGTTGACGATCACCTGTTCGAGCTGCCCCGGGTCCGCGCGCACCGCGCCGATCGAGCGGCCGTGCTGGACCTCCAGCTGCACCTTCTCGCCCAGCAGCCGTTTGAGCAGATGTGAAACTTCCGCCACAACATCGGGCAGTTGCAGCACCTGCGGGCGCAACGTCTGTTGCCGGGAGAAAGCAAGCAGTTGCCGCGTCAGGCTGGCGGCGCGGTTGCTGTTTTGCCTGATCTGCTGAATATCGTCATAATCGCTATCGCCCGGCGGATGGCGCAGCAGCATCAGGTCGCAATAGCCGATGATCGCAGTCAGGATATTGTTGAAATCATGCGCGACGCCGCCCGCGAGCTGACCGATGGCCTGCATCTTGGTCGCTTGCGCCACCTGTCGTTTCAGCTTGGTCTCTTCGCTATTGTCCTTGAGGCCGATGAGGACCGCTGCTTCGCCCAGCCCGCGCACTCCTGCGATCGACAGCGCGATCACTTCGTCTGGCTGGTCCTTCAGCCGCACTGCGATGTCGCCCGCATGCTGCTGGCCGCCCGCATAGCGGCGGATGCTGTCGGAGACCGCGGCCTTGTCTTCCGCCACCACCAGGTCGCCGGGGAAAGGGGGCATGGCCTCCGGAGACAGCCCGGCCACGCGGGCAAAGCTATTGTTGGCAAACAGGAAGCGACCGTCTCGATTGACCAGCGCCAGCCCCAGCGGCAGGTTTGCGAGCAAATGCTCGACATGCATCAAGGCCGAAGCGCGGTCGCCGCTGCCGCCTTCATCGTCGATGGCCAGCAGCATCGCATTGCCGTTGGTGGTATCCGCCGACAAGGGAACATGCAGCAGCCGCACCGGAACGCCATGCCGCCCTTCGCGTTCAAAAAATACCCGCTGTTTGTCGTCCAGCCGCATGAAAGAACCAAGGTCGCGGCCCGATATGTTGGCATTTTCGTCGCCGGTGGCGCGCACGGCAAAGGCGGCATTGGCGCTCCGCACTCGGCCCTCGCCGCCTACGAGGACTGCCATTACGCCCGCCGTGGCAAGCGCGCGACCGATGCGCCCCGCGACCAGTTCCTGCGCTTGTGCCGCGACATCGACCGAAGCGACTTCGGCGAAACGCCACATCAGATATTCGTCGCCAGCCCCCGATCGGACCAGCCGCAGCTGGTATTCGCTGCCATTTTTGCGAACGCCGTCGATAGTTGCCTGCCCATCCCGCCAGGCCGCACGACCACCCTGCAGGAGCAATTCATGGGATGCCGCATCAAGGCCCAAATCGGGCGGGGCGCGCGGGCCGTCGAACAGCTTGGTAAAGCGATCATTGGCGCACAGCAGCCGCCCTGCCCGGTCGGTAATCGCCAGCGCCGCGCTATCGGCATCGGCAACCGCGCGCGTGACCGACCAGTCGGGCGGAAGTGCCGCTTCGGCGGCTTCGGGCGCAGCCGTGCGGCGGACATATTCGGTAAGCCCCCATAGCGCTACCATTCCAGCTGCCAGTGCGCCAACCAGCACGACATTGTGCGTCACCAGCCACAGCAGCAACATCGACAGCGTGGTTGCTGCGGCAAGCCCCGCAAGCAGGGTTCGCCGCTGGCCCGCATCGCCGCCATCCTCTCCGCCGAATAATTGTGCTGGAGAGGACGGCTGCACTAAATTCCCTTACCAGATGCGGACTCGATCCTCGGGCTTGAGGAACAATTTGTCTTCGGCTTTCGGCTGGAACGCATCATACCATTTGTCAAGGTTGCGCACGACCCAGACGCGCTGGATCGACGGGGCATGCGGATCGGTGATCAGCCGGTTACGCAAATTCGCCTCGCGATAGTTGCGCCGCCACACCTGCGCCCAGCCCAGGAAAAAGCGCTGGTCGCCGGTCATTCCGTCGAGCACCGGCGCTTCCTTGCCGCCGAGCGATGCCTTATAGGCGTCATAGGCAATGGTCAGTCCGGCGAGGTCGCCGATATTTTCGCCCAGCGTAAATTCGCCCTTCACGTTAGCGCCGGGGAAGATTTCATACGCATCATATTGCGCGATCAGTTTCTTGCCCGCCGCCGTAAAGGCCTCGACATCCTTTTCGGTCCACCAGTCGGAGAGACGCCCATTCTGGTCATATTTCGATCCCTGGTCGTCGAAATGGTGGCTGATTTCATGCCCGATCACCGCACCGATGCCGCCATAGTTGATTGCCGGATCGGCCTTGGGGTCGAAGAAGGGCGGTTGCAGTATCGCGGCGGGAAAGACGATCTCGTTCATGCCGAAATTGGCATAGGCGTTGATCGTCTGCGGCAGCATGCCCCATTCCCAGCGGCGGATCGGTGTGCCAAGCTTGCTGATATTGTCGGCAAAGCCGAACTCGTTGGCGCGGACATTGTTGCCGAATGCATCGCCCTTGACGATCTTCAGCTTGGCATAATCGTGCCATTTGTCGGGATAGCCGATCTTGGTGGTGAAATTGGCCAGCTTCTGCTTCGCCTTGACCTTGGTTTCGGGCTGCATCCAGTCAAGGCCTTCAATCCGGCGGCCCATGGCGGCAACAACATTCTTCACCAATTCGTTCGCCGCAGCCTTCGTTTCGGCAGGGAAATATTTGGCGGCATAGATTTTGCCGATTTCGTCGGGAATCGCGCCCTCAACAAAGCCGATCCCGCGTTTCCATCGCGCCTGCTGTTGCGGTGTTCCCGACAGCGTGGTGCCGTAAAAGGCAAAGGCCGCGTCATCGACCGCCTTTGGCAGCACATCGGAATAGCTGCCGAGTGCATTGACGATCAGCTGATCCTTGAACACGCCGATATCGGTCTCGGCGAAAATCTTGGCCGTGCCCGCCACTGCACTCGGCTGCGCGACCAGCACTTCAGTGATTTTCGGGCTGATCTTTTTCAGCATCGCCGACATGCCGACGCTCGGAACCTGCTGGTCCAGTTCGGCGAGCGTATATTTATTGTAGGTCTTGGTCGCGTCCGAGCTGTCCTCACGCGTCCACTGGATCGCGGCGATCTTCTTCTCGGTTTCGAAAATCGCATTAGCGCGCGCCTCGGCGTTGGTTTCCCCGGCAAGGGTCAGCATCTTGCCCAGGAACGCCTTGTAAGCGGTGCGGATTTCATCGAATTTCGGATTGTCGACTAGGTACATATCGCGGTCGGGAAGCCC
>CAZSJE010000054.1:4952-6238 GCA_964606835.1 uncultured Sphingorhabdus sp.
TCCATGCCGCTTTCATCGAAACCAAAGCTGCCCAGTTCGGGACCGGTCTTGGCCTCAGCAGCGACTTTCTCTTCCGCCATGGCTGGCGCGCTGGCAGCAATGGCGATCAAGGATGCGCTTGCCGCCGCAAGCAGGGTTTTGGCGAATGTCATATTTCAGGCTCCCCTTATCGAGTCGAATGGGGAGCGCTTAGGCTTCGGCTATGGTCGTTGTCAGCCTTTATCCACCAGCCGCAACTGCTTTCGACCGGCGACGCCATTTGGACGAAATCCGCCAGCGCCAGAACCACGCCGCCAGGACATATCCAACCGACGCGGCAATGACCGAAATGATCGCAAGTCCGGCCAGACCCTGCACCAATGCCATCGGCGCTTCGGTGCGGACGAAATCGATCCATTGCGACAGAGGCGCGGCGGTTTCGATCAACTGGTAAAGCCGTTCCGAGCCACCGCTGAGCCGCAACACGGATTCGCCGACATAGACCGACGCTAACAGGATGAACGGCGTCGTTGCAGGCATCGACAAAAAGGTCATGGCAGCACCAATGGGAATGTTAGCGCGCACTGGCAGAGAGAGAAGCGCAACGCCCGCAATTTGTACACCGGGGATCAAAAGGAAGATTCCAACGAGCAACCCCAACGCAACCCCGCGCGGTACCGACCGCCGGGTAAAGCGCCATAGGGCCGGATGGAAAACGCGCGCGGCAAAGGGGCGCAGGAAGCGGCTGCGCTCGAAGCTTTCGCGCGTCGGCGCCTGCCGCTGGATCCAGCCGCCCAAACCACCCGTTTTGGACCCGCCGCTCATCCGCGCTCTCGCATTAATCGACCCTGTTCCCGCTTCCAATCGCGTTCCTTCTCGGTCGCCCGTTTGTCAGGCGCTTTCTTGCCTTTGGCGAGGGCCAGTTCGACTTTCGCCCGCCCGCGCGCGTTGAAATAGATCGACAGCGGCACCAGCGTCATGCCCTGCCGCATCACCGCTCCATGGAGTTTGTTTATCTCACGCGCATTAAGGAGCAATTTACGCGGGCGTTTGGGTTCGTGATTATAGCGGTTGCCATGGCTGAATTCGGGGATGTTGGCATTGACCAGCCAGACCTCGCCGCCATCCTTCACCTCGGCATAGCTTTCGGCAATAGATCCCTCGCCGAAACGCAGCGCCTTCACCTCGGTTCCCGTCAGCGCGATCCCGGCCTCATATTTGTCCTCGACAAAATATTCGTACCGCGCGCGCCGGTTTTCGGCGACGGTTTTGACCTTGTCGAATGTTTCGGGCTTTGGACGGGACAT
>CAZSJE010000054.1:6338-12561 GCA_964606835.1 uncultured Sphingorhabdus sp.
AGCGTTTCCGGCTTGATATCGGTCACGGTCCGCCCCGGTACATTGTAAAGCACCATCGGCAGGTCGCTTTTGGAAGCCAGATGCTCGACATGCGCAACGATGCCGTCCTGGCTGGGGCGGTTATAATAAGGCATGACGATCAGCGCCGCGTCGGCCCCGGCGTCTTTGGCAAAGGCCATATGCCGGACGGCGGTGACGGTATCGTTCGATCCGCATCCAGCAATCACCGGAACACGGCCCGCCGCCTGATCGATGCAGACCTGGATGACATGATAATGCTCGTCGAACGACAGCGTCGCGCTTTCCCCGGTGGTGCCGCATGGAACCAAGGCACTAGAACCTTCGGCAATCTGCCACTCCACCAGCGCGCGAAATTTGTCTTCGGCAAACGCTCCGTCGCAAAAAGGAGTCACCAGAGCGGGAATTGAGCCGGAGAACATGGTAATCGCTTTCGTAATTCGTCATCAACAGCGCGCGGACCATCAGGGGTGTTGGTTCATTTCACGCTAAGGGAGCAGCCCATAATATGCCGCGCATGGTAAAGCACCTGATTTCCGCTTCGTTGCTTGCAATTCCCGCTTTTGTTGTCGCCAACCCCGCACACGCACAGATCGTCTTTGCGCCGGGGACTGGAACAGCGAGCACTGCAACGACAAGTACCGGACAGGCAACAAACGTCCCAATGCCGCTGGTCGACGCCAGCGACGGCAATATCCCAGCAGCGCTGCAACGGTGGAAGATGCTAAGCGCGTCGGCCAACTATGCCTTCAGCGAATATGCATCCTTTTTGCTGAGCTATCCTGACTGGCCCAATGCCGAGGATATGCGCAAGAATGCGGAACAGGCGATCAACCTGCTGAACTATTCGCCCAGCCAGACGGTTGCCTATTTCGACCGGCTGGAGCCGCTGACCAATGGTGGTCGTGCCAAATATGCGATTGCCCTTGCCGCAACGGGCGACAAGGCCAAGGCCGAAAGCTGGGCGCGCCGTGCTTGGCGCGAAGGGCCGCTAACCGACGATGACGAAGCGCGCATCTACCAGTTGATGGGCAGCAAGCTAACCGCGGCCGATCATGATGCACGCGTCTCCCGCCTGCTCTGGTCGAGCGCGAGCCGCAGCGCGCAGAAATGGCTGCCCTACACCTCATCGGACCGCCGCCCGGTTTTGGAGGCGCAACTCGCCTATGAATTGAAAGCGCCCGATGCGGCGGCGAAATTCGATGCGTCGGGCCGTGCCGGACAGAGCGATGCCGGATTGCTGATGGAACGGGTGAATGCGCTGAAAGCATCGGGCAACATATGGGGCGCGCGCGAACTGCTCGCCAACCGGCCAACGCTGAACACCCCGCCGCATGTTGCCCGCGACTGGCTGAAGCTGTTGCTTTCCAATGCGGAAGCCGCAGAAAATGACGGGCAGTTTGAAACCGCCTATCGCATTGCGTCGAAGCTTCGCGATGCTTTCCCGGCAGGCACGAAGATTACCGAGCTCGACCTGTCAACGCGCGATACCTATACCAGCCTCGCCTGGCTTGCAGGCGAGAATGCCTATTACAAGCTTGGCCGACCGCGCGATGCAATGGATATGTTCCAGGCCTATACCGATGGCGCGCGCAGCCCGCAGACACGTGCCAAGGGGCTTTATTGGGCAGGAAGGGCTGCCAAGAAGGCGGGCGATAGCGACCGCGCGGCGCAATATTTCAGCGATGCCGCGCGTTTCTATGATTTCTTCCACGGACAGCTTGCCCTGGAAGCGCTTGGCCAGCCGCTGCCACCAGTTCCGGCAGCCCCAGCCTTGCCGCAATTGGCCGCAAACGCGGTGCCGCCGACTTTCACCGCAGCGCGGCTGTCATCGACTTTCCCCGGCTGGCGCGATTCAAACAGCTTCATGCGCGCACTGTCCAACAGTGCAAAGAGCGAAGCCGATTTCCAGCGGCTATTTGCCTGGTCGAGCATGATCGGACGCCCCGACCTGTCGGTCATCGCCGCGCGCAGCGCGCGGATTGAGGGGCATAGCAGCATGATCCGGCTCGGCTATCCAACAGTCAATGTACCAGCGGATCAAGCCAATAACTGGACCTTCATCCATGCTATTGCGCGGCAGGAAAGCCAGTTCGACCGCAATGCGGTCAGCCATGCCGGTGCGCGCGGGCTGATGCAGCTGATGCCTGGCACCGCGCGCGAGACATCGGGCAAGATTGCGCTCGCCTATCGCCCCGACGCGCTGAACAGCGACATCACCTACAATATCCAGCTCGGCTCCACTTATTTCCAGCGCATGCTGAGCTATTATGGCGGCAGCTACCCGCTTGCAGTGGCAGCCTATAATGCCGGTCCGGGCAATGTGAACAAATGGCTCGCGCGCAACGGCGATCCGCGTGGCGGCGGGATCGACATCCTCGACTGGATCGAGCAGATTCCGATCTTCGAAACGCGCAACTATGTGCAGCGCGTTCTGGAAAATGCGGTGATGTACGATCATCTCAACCCGGACAAGGCGCGCTATAAAAGCGCGACGCCGCTCAGCAACTATCTGGGCCGCAGACCGGCGACTTGAACGAACGAACCAATCCGATAACGCCGCAGGGCTTTTCCGCCTTGCGCGCTGAATATGATCGGTTGTTTGCGATCGAGCGCCCTGCCGTGGTCGAAATCGTCAGCTGGGCGGCGGGCAATGGCGACCGCAGCGAGAATGGCGACTATATCTACGGCAAGCAGAAACTGCGCGCGATAGACCGCGAGCTGGGGCGTCTGTCGAAGAAGATGAAATCGGCCAAGGTCATCGATCCGGCGCAACAGCCCGACCGCACCCGCATCTTCTTCGGCGCAACAGTGATTATAGCCGACGAAAATGACAATCAGCGCACCATAACGCTGGTCGGCGACGATGAAGCCGACGCGGGACAAGGAAGGATTGGCTGGAACAGCCCCCTTGGCCGCGCGTTGCGCGGCGCAGGGATCGGCGATATCAGAACTGTGCAGCTACCCGCAGGACCCAAGGAATGGGAAGTTGTGGAGATTGGCTATCCCGATCCGTAAATCCCATCCTGTGGCGTCAACCTTGCCAAGGCTGGTTCAGCGGTTGCAGCACGCCGGACCAGCCGAATTGCTGGCCATCGCTGGACCGTGCCCGGACCAAGTTCAGCTGGATCGAAACGGGAGCGCCGCCTGGCCCTTCCATTGTTCCCGCCGCAGCAACAAAGTCCGTCGCTGCCGCGCTGTCGGCACCCCACAACGCAAAAGCAGAATTATTGCGACCGGGCACCGATCCCGCCGCTGCCCAACTGCCGTTGACGGTATAAAGCATGTCCTTGAACCACAGTTGGCCACCAATTGCCCCGGTGGAATCATCGGTCAGAAAGTTGATTTTTACGTCGCGCTCTCCACCATCATGCGGCTTGCTGCCCATTTCCCAGTTAGACATCTCGCTCTCCTACTTGGCGCATGCAGCGCCCGCAAAACGCGTATCATGGCGTAACATTAAGGTCCATGAAGTTTGGCGGATGGCAATTCCCTATTTTCCGAACGCCTTTTTTGCCAACTCCGCTATTTCAACATCAACCTTGGGAAACTCTGTCGGCAGACTTACCTGCAGTTCCTTTGCGATATGGCTGAGCACCCCAATCCGCGCAGCTTTCTGATTATTCCCGTCAAAAACTTTCCATCGCGCATAGCTGGTATCGGTCTTTTCGAGCATGTCCCCAATCGCCGCCAGATAGGCTTTGCGTTTTTCCCGGTTACGGAAATCCTCCGCTGTAACCTTCCATCTTTTGGCCGGCTCGGCAAGCCGCTCCTGCAGCACCTTGTCCTGCGTATCCTGCGTCACATGCAGGAAAATCTTGATGATCTTCGTGCCAATCTGCGCCTGTGCCTCCTCAAACGCATTGATCTCGTCATAGCCACGCCGCCATTCGGCCTCGGAGCAAAAGCCCTCGACCCGCTCCACCAGCACGCGGCCGTAATGGCTGCGGTCCAGGATCGACATTTCCTGCGCGCGCGGCAGCTTGTTCCAGAAACGCCAGAGGAAATGCTTTTCCTTCTCCTCAGGCGTAGGCGCGGAGATGGGATAGACCTGATAATAGCGCGGATCGAGCGTCGCGGTCAGCCGCTTGATCGCCCCACCCTTCCCCGCCGCATCCCAGCCTTCGAAAACGATCAGCGTTCGGCATTTGTGGAGGATATGCAGCGCCTGCAGGTCGGATAGCTGGTCCTGAAGCGCGGCAAGGTCTGCGTCATAATCGCCTTTATATTTTTTGCCGGATTCGAAGTGGGTGAGGTCAATAGCCATATCGAGCTATTACGTAACACGCAGACACGGGATGTCATACCCCAGCATTCTGCGGTCATTCGTGACCAGCAAAGCCTCCTCAACCTTTGCCTGGGCCAGGATCAGATGATCGAAGGGATCGCCGTGTCTGCGCGGTAGTGATTCCAGTGCGGCAAGATGCTCGCTGGTGATGGGCACAAGCGTGCATCCAGCCGCTTCGGCATCCAGCCAAGCCCTCGAACCGCGTTCGTCCAGCTTGCCGATCCGAAATTTGACCGACATCTCCCATGGTGAAGCCGCGCTGATCAGGAGAATGCTCTCAGGATTTTCGATAGCTGTGCGGGTTTTCGGCCCCAGTTTGGGATCGCCGCGCAGCCACCAAATCAAAACATGCGTATCGAGGATCAGCCTCACGGCATCGGCTCATAGTCCGGATCGTCATAAGGCCACGCCTCGAACGAAGCGAGAATGTCTTCCGGCCATTCATCGAAATCGTCTGCCATCCACATTTTGCCCTTTAGCCCGCCCGGCTTCCGCGGCTTGCCGTCCTTGGTGTAATAGGGCGTGCCATCGGGGAACCGGCCATAGGCACCGGGCGGGAGCGGTGCATCAACCGACGAGGCGGGTTTGAACGGCATTTGCATTTCACGCACTCCCTGGACGCTAGGCCCATCACCAACCAGGCCGTTCAGATAATCCTTGACCATGGCGGACAAGGACGTGCCCAGCTCCGCCGCGCGTATGCGGGCCTTGCGATGGGTTTCATCATCGATGGCTATGGTGACGTTCTTCATGTGAAACTGTGTAGCACAGTTTCACATAACAATCAATCCCACCGGATCATGGCGTTGGGGAAGTCTGGCTCCGGGTAACATAGTCATCCTCACCCACCTTGCGGCGCTCTACCCGTTCAATGCCCGCTCTGCCGTCAACCGAGGAAGCCAGCGGACGATAATAGTTCAGGGCCTCGTCCAGCTTACCCTCTGACTCCAGGCAAAGGCCGAGATTGAACGACAGGGTGGGATGGGCAATGCCGCGCGATTCCATTTCGCGCCACCCGGCGCAGGCCGCAGCCTCGCTCGTCTTGGTAGCAGCGATCAGCGATTTCATCTGAGCATCGTCTTCTTTGCTCATCCCCTTGCGGTTTTCGCGGATACGGATTTTTTCGGTGCTGCCATAGGGGGTTACCTCGCTTGCAAATCGGCTGGCGATCGAACGCATCAGCCCTGCAATCACAGACTCGGCAGGTTGCGGCTTGCCATCACCATCACAGATTTCTGATTCGTGCCGGTCGGGCAAGGATTGGTTATAGATCAGCCTGTCATCATACATGCGCGTGACCTTTATGTTGGCAGTCACATTGATTATCCGGCGCGTGCAGTATATGTCGACTTCGATCTTTTCGGCATCCTTGCACTTTTTGGATGTCGTATCGAAGGCGCAACGCTTTGCCTTGCGGGTGAAATCCTGAAGATCGACGCGCACCCGCGTCGATCCATAGACCATGCCATCGGCCTTTCCATAGCGCGAACGGACGGCGAAATAGGGCCCACCATCCCGGTCACGTCGGCTGTTCAACGCACCTTCAAGTGCTGAGACCATTTGCGGACTGTTATCGCCATCGAAACGATCAACCCCCAGGCTAAGCAACATGGCCACATCTTGGTTATCGGCAGCGTACCAGCCAGTAACGGTCAACGATTCAGCGGACGCTGCGCCACCCGCAAACGCACAAAGCGCCAACGCTGACGCCCATTTCCATCTCTTTTCCATGATTGCCCCCTTCATTTGCAACATCCTGTAACAGATGCGCTTACAAAGGAAACGGGATTAGTCAGGACTTAAGCCGCTGTTCAACCACGCGTAAGCCAAGCTCGCGCAACTGCTTGTTTTCAGCTTGCGAAGGGGCGCCCATCAGCAGGTCTTCGGCGCGCTGGTTCATCGGGAACAATGTGATCT
>CAZSJE010000055.1:0-1413 GCA_964606835.1 uncultured Sphingorhabdus sp.
CGAAATCACCTTGGCCAACTGATCCTTGATCGGGCCAAGCTGATCATCCTGCGTCTTGCCCAACCGCACGATTGTCAGCTTGTGCTGTGGTGACACCACGACATATTGCCCCAGATGGCCGATAGCCGCGAAGACATCCGATGGCGCCTTATCGGGGAATAGTGCTTGCTCGGGCCCGCTGCCACTCCGCCTGTTCAGCCAGATATGCGCGCCATAGGCCGAATTGTTGGCGCTTGGCGTTTTCATGAAACGCGTCCAGTTCGTGGGCAGCAACTGCGCCCCTCGCACCGAGCCATTGTTGCGCAGGAACTCGCCAAACTTTGCCCAGTCGCGTGCTGTTGCATGGATGATGCTGCCGCCCAGCATCGTACCCTGGCGGTCGAATTCGGGAAAAGCGCTGCTCATGCCCAGCGGCTCGAACAAACGCCCACGGGCATAATCGAGCATCGCATCGCGGCGGATTTGCGGATTGCGGCTGTCGGTTAGCGTACGCGTCATGATGTCGGCGATGATATTGCTGGTCGCACTGCTATATTCAAACTTGCTGCCGGGTACCGCCTCGAGCATCCGCCCCTCCGCATAGCGCGCAACATTTTCGCGGCCATCGAGGAACAGCATACGCGTGGTATCCGCGTCATAGATCGGCACATCCTCCTCGGCGGTCTCGGTGTGATCGATCCCCGACGACATATGCAACAGTTGGCGCAGGGTGATCTTGTTGCGCGCATCGCCCGTGTTCAGCCATTCGCTGACCGGTGCCGGATCGTCGAGCGAAAGCAGCCCATCGGCGACCATGAAACCAGCAAGCGTTGCGGTGACGCTCTTTGCCATCGACCAACTGATCAGGCGGCTGTCCGGGCCATAGCCGGGAGCGTAGCGTTCGGCGACGATCAGGCCGCCGTGCACAATGACAACGGCTCGCGTTTCGGCAAGGGCTGGGTCTTCGAAGAAGGGAGCAACCGCATCCTTTAATGCCTGCTCCGACACCGCTGCATCGTCGGCATAGCGCTGTATTGCGGGCTTGTCAGTGTCGGTCGGCGACGGCGCGGCACCGCAGGCGGAAAGCGCAAGCGCCGAAAACAGGGTTGCGGAGCGTAGCATAAGGTCTTTAGGCATGGCGAAATTCGATGCACCAGAAAGACGATGAATGGCAACTGCAACTTCTCCACAATCGGCTCGTCCCGCCCTGAGCCTGGGCAGGAAAATCCGCTATGGCATGTACGCGGTGCTGGCGCTGATGGCCGGGTGGCTGGTCTTCAACTTTGCCGACATCAAGGGGCAGGCACGGCTGGGCACGGCCTATGCGGCGCATGTCGCTTGCTCTTGTCGCTATATAGAGGGCCGTTCGCTCGACAGTTGCTACAAGGATTTTGAACCGGGCATGGGTATGGTCTCGCTGGCCGACGATCCGGA
>CAZSJE010000055.1:1513-12251 GCA_964606835.1 uncultured Sphingorhabdus sp.
TTCACCCCCATATTGCAGCGCACGCAGGGAATCGGCGTGCGCCCGCGCAGATATTCATCGGCGAAATGGTCGATCACCGTGTCGCGAAATCGGCTTTCATGGTCGAAAACATAATGCGCAATGCCCAGCCGGTCCGCAACCGAACGCGCATCGCGGATATCCTGTCCGGCACAGCACGACCCGGCGCGCTTAACCGCGCTGCCATGATCGTAAAGCTGAAGCGTGACGCCGATCGTTTCTGCGCCGGAACGTGCCGCCAATGCGGCGACCACCGACGAGTCAACGCCGCCAGACATGGCCACAACGATCCTTTTTCCGGCCAAATCAGACCCCAACTGAAAAATATCGGGCGAAAAATTTATTTCTTCCATCACGTGCTGCACCGGTCGAGCGCTTGAAAATACGCGCTTTTGCGTCGCGCCTTCTCAAAATGAAACAGGGTCAAAGGGCAAAGCATAATGCCCGTTAACCCGGCCTAATGCCCTCTGAACGGCGCTTTTACCAGACGTTATGCAGCAACCCGTAAAACGATGTACATGGAATTGAACTTCCCCCATCCCCGCCGCGCCGCAAAGGCCGGAACGATCAAGGCAGATTATTCTGCTTTGGTTGCGTCCGCGACGTCGCGCCAGGCGGTCAGCCAGACGGTCGGCGCCTTGCTTTCGGCAACGCCGGCTGGCGACGGGACATTCGATTCGCTGGACAGCCGTATCGCATTCTTCGCGGGACACGGTGCAACCAATCGGGTGCGCGGAGCGTTCTGGCTGCTCGGGAGCGCCAAGGTCGAGGAAACCGGTTCAAAGTTTGAATTGGCCGTTAACCTTTCCGATTCAGTCGATGGAAATTCCGAACAGTCATCAATGATAAAGCCTGAATATCAGGTAGCAGAGCGGGGCACGGAGCTTTGAGAACGATATGCTAGAGAACCAGAAAATCCGCCCGGCACAGGTTATTGGCCCCTTGGGCGAACCCCTCACCGTGGCCAGCCTACCGCCGCCGGAAACGACTCGCTGGGTCGTCCGCCGCAAGGCTGAGGTCGTTGCCGCAGTCAATGGCGGCCTGTTGACCGTAAGCGAAGTGTGCGAACGCTATGGCCTGACGCTGGAAGAATTTGCCGGTTGGCAACGCGCCATCGACCGTTCGGGCATGCCGGGACTGCGCGTGACGCGCATCCAGCATTATCGCGACCTGTACGAGCGCCAGCAGAAATATTGAGCGCAGCTGCGAAGTGAATGGCGAAACCCCCGATGCGAAAGCGCCGGGGGTTTTTCTTTGCAATGACAAGTTTACAAATGGCTGGGGAAATTCGGCTTTGGCTTTCTTTTTCGAGCCCGCTACCCTGCCGCCACTCGTCCAACACTAAGGCAGGGCGCGATACAGGAGGAAGATATGGGTTGGATTATTGCAATCATCGTTGGCGGCATCGCTGGCTGGCTTGCCAGCAAAGTGATGAATCGCGATGCATCAATGGGCATTATTTGGAATGTCGTCGCGGGCTGCGTAGGCTCTGTTGTCGGGAATCTGATTGCCAATCAATTCGGTATCGTCGGCAGCGTGCAGAAGTTTTCGCTTACCGGCTTGATCGTTGCCTTCGTAGGCGCAGTGATTGTACTTGGCATCCTCAACATGGTCCAACGCGGTCGCGTGCGCTGATAGAGCGAACTGCCACAAGAGGCCGCTCCGATCTGGCGCGGCCTTTTGTTTTATATCATGAGCGTTTGTCGAAAACTGTCGCAATTATCGCTTTTTGCCGTGCGCTTGCAGGCGATATGGCCTAGATAGGCCAAATTCGGCACCAGCTTGCAACTGGTGCATTATTGGGATAATACACCAAGCATCGGTTTCGCCATATCCTTAAGAGGCGGAACACCGATTGCCTTTTGCGATTTTCGGACAGTGAAAACATGAACTACGAAACCACCCTGTCTCCTGCCCAGGACCTGCTCGACCCCGAAGCCGCTGATCGGCGGCGCAAGCGCAATTGGATCATCGCAGTGATCATACTGGCTGTGCTGATCACCGGCGGCGTGCTCGCCTATATGTCGCAGTCGAGCAGCGGCGAAGCGGCTGGCGCTGACAAGCAATCGCAGGCGCAAACGGTTTCGGTGGTTGCTCCAGGGAGTGACACGGTCGTGCGCGCAATCAACGCCACCGGGACGCTTGCCGCCCGGCGCGAAATTCCCATTGGCGTGGTGGGCGAAGGCGGTCAGGTTGCACGTGTGCTAGTCGATGCAGGCGACTGGGTCGAACAGGGCCAGGTGCTGGTTACGATCGAACGATCAGTCCAGGTACAGCAGGCGGCAGCACTGGAAGCGTCGATCGCCGTCGCTCGTGCCGACCTGCAACTGGCACAGAATGAGCTCGACCGGGCGCTAAAGCTGGTTGATCGTGGCTTTATTTCCAAGGCCGATGTTGACCGCAAGACCGCCACGCGCGACAGTGCACGCGCCCGCGTTCGCGTTGCCGAAGCGCAACTGAGCGAAACCCGCGCACGCAACGCCAGACTCGATATCCGTGCCCCCGTTGGTGGCTATATATTGGCGCGAAGCGTCGAACCAGGCCAGACGGTCAGCGCGGGCAGCGGCATCCTGTTCCGCATGGCACAGGGCGGCCAGTTCGAATTGCAAGCGCAATTGGGCGAAGCGGATTTGGCCAATATCTCTGTTGGCGTCCCCGCGACCGTAACGCCGGTCGGCACCGACCGGCAATTCAGTGGCCAAATCTGGCAGATCTCGCCAATCATCAATGCCGAGACGCGGCAAGGCATTGCCCGCATCGCATTGCCATTTGACAAGACGCTAAAGCCGGGAGGTTTTGCCAGCGTCGAGATTAAGGCTGGGGCAATTTCAGCCCCCATCCTTCCCGAATCCGCGTTGCAGAACGACCGTGAAGGTAGCTTTGTCTACATAGTGGGCAAGGACAACAAGGTCGTCCGGCGTAATGTGAAACAGGGTATTGTGACGCCGTCCGGCATCGCCATCACCGAGGGTCTGGATGGTACAGAGCGTGTCGTGCTGTACGCCGGCGGCTTCCTCAATCCCGGCGAGACTGTGACCCCCAAGCTGGTCAAGGCCACAAAATAGGATCGAAACCGCGATGAATTTTCGCAACATCTCTGCATGGTCGATCCGCAACCCGGTTGTACCGATCATCCTATTTCTGGCACTGACGCTGGCGGGAATCATGTCGTTCCGCAACATGGACGTGCAGAACGATCCGGATATCGAGTTTCCGGTGGTTGTCGTTTCGATTTCGCAGCCGGGTGCCTCACCCACTGAAATTACAACGCAGATCACCCAAAAGGTCGAATCGGCGATCCGCAGCGTGCAGGGCGTTCGCAATATCGATGCCTCCGCGAGTGAGGGCAACACGTCAATCAGCGCCGAGTTCGAGATTGGCGACGATATCAATGCTGCGGTGAACGAAGTGAAAAACGCCGTGGACCAGATCCGCGCCGATTTGCCCGACGGCATATTGGAACCGCAGGTGTTCAAGGTTGCGACCTCCAGCGACCCGATCGCCTATTTGGCCGTCGAGGCATCGGACATGACATTGGAGCAGCTCAGCTGGTTCGTCGATGACACCGTGTCGCGCCGCCTGCTCTCGATAGAGGGCATGGCCTCGGTCAGCCGCAATGGCGGGGTGAACCGGGAAATTCGCGTTGTCCTCGATCCCGCCAAGATGCAATCGCTTGGTGTGACTGCCGCGCAGATCAATGGCGTTTTGCGCCAGCAGAATTTGAACGCAGCAGGCGGCCAGTCTGAAATCGCCGGTTCGCGCCAGTCGGTCAGAATTCTGGGCAATGCGCTCACCGCCTATGAGCTTGGACAGCGCCAGATCAGCCTCGGCGGGAACAGATCGATCAAACTGTCCGATGTGGCCGAAGTGACGGATGGCTATAGCGAGCAGAAGGCGATGGCATTCGAAAGCGGGCGACAGGTGGTCACATTCGGTATGTCGCGCGCCAAAGGAGCATCGGACGTAACCGTATTCGACAATGCCATGGTCGAAATGGAGAAGCTGCAAAAGGAAAATCCAGGGATCAAGTTCACCACGCTGTTCAACAGCGTCGATTATACCAAGGCGCAGTATAAAAGCTCGATGGCCGCCATGATTGAGGGCGCGCTGCTGGCGATTGTGGTCGTGTTCCTGTTCCTGCGCGATTGGCGCGCGACGATCATCTCGGCCATTGCCATTCCGCTGTCGGCGATCCCGACCTTCTGGTTCCTCGACCTGCTTGGCTTCACGCTCAACACCATGTCGCTGCTGGCGCTGGGGCTGGTGGCGGGTGTGCTGGTCGATGACGCAATTGTGGAAATCGAGAATATCGTTCGGCACATGCGAATGGGCAAATCACCCTATCAGGCATCGATCGACGCCGCCGACGAAATCGGCCTTGCCGTTGTCGCGACCACATTCTCGATTGTCGCGGTGTTCCTGCCAGTTGGCCTGATGCCAGGCGTAGCAGGTCAGTTTTTCAAAAATTTCGGCCTGACCGTGGTCGCTTCCGTGCTGATGAGCCTTGCCGTCGCGCGTATGATTACGCCAATGATTGCTGCCTATTTCCTGAAATCTGGCGGTGTCGCCGAACATGGCGAAGGGCCGATGATGGACCGCTATATGAAGGTGCTGCGCTGGTCGCTCGGCCATCGTCGCTGGATGGTGGGGATCGGGGTGCTGTCTTTTGCACTAACCATTTTATTGTTCATTGTGCTGCCGAAACAGTTTTTCCCTGACGGGAACCAGGACTTTAGCCGCGTCCGGATCGAAATGGTTCCCGGGACCACGCTGGAACAGACAAAGGCGGTATCGGATCAGGTTGCAGCCATCATCAACAAGGAGCCCGAAGTCGGCACCGCCCTGCAAAGCGTACGCGAGGGCAGCGGCTCGATCTTCATTACGTTAAAGGAAGACCGCGAGCGGTCGAGCAAGGAGTTTGAAGAAGCCCTTGCGCCCACGCTTTCCAAAATTCCCGATGCGCGCGTGTCTTTCCAGGCATTTGGGCCGGGTGGCGGCGGATCCGGCCGCGACGTTTCGGTCATGCTGTCGGGCTCCGATCCGAAACTGCTCGATCAGACCGCGCAGAAGCTGGTTGAGGAAATGAAAACGCTGAAGCAGGTACAGGCGCCGCGCATCGCCGCCGACTTGCAGCGCCCCGAACTGCTGATCACTCCCCGGCTAGACCTGGCAGCGCAGCTTGGTGTGACCACGGTCGCGCTGAGCCAGGCGATCCGTATCGCAACGCTAGGCGATATCGACCAGAACAGCGCCAAATTCTCGCTTTCCGACCGGCAAATCCCGATCCGCGTGATGCTGGCCAAGGAAGCGCGGCAGAATATCGAAAATATTCGCAACCTGCCCGTCCCCACCGCAAACGGCGGATCGGTTCCCTTGTCACGAGTTGCCGATATCAGCTTTGGCGCTGGTCCGACCAGCATTGAGCGGCGTAACCAGAATTTCCGCATCTTCGTCGGAGCCGATTTTGCCCCCGGCATTGTGTCGTCCGACGCCGACAAGGTGATCAATAACCTGCCGGTGATGAAGAACCTGCCCACCGGCGTTTCCCGCGCGCCATTCGGTAGCCAGGAGTGGGAGCAGGAGATGCAGCGCGACTTCCTGAATGCCCTGATCGCAGGGACCTTGCTCGTATTCGCAGTGCTCGTGCTGCTCTATCGCCGCTTCATGTCGCCACTGGTCAATATGGGCTCGCTGCTGCTGGCTCCGCTGGGCGGGTTGATGGCGCTCGGGCTTGTCGGCCAGCCGATCTCAATGCCGGTGTTCATCGGCGTGTTGATGCTGTTCGGCATCGTCGCCAAAAACTCTATTTTGCTTATCGATTTCGCCATTGAAGAAATGGACCGCGGAACGCCGAAATTCCAGGCGATCATGGAGGCAGGACACAAACGTGCGCAGCCGATCGTGATGACGACGGTGGCGATGACCGCAGGCATGATCCCCACTGCGCTGGCGCTGTCTGGCGATGGCCAATGGCGCCAGCCAATGGGCACTGTGGTGATCGGCGGGCTGATCGTCTCCACACTACTAACCTTGCTGATCGTCCCGGCTGGTTTCAGCCTTGCCTCGGGCCTGGAGCATCGCCTGGGGCCGTGGCTGCGTCGCAACCTGCTGACCTTTAAGCCGGGTGATGACAAGGACGATCATCTGGATCCTGATCGTCGTCCCCCGGCATCGGCAACGGGTGGCCTGCAACCTGCTGAGTAACTGCGCGCTTGTGTTTTGCAGCATTGGTCCTGCTCGGTTAAGGATGTTTGCGTGAAGTCCATCAACCAGCTGGGACAAGCCGAACGCGAGCGCTATCTTTGGCGCGACGAAGAGCTGCGCAAGATGCGCCGGATCGCGACTTCATTGCTCGCGCTGATGGCGGTCCTGTTCGTCGTTGGCATACAGCTTGAGCGCAACGTCCACCACCATTGGGGTTTCCTCGTTGCCTTTGCAGAGGCCGGAATGGTCGGGGGCCTTGCCGACTGGTTCGCGGTGACTGCGCTCTTCCGCCATCCGCTGGGCATACCGATCCCGCACACCGCGATCATCCCGACGAACAAGGAACGGCTGGGCCGAACGCTCGCCAGTTTCCTGCGCACCAATTTCCTGCGAACCGGCATCGTCGCGCGCAAGGTGCGGACGATGGACGTGGCAGGCGCCATTGGTCGTTTCCTGTCGCAACCTTCGGGGGGCGAGGGGCGGATGCGGATGGGCGCGTCGCGGCTGATGGGCGATATCATCTCTGCACTCGACGATGAGCGGCTGGGGGGCATTGCCAAAAGCGCGGTCAGGAAACAGCTAGAGAAACTGGATGTCGCGCCGCTATTGGGCCAACTGCTGGGCGCGATGATCAAGGAAAGGCGGCATTTGCCGCTGATGGACAGCTTAATCGGTTGGGCGTCGAAGACGCTGGAAGCCAATGAGCATCTGATCCGGCAAATGGTCGAGGAACGCGCTGGCACCATCATGCGCTGGACCGGTCTGGACGACCGGCTCGCCAACGCCATCGTTACGGGCCTTGAAAAAATGCTGGGCGAAATGGCAGCGGACCCCGACCATCCGCTGCGCGCCAAGGGTGAGGAAGGGCTGGAACAACTCGTCAGCGACCTGAAGCGCGACAAGGCATTGCAGGCCAAAGTCGCCAACTGGAAGGCCGAGCTGCTCGCCAATCCGGCGATGAACCAATGGATTGAGGGGCTGTGGGACCAGGGCCGCACTGCGCTGTTGAAAGCAGCGCGCAACCCCGATGCGGCGCTTGCGGGCAGTTTTGGCGAAGCGCTGACCAAGCTGGGTGCGACGCTGCAGGAAGATGCAGCGCTCAAACGCCAGATCAATCGCTTCGCCCGCCGCGCCATCGTCGGCACGGTCGAAAATTATGGTGACAATATCGTCAGCCTTGTCTCGGACACCATCGGCGGCTGGGACGCCTCGACCATCACCGACCGGGTCGAAAATGCCGTGGGTAGCGACCTGCAGTTCATCCGCATCAACGGGACATTGGTGGGCGGGTTGGCCGGGCTAGTCATCCATGCCGTTGGACTCTGGATTTAACCACGTCTTTCGGGCGGCAGTAAGCGACGCATATTTGGGGCTGTCATTGGCAAGCTTTGCCAGCGCGGATTTGCGCAAACGCCCAAGCAATCCCGGCGTTCCAAGCGAGGCCCTGCCTGCTAGCAAATCTTCGGCCAAAGTCTGGTCGTGCGGATCGACCGGACTTTCAGCATCGCGGATCAGCATCCCCAGTGCATTCATGGCAACCGCTGCCATAAACTTGTCACGGCCAGCAGCTTTTGCCTTAATATCGCGGTCGATCCATTCCCGGATCGCCTCCAGCATTTCAACCTCACTCGGTTCGCCAGCGCGGCGGACGGGCTGTGGCATCGCCAAAGCGACTGGCATCCGTTCGCTCTCAGGCGCATCCGCCTCCAGCAGCAGCAAAAGGTCGAGTTCATTCTCGCTCGTCCGTCGCCCGATCACGGCCCGTTCCAGGTTGCGGTCGGCCCCGCTGCGCCAGAACTCGGCCATTTGCAGGCAACCGAGCGCCCACCACAAAGTGCGATAGACCAGCCAGAAGCGGAAGCGGTCGCGATCCACCTTTGTGCCGCTCTCCGCCTCATAGGCGGCGAAATAGCTTTCCAGATCGGCGACACCAAAGGCAGTCCGATCATAATGGCCAAAGCGCCAAACGGCCATGCAGCCATAGGCCAGGTCCTCATGGGCGTCACCCCAATGCGCCAGCTCCCAGTCGAGCACCGCGGCCAGCCCATCGCCATCGACCATCAGATTGCCCATGCGAAAATCGCCATGCACCAGCACCGGCTCAGTGGACGACGGCAAATGATCTTCACACCATCGAAGCGCCAGCGCGATAATCGGCCGGTCTCCGCCATAGGTCAGGAAGCGCGCTTTCAACTCGGCGAGTGCCGTGCGTGTGTCCATATGCGGGACGGCGATGTCGGCGCGCGGTGCGATGGCATGGATGCGCGCCAGCTCGCGGGCGATATCAGCGATCAGGCTGGGCGGCGGATCGGTCAATATCTTTGCCGGGTTCACCTCGGCATCCACCCGCCGCATTACATAGCCGGTTCCAATGCTATCGGCTTCGTTCAGATCGGCCACCACCTCCGGGGCCAGCACGCCGCCAGCCCTCGCTGCGCGCACCAATGCAGCCTCGACATCATGCCCGAAGAAGCGCCCCTCCATAAACGCCGCAGACGGTGCGCGGCGCAGCACATAGCCTTGACCGTCATGGTCGAAGGAAGAGCTTTCCATATTGGCCCCGCCCGACAGCCGCGTGATATTTTCGACTTCCGCATCGACACCCATTGCGCGGCGCATGATGGCGCGCAGGGCCTCAGCCAAGTCGCTCATCGCGCCCGCCAATAGTCGAATGCACGCTGCTGGTGCTTCGCGAGATAGGCTCGCGCCTCCGCACCCTCCCATGCGCCCTTATAATCCCGACGGTGCGTCCACCAGCCCTGCCCCGGCAAGCGGTCGCTTTCGCGCACCACCAGCGGCGCCAGCGGTGGTTCTCCACGAGCCTGTGCCTCACGGTCGATGGCGTCGAGCGTCTTGCAGACAGCCCGCATTTTGGGCCGGGTAAAGCGAAAGCCCAGCGTCATCAGCAGCTCGGAATAGCTCACCGCCCTACCCTCACGCGCGGCCTGCTCGAGGATTGTCGCAATGCGCGGCACGTCGTACAGCGCAGCAGTGTCGACCATATCGATATCCAGCAATTCGGCGAGTGCACGGTCCATATCTGCATCTAGCGTCATTTGCGCCGGAAACGGAACTCCAAAGTCTCCGATTTGCCATCATCGCCTTTGTGAAGCACCAACGCCGTCATTTCATTGTCGCCGGTACGTTCGTACGTGATCCCCGAAAAAGCCCAGCGACCATCGCCGGCCTCGGACAAGGGGAAGCGCCGGACTTCGCCCCTTTCTTCCCATCCGGTCAGGTCCGCGTTGAAATGTTTGAGGTTATAGCTGAGCGAACCGTCAACCTCGTTGATCGTGATCAGTTCGTAGAACATCACTTTGCCATCGGCCCGCATCTGGCGGAAATGGCCAACCATGCTGCCGTCGGCTGCGCGCGAATAGACTTCGATCGCAGGAGCGCCGCCGATGCCTTCGCCTTCCCAGCTGCCCTCCAGCCAGGCGAGGTCGGCAATTTTGGCAGGCGGCGCAGCATAAGCAGGCACCGCAAAGCCGATCAGCAGGATGATAGCGGAACGAAGCAGCATGATCTTTACCCCTGTTGCAGCGACTGCGCGAACATCATCGCATTGCCGTCGGGATCGTAAAAGGTCAGCAATTTCACCAGGTCCGGGACATGCTGGATATCGCCATCCTGTCGCACGCCATGCGCGTCGAGATGCTCCTTCGCCGCGTCGATATCCACAACACTCCAAACGTTAGTTGCGCCACCGCCCTGCGGCACCGCCTGATTCTGGCTGAGCCCCACGTTGACGCCTGCCATGTGCGTTTTCATCTCGCACCAGCCGATTTCGTCGGCGCGGTAGAGCAGTTCGCAGCCCAGCACGCGCTCATACCAAGCGATGGAGCGGTCGATGTCGGTAACGCCCATCGATGCAGTCACCTCATTTACGAAATTCAGGGCCATTCCCAACCTCCTGCTTGCCATGGTCATGAAAGTATAGTAGATAGAATTTCATGTCAACCGGCACACTGATATTGCTTGAACAGCTGGGTCGCCACCGCTGGACCGTATCGATGATCGCGGCATTGGCGGAGCGCAAAGGCGGCCGGTTTGTCGAGTTGCTGCATGTTTTGGGGCTCAATCGCGAAAGTCTGTCGCGGACATTGGAATCTGCCATCGATGCGGGATGGGTGATGCGCAATCCGGGTCACGGCCATCCGTTAAGGCCCGAATATGTGTTGACTGACTCAGGCTGGGCAGCATCGCTGCTTTGCGTACAACTGGAGACCGCGCAAACGGAGATCGCTCTCCCCCGCGCATCGCTCAACCGCTGGAGCCTGCCATTGTTACACTTGGTCGATCATGGCCAGCGCCGCTTTTCGGCGCTGTCACGTGCGTTGCCGCGATCAAACCCGCGCGCGCTGACGCAAAGCCTGAAATCGATGATCGGCCAGCAGTTGCTGGACCGGCAGGTTATCGACAGCTTTCCACCCGTGCCAGAATATTGGCTGGCCCCGCGCGGAGTGGTGCTGGCGGAAGCGCTGGCTCAGCGCTGATCCTTATGGACCACGCCGTC
>CAZSJE010000056.1:0-12135 GCA_964606835.1 uncultured Sphingorhabdus sp.
AGTGGACGAGGCCCCCCATCTTGTCCAAATTCTTCTGCATCCGCTCCGGATAGACCAGCAGCTTGTCGACCACCCCGGTTAGCCGCGCGAGCGCGAAATCGAGCGTGATGGTTGCGTCCGGGCCGATATAGCGTTCGACCGAGCTATGGCTGATATCGCGTTCATGCCACAAAGCGACATTCTCCATCGCGGGCATCGCGTATGAGCGCACCATGCGGGCTAGGCCGGTAAGATTTTCGGTCAGCACCGGATTGCGCTTGTGCGGCATGGCGCTGGAGCCCTTTTGGCCGGGTGAGAAATATTCCTCCGCCTCCAGCACTTCGGTTCGCTGCAAATGGCGGATTTCGACGGCGAAGCGTTCGATGGAGGAGGCGATCACGCCCAAAGTCGCAAAGAACATTGCATGCCGGTCGCGCGGGATGACTTGTGTGGACACTGGCTCGACCGCCAGACCAAGCTTCGCCGCGACATGCTCCTCAACGCGCGGATCGATATTGGCGAAGGTGCCGACCGCACCCGAAATGGCGCAGGTCGCAATGTCCTTGCGGGCTGCGACTAGCCGCTCCTTGCAGCGTGAAAATTCGGCATAGGCCTCCGCCATTTTCAGTCCGAAGGTGACCGGTTCTGCATGGATGCCGTGGCTGCGCCCGATGCAGGGGGTCATTTTATGCTCGAATGCGCGGCGCTTGATTGCTTCGAGCAGCGCGTCCAAATCTGCGAGCAATATGTCGGCAGCCTGCGACAGCTGCACCGCAAGGCAAGTATCCAGTACGTCCGAACTGGTCATCCCCTGATGCATGAAGCGCGCTTCGTCGCCGACCTGCTCCGCCACCCAGGTCAGGAAGGCAATCACGTCATGTTTGGTTACTGCCTCGATGGCGTCGATTGCCGCAACGTCGATCTGCGGATTGGTCGCCCACCATTTCCAAAGCGCATCCGCCGCCGATTTCGGCACGACGCCCAGCTCGGCCAGCGCCTCGGTCGCATGCGCCTCTATCTCGAACCAGATTTTCAGGCGGCTTTCGGGTTCCCAAATGGCGACCATATCGGGACGGGCGTAGCGGGGGACCATGTGCAGGCTTTCTGGTAAGGGCGCGGAGTCGCGTGCGCCGTTAGCAGCATGTCGGGGGGATAACAAATCTGTGGATTGATGCACTCGGCGCTTTGCGGCGCGCCACGCTGTCGCTAACGCGCGGCCATGGCCGAGCCGACCGACACCGAAACCCCTGCCGAGGACGCGTTCGACTCCATCGTCAACGCGCCCTTCGATGCGGCGATTTCCGAACGCTATCTGATCTATGCGATGTCGACGATCACTGCGCGCTCCCTCCCCGATTTGCGCGATGGGTTGAAACCGGTGCACCGCCGCTTGCTCTGGGCGATGCGGCAGCTGAAGCTCGATCCGGCGAGCGGTTACAAGAAATGTGCCCGCGTTGTCGGTGATGTCATCGGTAAATATCACCCGCATGGCGACCAGTCGGTTTACGACGCAATGGTCCGCCTCGCGCAGACCTTTTCGCTGCGTTATCCGCTGGTCGACGGACAGGGCAATTTCGGCAATATCGACGGCGATAATGCCGCTGCCTACCGCTATACCGAAGCGCGGCTGACCAAGACTGCCATTGAGCTAATGGCGGGGCTGGACGAGAACGCCACCGATTTCAAACCCACCTATAATGGCGAGGATGAAGAGCCAGAGGTGATGCCTGGCCTCTTCCCCAATCTGCTGGCCAATGGTGCCAGCGGGATTGCGGTGGGGATGGCGACCAGCATCCCTTCGCACAATGCCGCAGAGGTGATCGACGCCGCCATGCTGCTGATCGACGAACCCAAGGCGACGCACGAGCAATTGATGCAGATCGTGCAGGGGCCGGATTTCGCCACCGGAGGCGTGCTGGTGGACAGCCGCGAAGTCATCAGCGCAGCCTATGAAAGCGGACGCGGGGCGCTGCGGGTGCGGGCGCGCTGGCACAAGGAGGATGAGGGCCGCGGCACATGGGTCGCAGTGGTCACCCAAATTCCCTATCAGGTGCAAAAGGGCAAGCTGATCGAACAGATTGCCCAGCTGATTGCCGACAAGAAGCTGCCGATATTGGCCGATGTCCGCGATGAATCCGACAGCGAAATCCGTATCGTTCTTGAGCCGAAGACGCGCAACGTCGAACCCGAAGACCTGATGAATGCTCTCTACCGGTTGTCCGATCTGGAAACGCGTTTCGGCCTGAACATGAATGTGCTCGACGCCAACCGCGTGCCCAAGGTCATGGGGCTGGGGCAGGTGCTGCGCGAATGGCTGGCGCACCAGATCGAAGTGCTGGTCCGGCGTTCGCAACACCGACTGGAAAAAATCGACGCGCGGCTGGAGCTGCTCGACGGCTATATCATTGCCTATCTCAACCTCGACCGGATCATCGAGATCATCCGTACCGAGGATGAGCCCAAGCCGGTGATGATGGCGGAATTCCAGCTGACCGACCGGCAGGCCGAGGCGATCCTGAACATGCGGTTGCGCAGCTTGCGCCGTTTGGAGGAAATGGAGCTTCGGCGCGAGCGTGACGATCTGCTCGCCGAGCGTGAAGAACTGGCCAAGCTGATCGAAAGCCCCGCACGGCAGCGGACGCGTTTGAAGAAGGACCTAACCAAGCTGCGCGAAGGCTATGCCGAGACAACCGATCTGGGACGGCGGCGGACAGCACTGGTCGAGGCCGCCCCGGCGCGGGAAATCTCTTTGGAGGCCTTTGTCGAGCGTGAGCCGGTCACGGTGATCCTGTCCAAACGCGGCTGGATCAAGGCGATGAAGGGGCATGCCGACCTTTCTGCCAAGGCAGACTACAAGTTCAAGGAAGGCGATGCGATGGCGCAAGTCTTCCATTGCCAGACCACCGACAAGATTTTGGTCGCGACGGCCAATGGTCGTTTTTACACTGTGGGGGCCGACAAGCTGCCCGGCGCGCGGGGCTTTGGCGAGCCTTTGGGTACGATGATCGACCTCGAAGCGGGCAATGATGTGGTGACATTGTTGCCGGTGGTGCCCGGCGGGCGGATGCTGCTGGCGGCCTCGACCGGCAAGGGTTTTGTCTGCAAGCAGGAAGATGTTGTCGCCGAAACGCGCAAGGGCCGTGCAGTGGTGACGCTGAAACCAGGCGCGCGGTTAAAGGTCGTACGCATGGTCGGCGCCAATGACGATTATGTCGCGGTCGTCGGAGACAACCGCAAACTGGTCGTTTTCCCGATTGGCGAAGTGCTTGAACTCGCCAAGGGCCAAGGCGTCACCTTGCAACGCTACAAGGACGGTGGACTGTCCGACGCTATCTGCTTCCGCCTATCCGAGGGGCTCAGCTGGACGATGGGCGGCGAAGGCAATCGCACCCGCACCGAAAGCGACCTGACCCAATGGCGCGTCGCGCGCGGTGCCGCCGGAAGGCTGCCGCCTCAGGGCTTCCCACGCAACAATCGTTTTGACTGAGGTCCCATGATTAATGCGACGAGCCGAATGCGTTAACCTTTCGTTTTACACAAATGTTGCGACAAAATTTTACAGCCTGCGTTTAGGCGGGGCTTAATGAAGCCCTATGGTCGCTCCGAATTCCAGCAGGCAGAACCTGCCAGCCTGTCCGCCCGCCTCGTGGCGCGGCAGCCTGTGGCGGCACCCGGTAATGACCATGTGTGGCTGAGGAGCCTGCCGATCGCGGCGGCCATCTTTGTGAGCCGCGACGGTCAGATTGTCAAAGCGTCAGCCAACAAGAGTTTTGACGCGCTGCTTGTTGGGCACGGCCATACCATCGGGTTGGAGATTGCCGACTTTATCGATTGCGTCGCCGGCATGGCGGCGGAAAATCGCGACAGCCATTTTGCTGTCTGGCGCTCTTCGGACCCGGTCAACCGGTGCGAGCTGGAAATCAGCATTGCTGCCTTTGGAGAGGCACGTGATCGCTACCTGGTTTCCATTCTTGACCGCACCGCCGAACTGGTTGGCCGCACCAATTTGCGGCGCGAAATGATGAACGACAGCCTCACCGGCTTTTGCAACCGCAGCGGTTTTGATGAGCGGGTCGAGGAGTTGGTCTCGCTGGCCGACAAAGGCAGCCGCTATGCCATCATCATCTTCGACCTTGCGCGTTTCAGTCGCATCAATGAATCGGTCGGTGTGGTTGCAGGCGACGAGTTGATCATCACCGTGGCGCACCGGTTAAAGTCGCGCATAAGGGCCAACGAACAAATGGCGCGGCTGAACGGAAACGAGTTTGCCCTGTTCGCGCAGATCGAGTCCGAAGGTGCCATCGAATCGATAGCGCATCGCGTGTCGCAGGCCTTTGCCGAGCCGTGCAAGCTGTCGAACCTGGAAATCCAGGTCGAATGCGCGACCGCCGCTGCCGTGGGTATTGTTGGCAAGGACGACCCGATGGACACGCTGCGCCACGCGCAGATTGCGATGAAGCGGGCGAAGCGCACCCGGCGGCTGGAGCTGTTTTCCGAAGACAAGCTGCAACGCGCGACCAACCGCTTTGCCATCGAAACCGACCTGCGCCGGGCCATCGCATCGGGTGCGCTTGATCTGCATTACCAGCCGCTGATCGATCTCGACACAGGCGAGCTGAGCGGTTTTGAGGCGCTGGCGCGGTGGGAGCATCCCGACCGCGGCTGGATCTCGCCGATGGAGTTTATCCCTGTGGCCGAAGAAAGCGGGCTGATCGTTCCGCTAGGTCGCTGGGCACTTGATCGGGCGGCGCAAACCATCGCGCAATGGGACCAGCGCGCCGGACGCGAGCTGCCAGTGCGGATTTCGGTCAATTTGTCGGCGGTGCAGCTGCAACGCGACGATGTCGTGGTTGCGGTAGAAAACGCCATCAGTGGCGCCCAGATTTCGGGCAACCGCCTGACGCTGGAACTGACCGAAAGCGCCTTTGTCGACGATCCCGACGGTGCGCGCGCGGTTCTCGATGCCCTCAAGCAACTCGACGCCAATCTTGCGATGGACGATTTCGGCACCGGCTATTCCAACCTGGCCTATTTGCAGAAGCTGCCCATCGACGTGCTCAAAATCGACCGCAGCTTTGTGACCGACATGGACGCCAACTGCGACAATCGTGCAATTGTCAGCACGATATTGTCGCTTGCCACAGCGCTGGGGATGAAGACGACGGCGGAAGGTGTCGAGACCGCCGAGATTTCGAGCGTCCTCAAAAAACTGGGCTGCACCAATGCGCAGGGCTATTATTTCGCCCGGCCGTTGACGGTCGATGCCGCTTATTCGTTCCTGTCTGACAGCCTTTCAGCGACTAGCTGATCAGCGATTGCGCTGGCGCGCGCTGCGTCGGGGAACCCTTCATCGATCCACTGACGTTCGACCGCTTGCAAGGTCTTGGCGACCGCCGGACCCGCTGTTAGCCCACGAGCAACCAGCTCGCCGCCCTTGATCGGAAATTCAGGCGGAGTCCAACCGTCCAGCGAATCAGCCCCCTTGCGCCAATCTTCGTCGCGCCCATGCAACAGGAACAGGTCGAGCGCGATTGGCACCCCTAACCGATAGGCCAGCGCTCGTGCCTGCTCGCTATCGGGTTCCAGGTTGGAGAGACGCGCGGCCATTTCAGCGCGCAGTTTGTTCGAAAGCTTCAACCGCGCGCCCACTGTCTCCACCGTTGCCAGATTGATTGGCAAAAGCGCAATTAGTCGTCGTCCGGCGACGGGTTCCGCGTCAAGGGTTGTCTCACGTAGTAGCAGGCGCGTAATTGGCGCGACATTGCCAGCTTCGGGCAGGAAGGCGGCAAAAATGTTGTGGTCCAGCATCAACCGAACGCTCGCTTGCGGATCGGGCAGCGCCAGCAGCTTCAGCAACTCATCGGCGATGCGCTCGCGCGAAAGTGCCATCAGGCTCTTGGCCGCTGCCTCGCACGCCGCAAGCGCAGCCGCATCAGGCGCGCCGGCGCCAAAGCGCGCGTGGAAGCGGAAGAAACGCAGGATACGCAAATGATCTTCGGCGATGCGTTCGTCCGGGTCGCCGATGAACCGGACCTTATGCGCATCCAGGTCCGCCAGTCCTCCAAAATAGTCGAATATCTCGCCGGTGTCGGGATCGGCATAGAGCGCGTTGATGGTGAAATCGCGCCGCGCAGCATCTTCTTGCCAGTCGCTGGAAAAGGCGACGGTTGCGCGCCTGCCATCGGTGGAAACATCGCGCCGCAGAGTCGTGATTTCGATGGTCTGCCCATGCGCAACTGCGGTGATGGTGCCGTGCTCGATCCCCGTCGGCACTGCCTTTATGTTGGTTGCCTCCAGCCGCCGGGTCACTTCATCGGGCAACAAGGGTGTCGCCAAATCGACATCGGACACTGCCAAACCCAGCAAACTATCTCGCACCGCGCCGCCCACGATCCGCGCCTCGCCGCCGAGCGCATCGACGACAGCGCGCAGCCCATCGGCATGCCACCAGGGCGCTTCGGTAAGGCGAGCATCGCTCACCCGTTGATCCTCTTGGCCAGATTGGCGATAATGCCTGCGGTCACCCCCCAGATCCTCCGTCCCTGCCAGTCCATATCATAATATTGGCGTTGCCGTCCCTGCCACATCGCTTCACGTTTTTCGAGGTTGGCGGGATCGAGCAAAAAGGCGAGCGGTACCTCAAACCAGTCTTCGACCTCCTCCGGATGGGGTACAAAGGCCAGATCGGGAGGTATCACACCGACGACGGGGGCAATGCGGTAGCCGCTGCCCGAATGATAGATGTCGGCCTCCCCCAGAATTTCGACCTGCGAGCGCGGCAAGCCGAGTTCCTCCTCAGCTTCGCGCAGCGCTGCATCTATGGCATCGGTATCGCCTTCGTCGATCTTGCCGCCGGGAAAGGCAACTTGCCCGGCATGGCTGCGCAGGAAATCGGGCCGCTTGGTCAGGATTACGCCGGGATCGGGGCGGTCGGTAATCGGAATAAGCACAGCTGCAGCGCGGTAACTGCGCGTGCCAAGATATTTCTCGTCCTCTGTTTCGAACGCGCGCGAGGGATCAAGGGCGGCGACTATCCGCTCGCGCCACCTCATTCCGCGCTGCCAATCGGGAAGAACATGCCGTTGCTCCACAATCCCGGCGGGTCATGGCCTTCGTCAAGCGCCAGTTCGGCAAGTTCATAATAGACCGGCCTTGCAAGCTTGGCCCATAGCCCGGCACGGACATGGAGATAGGGGAGGGGACGCAGCTCGATTGCATGCCCCGGCCCAACCACCACCAGGTCGTCCGTGTTCAGGCGGAATGCCAGCTTTCGGTCTTTGCCTGTCCCCTCATGCGCTAGCTCGACCGCCATGAAGGGCGCGTCTTCGACCTCAATCGAGAGCCGCTCTTGCGGAGTCGCCAAAGCGTAACCTTCCGCATCGCGCCGCAACAAAGTCGAAAAGGCGCGGATCATGGCAGGCCGGGTGATTTCGCCGCCCTGATGATACCAGCGGCCATCGGCGGCAATGCGCATTTCGCTGTCACCGGCCTTTTCGGGGGCCCATTGCTCGACGGGAGGCAATTTGCGCTGTGCGGCCAGCTTGGCGATCTGCGTCAGGCTGAGCGACGAAAGCTCTGGCGGCGGCTCATAGGGCATCGGCGCGCTCCAGCATTCCTGTTGAAGGCAGCGGGTGACCGGCCACATTGCGCGAGAGGAGCCGCCGCGGCTCCCACGGGCCCGGCAGCGTCCATCCACTAGTCGCCTCTGCATCAAAGCCAAAGCGGCCATAATATTCCGGATCGCCGATCATAACCATCGGCGGATCGCCGATTTGCGTTGCTGCTGCAAGCGTCGCCTGCATCAACCGCTGGCCATGGCCCTGATTTTGCCGCTCCGGATGGACGGCCACCGGACCAACCAGGACCAGTCGCGTCCTATCAATCCGCACGGGCCAGCACTGGATCGATGCCAGCAGGTCCCCGCCATCGACAATCGCAAAAGACAGCAAATCGAGAGGAAGGCTCCCTTCGCGCAACTTATAGGCCGTGCGCCCATGTCGGTCCGCGCCAAAGGCGGCATCGAGTAACAACTCGATTTGCTCCGGTTCGATCCGGGAAAAAGGCACGAGCTCGGCCATCCGGTCAAGCTGCCTGTTGCGGACGCCTGACCAGCATGACCAACCCGATCAGCGCCATGATGGAAATCGCTGCGGCAATCAGGAACGGCGCGCCCGGAAAATGGGTCGGCGCTTCGGGCCGGGTGAAATAGGCAAGCGAGTTATTGTAAACCAGTTGCGCCGTTAAGAAGGCAAGCGCGGACAGGCTGCCGTTCAGCCCCTGCAACTCGCCCTGCTGGTCGGGCGGCGTGCGCATCGACATCATCGCGTTGATCGCGGGCATCGCCATGCCCGACAGGCCGATAATCAGCGTCAGGAACAGCGCAACCATGCCGTTAGTCAGAAAGGCATAGACCAAAAACAGGCTGGTTCCCGCCAATATGCCGATTGTCGCGGTCAACCGCTCGCCGAATTTCTTCACTGCCCTACCAATGACGAAGGTCTGGAACAGCGCAATCGAAATCCCGACTACGGTCAGCGATATCCCGACCATCTTGCTGTCCCAACCATATTGCGCCTGCGCAAAGAAGGACCAGCTGGCGGGATAAACATTGGTCGCGCACACCCAGAGGAAGTAGATTGAGGCGATAGGCAGAATTCCGGGGATTTTGCCAAGGCTTGCGAGTGCACCAAAGGGATTTGCCCGTTTCATCTCGAATGCCCTGCGCCGTTCGGGTGCCATGGTTTCCGGGAAAACGAAGTAGCCATAAATGCAATTGGCAATCGCAAGGCCCCCGGCAACAAAAAACGGCACACGCGTGCCATAGTCGGCGATCAGGCCACCCAATGCCGGCCCCATGATGAAGCCCAGGCCGAATGCCGCATTGACCTTCCCGAAGCTCGCCGCGCGATTTTCAGAGGATGACATATCGGCCATTGCCGCATTGGCCGGTCCGAAAATCGCGCCCAGTCCGCCAGCAATCGACCGGCCGATGAACAGCCAGATGATCGACGGTGCCAACCCCATCAGCAGGAAGTCCAGCCCGAACCCGGCGAGCGAGAACAGGAATACGGGCCGCCTCCCGAAACGGTCGCCCAGATTGCCGATCATCGGCCCCAGCAAGAACTGGAATATGGCATAGAAGGCACCGACCCAGGCCCCCAGCGCAGTCGCCTCGGAAAGTCCAACCCCTTCCAGTTCCATAATCAGTTCGGGCAGCACGGGCATAATGATCCCGAAGCCGACCGAGTAGATGAACACCGTCAGCAGGACAAAGCGCGTGGCGCGTTTCTGTGCGGCTTCGTCGATCATTACGGCCCGCGCTGTGTCAGCCGTGTAAAGCTTTGTCCATGTTTATTGCGTTTGCGGAACGGCTTGCGCTAAGCCGCGTTCAAGGGAAAAATGGAGAGCGAGATGGCCGACGAACAGCTTCAGCCAGAGCAGCCGAATGACGCGCCACCATCGGAAAGCGAAACGCGAACGGTCGATACGCAAGAGCGGCCGCTCGTCACCGCAAGACGCTCGAACTGGACGGGAAAGCTTGTGCTGGTCCTGGCGACTGGCGCTGTCCTCTGGGGTCTGGGCGCAGCGCTTGGCACCGGTTGGGGCCTTTGGAACTGGCAGAGCGGTTTTGCCGGGGTCGATTACAGCTTCTATCTGGCGCTTGCGACGATCCTGCTTGCGCTGTTGCTCGGCTGGCTGGCGCGAAAGCGGGGCGGTGGTCGCAACTTGCTTGGCGGGCTAGGGCTTGCAATTGCCTTCATTTACGCTGGCTGGGTTGTCAGCTGGTATTACCAGTCGCGCGCGGCTCCGGCGATCCATGATATCTCGACCGACCTTGCCGATCCGCCGATTTTCCAGATGATCGAGCTGCGCGCCGACAACATCGACAATATTCCTGGTGCCAATGATGAGGACATGCGCGGGTTAAGCCCGCTGCAACGGTGGGAAACCATACACAGAGCCTCCTATGGCGACATTCGCACCGTCCGAATCGCGCAGCCCATGGCCGAAGTCATAGGCAAGGCCGAACGGCTGGCAAAAACGCGCGGATGGGACATCGCCGTCGCCGATCCCACCACCGGTAAGCTCGAAGCAACCGACACGGTGACACTGTTCGGGTTCAAGGAGGACATCGTCTTGCGCGTCCGCCCCACCGAGGATGGCACGGGAAGCGTGGTCGATATGCGTTCGGTCAGCAGAGTCGGTGACGGCGACCGCGGCAGCAATGCGCGGAGAATCAAGGGATTTCTCGCGGATTTGACCGGGACGGTTTCGCCGACTTGAATTTGAAAGCAAGTCGCGGTTCCCGAAGCATTCCCATATGTAAAAGCGGATAGACGGCAAGACGGTTTGACGATGACTCGTCTTTTCGTCATTTCGTCTATCCGTTTTTACATCAATCCCGGCAGTTAGATCACTTCTTAGGCGTCAGCTTCAGCAATCGACCTTGCGAATTGCCGCGCTGGTCCTCCAGCACCCAGACGGCACCATCCGGTCCTTGCTCAACCTCGCGGATGCGCGCGCCCAGATCCCATTGATCCGCCTTGGTTGCATTTTCGCCATCCAGCTTGACGCGAACCAGTGCCGGGGTGTTCATGCCGCCGATGAACATCGACCCCTTCCATCCGGGAAACAGATCGCCGCTGTAATACATCAGGCCTGCAGGGGAAATGGCCGGGTTCCAAAAGACCTTAGGCGCCTCATAGCCATCGCCTGGCTTGTGATCCGGGATGTCGCGACCGTCATAATGATCGCCGTTGGAAACATTGGGATAGCCGTAATTGGCGCCTTTTTTTACCAAATTCAATTCATCGCCGTGCGCTGGACCCATTTCCTGGTTCCACAATCGGCCCTCTGCGTCGAAGGCGATGCCCAGCGGGTTGCGATGGCCATAGGACCAAATTTGCGCCTTGATGCGTCCCTGATCGTAAAAGGGATTGTCTGAAGGGATCATGCCGCTGTCGGTAAGCCGCACGATCTTCCCCAGATTCTGGTTCAAATCCTGTGCCGGCGTAAATTTCTGCCGCTCACCGCTGCTAATGTATAGCATGCCGTCCGGTCCAAAGGCGAGTCGATGGCCGTAATGACCCTGACCTGAAACCTTTGGTTCCTGACGCCAGATCACTTGCACATCGGTCAGCTTGGGGTTGGTGGTCGATTCGTCCAGCTTGGCGCGCGCTACCGCTGCGCCAAATCCGCCTTCGCCTGCCTCGGCGTAGCTCAGGTAGATCAAGCGGTTATTGGCAAAGTCGGGGTGCAGGATGACATCGCCCAGCCCGCCTTGCCCGCCATATGCAACCTGCGGTACGCCCGCGACATCGACAACCGCACCGCCGTTTTCCCACAGTTTCAACACACCCTTTTTCTCGGTAATCAGAGCGTAAGGCGTGCCGGGGATAAAGGTCATCGCCCAGGGCTCGTCGAAATCGGCAACCACAGTGACGTCAAAGGGTTTGCCGCTGTCCTTCTCGGTTTTTGCATCGACGCCGCTGCTGTTACAGGCGGTCAGTGCGAGGGCAGTTGCGGCGAACAGGGGCTTGCGAAGCATTGGGGGTTCTCCTTTTCCGGTCGCTAGATGTGGATTGCATGGGCGGAACGCAAGAGGGTTGCAATTGATCCCGACGCCGCCTAGATGGGCGGCATCCCGACATTGCGAGACACTGAAGGGGCTGGCGCCGCAAGGGGCCGGCACAAAACGCTTTTGGAATATCATGCCTGATTTGAACATACTTGCCGCGATCATCGCACCCGAAGCCGAGGCTCTGGGCTTCGATCTGGTGCGCGTGGCCTGGTTTGAAAAGGGCGGCGAGGGTTCGGACGAGCCGACCTTGCAAGTTATGGCCGAGCGGCCCGATACACGGCAGCTGGTGATTGAGGACTGCGCTGCGCTGTCGCACCGGATTTCCGACAAGTTTGACGAGCTCGACCCGATCGAGGAAGCCTACCGCTTGGAGGTCAGCTCCCCCGGCATCGACCGTCCCCTTACCCGGGTGAAGGATTTTGCTGATTGGGCGAGCCACGAAGCGAAAATCGAGGTCATTGATCCGATTGCCGACCAGAAGCGGTTTCGCGGGGTGCTGCAGGGCATCGTTGGGGAGATCGTATCGATCACCGACAAATCGGGCGTCACCCATAAAGTGCCCTTTTCCAACATTC
>CAZSJE010000057.1:0-9324 GCA_964606835.1 uncultured Sphingorhabdus sp.
TTGTTCCGCTGGCATTCGGCCATCATTGCTATTTCGACAGCGATGGCGCGCGGCTGCAGTTCAGGGCGGAACGCTTTTACCCAAATGGCCCGGACATGCTGCCGCTCGATCCTGTGGCGGTCGGCGCTGACACCAATTTCACCTTCGGCCGCCGCCTGGCCGATTGCGATTTCGACAACATTTTCGGCGGATGGGACGGCAAGGCGCGGATCGAATGGGCGGGCAGGGGATATGCGCTGGCCATCGAATCCGACATGCGGAACGTGGTGCTATTCACGCCAAGGGGTGAAGAGTTTTTCTGCTTTGAACCCGTCCCGCACATCAACAATGCGTTGAACCGGGCCGATGGCGACATGCCCACAGTTGCGCCGGGCGGAGTATACCAAAGCCATATTCGCTTCATCGCTATCGCCGCTTGAGGCGGGGCAGCGTTTCTGCCAGTTTCTGCCAGAGGGAGAAACCACCATGCCGTTACCCGTCACCGCCTTTGTTGCCGCCGTCTGTGCAATCATGTTGGTGGTCACCGCCATCGATACGGTGCGGCATCGCCTGCGATCGAAAAATGCTTTTGGTGACGGCGGCGATGCAAAGCTGATCAGCGCGAGTCGCGCGCATGGTAATCTGGCCGAACATGCGCCGATCGTGATCCTGCTTATCGCCATGCTGGAAATGGCAAAGGCCAACCACCTGCTTCTGATGGGCATCGGGGCGCTGTTCCTGATCGGCCGCGCGGCGCATATTGTCGGGCTCTACACACCGTCGGAGCCGGGCAAGGCTCCCGTCCCGAGACAGATTGGTGTGGTGGCGACCTGGCTGACTTTGGTTGCACTAAGCGGGTGGGTGCTATTCCTGCTGGCAGCGCTCAACTGACGTTTCTCCAACAATCGTCATCCTGAACTTGTTTCAGCATCCATCGCTCAACCGAGACCGGGGAATAGTGAGGCAGAATGGACCCTGAACCAAGTTCAGGGTGACAATAAAGTGAGGTTAGTCCACCAACGCCACAGCCCTGATCCACCCCGCACTTGCCCGTTCGATCTTCACTGGAAAGCAGCTCAACCTCCAGCCAAAGGGCGGGAGCGCCGCGAGGTTGGTTAGTTTTTCGATCTGGTAATAGGGCTTGATGCGGCCTGCCTTGTGACCTTCCCAGATGATGGACGGATCGCGCGTCTCCGCCCAGCGGCGCGCGGTGTGCGAAAAGGGCGCGTCCCAACTCCAGGCGTCGGTGCCGACCACCTGGACGCCGCGTTCGGTGAGGTAGAGTGTCGCCTCCGCGCCCATGCCGCATCCCTGGTCGGTGAAATTGTCGGTGCCGTAAATCGCACCCGATTGCACCAGCACAATGTCCAGCGGTTGCAGTGCATAGCCGATCCGCGCCAGCTCCGCCTCAACCTCGGCGGCGCTCACCACATGGCCGTGCGGTTTGTCTGAGAAATCCAGCTTCACCCCCGGACGGAAAAACAGGTCTAACGGGGCTTCGTCAATTGACGGGGCAGGGGTTGCGCCACTGTCCGTAGTCGAATGGAAATGCCATGGCGCATCCATATGCGTGCCGTTGTGCGTGCTGAGCGTCAGGCTCTCGACCGCCCAGCCTTCGCCATCGGGCAGGTCTTCACGGGTTAGCCCGGGGAAGAACATCGCGATCTGCTCCCACGTATTCTCATGCGTCATATAGGTGATTTGCGGGCGCATCACCGGCGGGTCGGAGACGACGTGGTTGGTGATCGGGATTGAGAGATCAATGAAGCGGGTCATGCGGGGAGGGCCCTTTCGCGGTGATCAAGCACCATTGCGGCCGAGCGGCGCGCCATGGCAAGGAACATGGCATCGCCGCGCTCGGTGCGTTCGACAACCATCGCGGCGGTGACCCCCATCAGGAAACCGGAAACGGCGGAGCGGGCATAATCATCCGCCAGTGCGCCAAGATCCTTTTCCGGCACACCGCGTTCGAGCAGCCCGGTACGGTAACGGGACAGCAAATCCGGCTCCAGCGCGCGGCGATTTTCCGGATCAAAGGATGTGCCGGTGAAATAGGCGATATCGCCCACGCCAATGCCGACGCCGGTGGTCTGCCAGTCAACCACGACAATCGGTTTGGCGCTATCGGCCAGGTTGAACAGCATATTGTCGGGCCGGAAATCATTGTGCGTCAGGCAGCGCGGGCTTTGCCGCGCGTCATTGTTGGCGTTGATCCTGCCGAGAAAGCGCTCGCCCACTTCGCGCATATGGGGCTCAACGCGGTCGCCATAGCGGTCGCAAAAGGCTGGCCAGAACATCGCATAAAGCGCCTCGACATCGAGCGGCGGCGGCACAGCCTTTGTGCCATTGGGCCAATCGAGCGTATCAAGCATGGCATCGCCCCACCATGCGGCATGAATGCTTGCCGCCGCGTCCATCGCCACCAGCGCTTCCTCGCGGCTCGGCTCCAGCAACTGGTTCCCAGCACGGTGGCGGGGCAGGTCGTGCATGATCAGCGTGAAGGCGTGGCTCTCCTCATCGAAGGCGATGTAGAGATGGTCAGGCACCGCCATCGGCTTTCGCGCTGCGAACTGCTGGTAAAAGCGGCTTTCGCGCAAGTAAGTGAGGTGTGACTTGCCGGTGGTTCGGCTGAGTTCGTCGTTCGATGGCAGCTTGGCGACAATGCTGGGCGGAACGCCTTCGCCTTCCAAGGTAAGCCGGTAGGTTGCACCCACCTGGCCGGTTCCGATGGGGGCAGCGTTGAATGATGCAACTTCGCAGCCCAGCAACTGCGACAGCCACCCCGTCGTAATGTCTTCAAGTGCCAGGACCCGATTGCTCATCCTGCCGCGCCGTCGTTCAATCCGGCAAAGCCGCTTGGCGCATGGGGGCCAAATACCAGTTGCTCGACGATGCCGATCCCGTCGGACGATGCACCGGCACCCTCGTGCCGTGCCTTGGCAATATGCTGGATATGCAGGTTGGGCAGTAAGAGCGGGTCCAGTTCGGACGGCCTTATATCCTCGCGTTCGACGACCAGCTCACCCTTGTAAAGGCCGTGGCCCCATTCCGGGTTGAGGTAGCCGATACCTTTCATCATGAAAATGTCGACCGGCTCCCACGTCACGACATGCGCGCGGCCCGATGGATCGCGGACATCGAGGCCTATTGCCTTGGCGTAGCGCTGGCCCGCCTCCCAATCGACCCGAAACTTGTCCTCATGCAGATGCAACGCTCCGTTCTGTGCCGCACCGTCCATCATCAGGCTCGCCCGCCGGTTCCACGGGTTGCCATTTTCATCCTCGTTCACATGTGCATAGAGCGAAAGGTTGGGGAAATTGGTCGGCGCCCAGAGCCAGTAAAATTGCGGCATCGAAAGCGGAACAACGGGCTGCGTATCCGGCGCGCCGATTTGACGGACACCCCAGCTGCGGTCGCGTGTGCCAAGTCCGCCAGCATAGTCCTGACGTTTGCCATCCACCTCCACCCAGCCAGAAACGCGCGCGTTTACCGTAAAACGGGTCAGGTCCATGAACAGCCTTGTGCCATTTCGGCGCGTGAAGCGTGGCTCTTGCACCGGCTCCGAACGGCTTTCGAAGCTAAGCTCGGCCGATATGCCTTCGTGATCTTCAACGATCAGCCGCACGATCTTCAGCGGCTCGACCACTTCGATCCGGATCGGTCCCACTGCCAGATCCATCCGTTCAAACCCCAGCACCCTTGAGGCATGAAGGCAATGTTGCAGTCCGTCGCGGACAATCGAAAAATGCGCGTCGGCAATATTCAGATGGGGGTAAACCCCGAAGGCAGCCGCACAATAGCCGCTGCCATCGGGCAGATAGGCGCAGAAAAAATAGCGGTCGTAGAAATTCCGGTCGGTGCCCGAAAAGGCAATCGGTTCCGGCGTCTGGTGGATCGGATATTCGTCGCCCCTGGTCAGCATTTCGTCTCTCCCAGGCCGATGTTAACCGCTCGTTTAACGGCGTGCAACCGCCGCAACTGGGGCGAGTTTGGGGGCTTGAACCGCACCGATATGCATTTAAGAGGGGGCAACGACCGAAAAGGAAGGGGGAGCCCATGGCCACAGCGCAGCCGACCGACGAAGCCACAATAGATCCAAAACGCGACCGGTTGGTGATCACTGCGTCTTCGCTGGGCACCGTGTTCGAATGGTATGATTTCTTCGTCTACGGCATCCTCGCAGCTCTGATCGGCAAGCTGTTTTTTCCATCCGACAATGCCGCCGCAGCGACGCTTGCCAGCCTTGCCGTGTTTGGCGCGGGCTTTGCCGTGCGGCCTGTGGGTGCTGTCGTTTTCGGCTATCTTGGCGACAAGATTGGCCGGAAATACACCTTTCTGATCACCATCACCCTGATGGGCGGCGCAACGGCGGCAATCGGGCTATTGCCGACCTTTGCGCAAGCCGGACTGTGGGCGGCGGGATTGCTGGTCTTCCTGCGTTGCTTGCAGGGTCTGGCGCTTGGCGGCGAATATGGCGGAGCTGCGATTTACGTCGCCGAACATGCGCCAAAGGGCAAGCGCGGCCAGTATACTAGCTGGATTCAGGCGTCGGTTGCGGGCGGCTTCCTGCTGGCTGTATGCGTCGTGCTAGCCACACGCTCGATGATGTCCACTGAGGCGTTCGAGGCTTGGGGCTGGCGAGTGCCTTTCCTGATCTCGATCATCCTGCTCGCGATCTCGCTATGGATCCGGTTGATGCTCTCCGAAAGCCCGGTATTCAAGGCGATGAAGGAAGCGGGAACGGTTTCGAAGAACCCTTTCCTCGACAGCTTCCGATACCCGGGGAACATTAAACGTATTTTTGTTGCAATGTTCGGTGTCGCTGCCGGCTTGACGGTGATCTATTACACTTCGCAATTCGGCACGCTCTATTTCCTGACCGGAACGGCACGCGTCCCTGAAACCGATGCGCTGGGCTATATGGCGATTGGTGCGCTACTCGCCGCCCCGCTATATGTCGCCGCAGGCTGGCTATCCGACCATTTCGGACGAAAGAGGATATTGCTGATCGGTTATGCGCTGACCATGATCGGCACTTTCCCGCTGTTCCATATGATGGCAGACGCCGCGAACCCCGCGCTGGCCGAGGCCAGCCGGAACAGCCCGGTTACGCTGACCCTGCCGGCGAACTGCGAATTCAGCCCGCTGGCCTCGAAGCAGGTAACTCCCTGTGCGCAAGCGCTGGCTTTCCTTGCCAAACGCGGGATCAGCCATAACAAAAGCGACGGGCAGGATGTGGCATTGAGCGTTGGTGGAACGACGGTGTCCGGTTTTGATGAAAAGGGCTATGTCGCGGCGCTGGAAAAAGCAGGCTATCCCGACAAGTCCGATCCGGCGCAAAGGCAGTCAGGTCTCATCATCCTGGCGGTTGCCATGCTGGTTGCGCTTTCGGCGATGACCTATGGGCAGGTTGCGGCGATCCTGGTGGAAATGTTTCCCGCAAAGATTCGCTACACGTCGCTTTCCATCCCCTATCATATTGGGACAGGCTATTTTGGCGGTTTTCTGCCGTTTATCTCGCAATATATCGTCGCAAAGACCGGTGGGACCTTTAACGGGCTATGGTACACGGTCGGCGTCGTGGCGATGGCCTTCATCGTCAGCCTGATCTGGCTTCCGGAAAATAAGGACAAGGAGCTCGATTGACCTTTCGGCCTCCCCTCAGGCTGCGGCTCGACGGCGAGGCGCTGGTTTCGAATTACCAATGGCTGGCGGTGCAAAGCGGCAACGCAGAATGCGGCGCGGCGGTCAAGGCCGACGGCTATGGACTTGGCGCGCGCGAGGTTGTGAAGCGACTCTCGTCGGTAGGATGTCGCCAGTTTTTCGTGGCGCATTGGGGGGAGGCGGAGGCTATTGCCGACCTTGTTCCGCGCGCGCAAATTGCGGTGCTCAACGGTTTCGATGCCGACGACTCTGCCAGTGCGCTGTCCTTGGGCGCACTTCCGGTATTGAACACCCCGCAACAGATTGCGCGCTGGAAAGCCGCCGGCGGCGGGCGCTGCCATGTGATGCTGGACAGCGGGATCAACCGGCTGGGCCTTGGGCCGGAGCAGATCGGGCAGGAGCTGTTCAATGGGCTGGAAATCGACATATTGCTCTCGCACCTTGCCTCGGCCGATGAGGATGTCGCGCAAAATGGCGAACAGCTGGCGCAGTTTCTTGCGATGGCCAGCTGTATCGATGTGACGCGGCGGAGTATGGCCAACAGCGCCGGGATTATGCTCGGCAGCGAATATCATTTCGACCTGACCCGGCCTGGACTGTCGCTCTATGGCGGCGTTGCGCGACCGGAAATGGCGGGGACAATCCGGCAGGTGGTCTCCCTGCAAGCGCTTGTCTTGCAATTGCGCATGCTGCCTGCCGGGAGCAAGGTCGGCTATAACGCGCTCTACACCTGCGATGGGCCGACACGCGTTGCGACGCTCTCGATAGGCTATGCCGATGGCTATAGGCGGGGGTTCAGTAACAGCGGGTCTGTCGTTTTTGAGGGTCTGAGGCTGCCGGTTATCGGGCGAGTGTCGATGGACCTGCTTCTGGTGGATGCCAGCGCCGCACCTTCGCTCAGCGAGGGTAACTGGGTCGATGTCGACTATGATCTGCCGACTGCTGCAAAGCAATCGGGCTTGCCGCAATATGAATTGCTGACAGGCCTTGGCCAGCGCGCGGAGCGTATCTGGTTTTAGCGCTCGTTCCGCAGCATAATTCAGCTGACACCTACGCAAAAAGAAAGGGCACCCGAAGGTGCCCTTTCCTTTACTCAGCTTGACGAAAAGCTATCAAAACTCGGCTTCGAACCCGAAGAAGAAGTTCCGACCGAAGCTGTCGAACGGATCGCCACCGGCAGTTCCGAGCAGGCCGTTGGGCGGCTGACGGTCGAGCAGGTTGTTCACGCCCGCGTAGAAGCGGAAGTCGTTACCGACATCGAAGCCCAGGCGGATGTCATGGTACAGAACGTCCGGATACCATTTCTTCTCACGCGCATCGGCGTTGTTCGGCTGCACAGTGACCAGCGAGCCAGTGGTGCAAGGCACTGCTGCGCCGTTGATGCCGCCGGTGTTCGGCGTGATACCCGACGCGGGGCAAAGGCTGCGATAGGGGAACAGCGTCTCATAGGCGAGCCCGTCGTTCACCTGCTTGCCGATATAGCGCGCCGAATAACGGACATCGAATTCGCCGAAATCATAACCGAAATTGACGCTTGCCGCCCATTGCGGGTCGCCCAGCTCGCTCAGCTGACGGTCCGGCTGCCTTGGGTTCAGCACATCGAAATAGTTGTCGAAGCGCTGAACGCGCGTCGCAATCGCCCGGATATTGAGCCTGTCGCCATTGTCGAAGGTCCGACGATAGGCCAAGTCGATATCGAGACCTTCGGTTTTCTGAGCGGCGAAGTTGAACCCGCTCTGCACCAGGCCCGGCGTGTTGAACAGGCCGGTACCGGCACCACGGCTGATCGTCGAGCAATAGGGGCTCGCCAGACCGATGTCCGAATCATAGCAGAGGTTGACGATGGTCTGCGCGCTCAGGGTGGCGATCAGGTTCGACACCTTGATGCGATACCAGTCCAGCGTGATGCTAAGGCCCGGAATGAAGCTAGGCTCAATCACCGCACCGATGGTCAAGCTCTTGCCGCGTTCTTCTTCGAGAAGCGGGTTGCCGCCCGAAACGGTAGCAATGGTCCGCGTCTGCGCTATGCAGTTGATCCAGGGCGAACCGATCGCTGTGCCCAAGCCGGTTCCGGCACAGGCCGTAGCAGTAGCCGCGTTGATCGTGGTTGGAACACCAGCGGCAGCACAGTTGGCCACACGGTTCGGACCAGCGTTGATGTTCGACTGGTTGCAAGGATCGGCAACGAACTGGAAGTTCTGGTTCAGCGATGCGTACAGGTCGCTTTGCGTCGGTGCGCGCACCGAGGTCGCATAGGCAACGCGCAGACGGACGTCCTCAACCGGAGCGTAGATGCCCTGGATGTTATAGGCATAAACTGTGCCTGTCCTGTTGTTGTAGTCCGACACGCGGCCTGCAACGTTGACCGACAGTTCCTGTGCGAAAGGCAGGTCCTTCAGCAGCGGGAAGTAAACTTCGCCATAGGCTTCCTTCACCACCAGGTTCGGCGGATTGAAGTCCTGCAATGCGTTCAGGAAGGTACCGCCTGCCGACGTCAACTCATCATAGTCGATCGCTGAACGTTCGCGCCGATGCTCTGCACCGATAGCGAAAGCAATCGGGCCGCCGGGCAGCTCGAACAGTTGCGAGAGATCGCCGCCGAGGTTGGCCGAAAAGACTAGCTGGTCGGCGAAATCCTTGGTGACATTGTCGACATGCGAGAATGCAAATGCACGCGGGTCATACACATTCTGACCGAAGACATTGAACGGAACGCAATCGGGACGCGCATTGGTTACTTCGTTTACGCGGCAAATGACGCGCTGACCGGCGGAGTTGGTGGTAAAGTTCGTGCCCGTGAAGGTCGGAGGCGCGATGATTGCATCCGTCGCCAGCAGGAAGCCATCGGGGTTGCCATTGACGTCAAAGGTGCGGAGGTTGTTCTGGTTGAAACCAACATCGTCGAAACGACCGTAGTTGGCGGCGATTTCGTAGTTCCAGTCTTCGTTGAACGTGCCTTCGATACCGGCCACAACGCGCCATGTTTCACGCTTCACCTCGAAACGGCGACCGCCGAAATCGGTGTTGAAGCGGCTGAGCGGCATGGTTTGTGCCGTCGTGCCACGCAACGTAGCTGACCCCGGAATGGTCGTTCCGGCAACGGTCGCAGCACAAATGCCAAGCGAACGGAGCGTCGTCAGATTCTGCGAGCTCAGGAAGCCGTTGTCGCAGCGGAACGTCGGGCCGGTGCGGCGCAGCGGGTTACCTGCGGGGAAGCGGTTGGCAATCGAAGCGCCCTGGAAAAAGCTCGGCTGGCCTTCGCCCGATGCGTTGACCTGGACATATTTCGCCTCAACGAAGGGACGGAAGGCATCCGAAACGTCGAAATGCGCCAGCAGGTTGAATGCATAGCGATCGACTTCGGCCAGCATGATCCCCGTGTTGCGCAGGGTCGAGGCGAGGCCGAGGCCGCCAATACCGTTGCCGCTGCCGAATGCTTCGAAATTCTGCGTAAAGGTGTCGGTGACAAGGTTACCGCCTTCGTTGAAGCGGAGGTAGGCACCCCCGCCGAAACCACCGACCGTGCCGGCATCGGAAATCGCGCCGTTGCGGACACCGCACAGGAAGGTTGCGTCCGGAATGCCATCGCCTGCCGCCGGCTCACCAGTGGTGACGTCGGTGGCCTGGAACTGGCAGCGACCGCTAAAGGCCCCCGTCAGCTTGTCGCGCTGGCGGAAATAA
>CAZSJE010000057.1:9424-11917 GCA_964606835.1 uncultured Sphingorhabdus sp.
GAACTGGCAGCGACCGCTAAAGGCCCCCGTCAGCTTGTCGCGCTGGCGGAAATAAAGCGGTTGCTGGCGCGAATATTCGGCCGCAACCGAAACGTTACCGCGTCCGTCGGCAAAGTTCGTGCCGGCAATCCCCGAAAGGAAGTACACGCCGCGGTCGCCGCGCGAAGACAGGCCTGCCTGTCCGCGCGCCGAGATGCCGTCATAGTCGGTCCTCATGATGAAGTTGACCACACCGGCAACAGCATCCGAACCGTAGATCGCCGAGTTACCGCCGGTGACGATATCGATACGGTCGACCAGGTCGATCGGAATGGTGTTGATGTCGACGCGGTTGTCGCCAGGCGAGCTGCCGACATGGCGGCGACCATTGACCAGCACCAGCGTACGGGTCGTGCCGAGGCCGCGAAGGTCGAGATAGTTCAAACCGGCGGTGCCGATGAAGCGGCTCGAGTTGCCGCTGGAGAAGGTCGAACGCAGCGAGGGAAGGTCGTTCAGCGCGTCGCCGAGCGAAACCTCACCGGTTCCCGTCAGGTCGTCGACAGTGACCGAGGTCAGGGGAACGGCTGATTCGAGCGTGGGACGCGAAATGCGCGAGCCGGTAACGAGAATCGGTTTTCCGGTACCTTGCTCTTCGGCTTCATCTTCATCGTCCTGATCATCGGACGATTGTGTCGTGTCTTCTTGGGCATCCTGCGCAAACGCAGGCAATGAGGCGCACAGGGCCAAACCGAGCATAGAGCCGGTTACGAGCAAACGCGTCTTCTTCATCAAAAAACTCCCCAGTCTTGGATGTTCATTTTCGGTTAACCTGCCGTCTAAGCCCAAAGCTCCGCCTTGATCAAGGGGAGGGGCCGCAGAAATCCGGCTTTTTTTCATGTTGTGGCATACGCGCAACAGGTGCGATAAGATGTGGCGCGCGCCGGTTGGAACAATCGAAAATCGAATCCGGTCGCGGCGGAATAATGTTCCTTCGTCTGTCACCGATTTGTAACATAGTTATAAATGATACGGAATATCGATTGCTGGGACGAAGTGTGACTTTTGCTGCTTCCTTACCGACCGGCAGTCACATATCAATTGTTGCAGTGCACTATAATAGGGTGCTACGCTCATTGCAGGGGCTAGCAAAAAGGGATCAGCATGGCGCGTAAAGGCGATTCATCGGGGGACAGCGGCCCGATCATCATCAAAAAATATGCGAACCGGCGGCTCTACAACACGCAATCGTCCAAATATATCACACTGGATTTCCTCGCCGACCTGACCCGTAAGGACGTTGAATTCCAGGTTCTCGATGCCAAAAGCGGGGAGGATATCACCCATAGCGTCCTCACCCAGATCATCATGGAGGAAGAGAATACCGGGCAGGGGATGCTGCCGGTTAACTTCCTGCGCCAGATTATCTCGCTTTATGGCGATTCGATGCAGGGGCTGGTTCCGCAATTCCTCGAAAGCTCGATGGACAATTTCCGCAAGAACCAGAAACAGGTTCAGGACGCGATCGAAACCGCGATTACATCGGGTCCGTTCGGCCATATCGCCAAGCAGAATATCGAAATGATGCGTGCCGCTCGCGATGCTTTCATGCCGACCATTTCGGGCAAAAAGAGCGGTGGCAAGACTGAGAGTGTCGATGACCTTAAAAAGCAGATGGCCGAATTGCAGGCCCGCATCGACAAGATGGAAGCTCCATAAGCCCTGAATGCCGGTCAGCTTGCGGCTGGACTGCTAAGCCGCTAGGGGCGGCGCGATGAAACACGCACTATCTGTCACCCGCCAGGAAAATTTCGCTGCCTGGTATCAGGAAGTCATTTCGGAAGCCGATCTGGCCGAGGAGAGCGGCGTGCGCGGCTGCATGGTCATTCGGCCATGGGGCTATGGCATTTGGGAACGCATCCAGAAATTGATGGACGCGCGGATCAAGGCGGCTGGCGTCGACAATTGCTACTTTCCGCTATTCATCCCCTTGTCTTTCTTTGAAAAAGAGGCCGACCATGTCGAGGGGTTTGCCAAGGAAATGGCGGTCGTCACGCACCATCGGCTGGTGCAGGGGCCAAAGGGGGGGCTGATCCCCGACCCTGAATCGAAGCTGGAAGAACCGCTGATCGTTCGCCCCACCTCCGAAACGGTGATCGGCGCGGCCATGGCAAAATGGGTGCAAAGCTGGCGCGATCTGCCGCTGATGGTCAACCAATGGGCCAATGTCGTGCGCTGGGAAATGCGCACGCGGATGTTTTTGCGCACCAGCGAGTTTCTCTGGCAGGAAGGCCATACCGCGCACGCCGACCGCGAAGACGCGATGAAGGAGACTTTGCGCGCCCTCGAAATGTATCGGCAGGTGGCGGAAGATGATTGCGCCATGCCAGTGATCGTCGGTGAGAAGCCCGAAAATGAGCGATTTCCGGGAGCAGTCGCGACCTATTCTATCGAAGCGATGATGCAGGATGGCAAGGCACTGCAGGCTGGTACCTCGCATTATCTTGGCACGGGTTT
>CAZSJE010000058.1:0-11637 GCA_964606835.1 uncultured Sphingorhabdus sp.
CCCGCAGGTCATCGTGACGACCGACATCGGCACGCGGTTCCTGAGCAAGGCGCAGGGCCTGCGGAGCGTCGATCAGCACAACCGGCGGCGCTTTACCGTCGGTTAAGTCGGTGCAGGAGGTTGAGCACATGAGTTTTGACAAACACACTCAAGCCAACGGACACGACTTTGTCGATCACATCATCGAAAAGTTCCCGTACCGCATCAAGGAAATCAGAACCGACAACGGCCATGAGTTCCAGGCCAAGTTCCACTGGTATGTCGAGGACCAGGGCATCCGTCACGCCTATATCAAGCGCGGAACCCCGCAACTGAACGGCAAGGTCGAGCGATCCCATCGCTCCGACCAGCAGGAATTTTACCAGCTCTTGTCATACAAAGGCAACGTCGATCTCGAAGCCAAACTCAGCGAGTGGGAGAACTTCTACAACTTCAACCGACCGCATGGAGCCTTCAATGGAAAAACACCCTATGAAGCGCTTCGCGAAAGGCTATAATCTCAAACACTCAATGTCCCGCTAGATCGTCAACCTTACAATATCACATGCAGGACTCTCGCGCCCAAAAGCCACTGTTTAGCAGAGAAAATGTGCCATCTCGGTCGCGAAATCGTGCCAGCCGATCCCTCGTTCTGCCAGCCAGTCATCGTCGTAATAGGTGTTTCCATAACGATCGCCCCCATCGCATAGCAGCGTGACAACGCTGCCCTCGTCTCCTGCGTCCGCCATTTCCTTTATCAGCGCTGCGCAAGCCCATAGATTTGTTCCAGTAGACCCTCCAACTTGGCGTCCGAGACGGGCCGACAGCGCACGCATCGCGCCGATACTGGCGGCGTCCTCTACCGCGACCATGCGGTCAACAACGCTGGGTACGAAGCTCGGTTCAATGCGCAGACGACCTATCCCTTCGATTAGCGGGCAGTTGTCATTGGGGGCGGCTATGATGTCCCGATTTGCATAGTGGCGATGGAAGACCGAATGAAGCGGATCGACCACACAAAGTTGCGATGCAAAACGACGATATCGGATGAATCGTCCGATTGTCGCGGACGTTCCGCCAGTCCCTGCTCCGCAAACGATCCATCGTGGCACCGGATGCTCCTCGACTGACATTTGGGAGAAGATGCTTTCGGCAATGTTGTTGTTCCCTCGCCAGTCAGTCGCGCGCTCCGCATAAGTGAACTGATCCATAAAATGCCCGCCGGTTTCCTCGGCGAGCCGTTGCGCGGCGAGACTGACCTGGCTGGAATCTGCTGTCATATGGATCTCGCCGCCATGGAACCGGATCGCATCGAGTTTCGCGGCAGCAGTGCTTGCCGGCACGACCGCGATGAATCGCAATCCCAGCATCTGGGCAAAATATGCCTCGCTAACCGCAGTCGAACCCGACGACGCCTCGATGATGCAGCTATCTTGTCTCAACCAGTTGTTGCACAGCGCATACAGAAACAATGAACGAGCCAGCCTGTGCTTCAGGCTACCGGTTGGGTGGGAACTCTCGTCCTTCAAATATAGTGTAATTCCTGGATATTTGGGTAGATTGACGCGGATCAGATGTGTGTCTGACGAGCGCATGGCATCCGACTCGATTCGCGCCAATGCCTGATCACGCCATTGTTGGGTGCGTGGCTCAGGATGTTCGCAATGAAGGGAAACGAAGCGCGGTGTGGGGATGTGGCTGGGCACTGGTTTTTCCCTATGCGAATAACCAATCGGCTTATTGCGTGATTTCTGAGGAGTTTCTTTGAGTTTTGGCGACGGCCCGTTTGCAGGAAGCCCAGTGCTTCACCTGACATTCTCATCGTCTAGACACCTCATCCAGTGCAATACTGTGCGAGCGATTCAATACACACTGCACCCAGGCGTGTAGATGCTTCCGCAGACCATCCAAAGCGGTCGTCGGGCACATCGATTGATTCTCCGAAAGGCATTTCCAGAGTCATGCCAATTGCTCCAAATCGAGCTGCAATGGCATGCGCTGCCATAGTTCCTGTCTCATCGCCGGCATAATTCGACGGATAGCCAGCAAACATGCGAAAAGCCGGTGTGTGTTCAGCCAGTATGTCTCGAAAGCGACGCACCCCCGCCAGCTGTTGCGATGATGCAATGTTAGGGTCCTCGCAACTGTCGATGAACACCCGCCGGACGCATTCATCACCATGGACGTCCAAATAGATATCCACCCCTGATGCTTCCATCGCGCGGAGCACGGCAACAACTTCGGGTGCGCGGTCCATGGACGGCTCCTTCCATTGCCGATTGAGGTCCACCCCTAAGGCATTGCCGCGCAAATTCCCGCGGATTGCTCCATCAGGATTGAGCAGCGGCACGAGGTGGATAGTTGCCGTCTCCAGGAGGGGCGCAGCATCAGCCAGCATTCGATCAAGCTGCATCAACGCGCCTTCGGCCCACCAGCTAGCCATGGTTTCGCCCGGGTGCTGTCGACAGGTTATCCATATTTGCTTGGGCCCATTCCCATAGCGTATACGTTCAATAGGATGGCCGTCCGGGCTGGTGGTCAGCTGGTCGACCGTCCCACCTGCATTGCTCACCATCATTTCGTGGCGAGCAGGGTCAAACGGCGCAAAATAGGCGAATCTTGCAATCGCGGTGTTCATCCGGTGCCGGATTGTCAGCCGGCTATCGCTGTAGCTGGTATGCGTCAAGCGCCATGCATCGACGGTGCCATCGTCGACACGAGCCGCATAGTCGTGCCACCCGGTGGCAAAAGTCGCATCACCTGCGTTCGCGATAACCAATGTCAGTTCATCACCGGGTACAGCCTCGACCGAAAAATAGAACCATTGCATCCAGCTCGCGCCCGTATCCGCGCGAATGCGCAGCTCGGCGCTGCATGCAGCGATCTCGACTACAACAATGTTTCCTCCCGGAAACTGTTCCGAAATTCGTGAAATGCTCATGTTGTGTTCGACTATGCTTCCGCCGCCGCAGCATAGATGGGGAAGGCCTGCGTAAGCTGTGAAACTGTTTTCTTTGTCGCCTGCTCGGCGCTGCTATTGTCTTCGCCATTGCGCGCAAGACCATCGAGCACGTCGGCGATCAAACTTCCGATCTGTGCAAATTCGCGCTCCCCGAATCCCCGTGTTGTCCCAGCCGGACTGCCAAGACGGATTCCGCTGGTTTGTGCTGGAGGAAGCGGGTCGAACGGAATGCCGTTTTTGTTGCAGGTAAGGCCTGCGGCCTCCAGGCTGACTTCCGCAGCCCTCCCGGTTATACCCTTGCTACGCAGATCGGCCAAAATGATGTGTGTATCGGTCCCGCCTGTCACAAGGTCGAAGCCTCTATCGACAAGCGCCGAACCCATGGCCCGCGCGTTGGCAACAACCTGGTGCGCGTAAGCTGAGAAGTCCGGTTTCAGCGCTTCACCAAATGCGACGGCCTTTGCCGCGATCACGTGCATCAACGGGCCGCCTTGCAGCCCCGGGAATACTGCCGAATTGATCTTCTTGGCTGTGTCTGGATCGTTGGTCAGAACAATTCCGCCACGCGGACCCCGCAAAGTCTTGTGCGTTGTGGAAGTTACGACATGTGCATGCGGAAACGGGCTTGGGTGAGCGCCGCCTGCGACCAGCCCGGCAATATGGGCCATGTCAACCATCAGCAGCGCGTCGACCTTGTCCGCAATCTGACGGAAACGAGCAAAATCGATGATGCGCGGTATTGCAGAGCCCCCGGCGATGATTAGCCTTGGTTTGTGGGCGACAGCCAGCCGCTCTGCATCGTCATAGTCGATCAGCCCATCTTCGGCGCGGACCCCATATTGGACGGGCGCGAACCACTTGCCCGACAAAGTTGGCTTTGCTCCATGTGTGAGATGCCCCCCGGCATCGAGGCTCATTCCTAGAAAGGTTTCGCCTGGCTTCAGCAATGCCATCATCACTGCGCCATTGGCCTGCGCGCCCGAATGCGGCTGAACATTGGCAAAGGCAGAACCGAAGAGTCGGCAAGCGCGCTCTATGGCGGCTGCTTCGACGACATCGACATGCGCGCACCCGCCGTAGTAGCGGCGACCGGGATAGCCTTCGGCATATTTGTTCGTCAGGATCGATCCCTGCGCCGCAAGTACGGCCGGAGAGGTGATGTTCTCGCTGGCGATCAGCTCAATTTCTCCGGACTGCCGGGATAATTCCCTGCTGATAGCGTCCGCAATAATCGGATCATCCGCCAGACCCCTCTCAAAAAACTCGTTCATCTTTATCCCTTTTCAACACTCGACGACATTGACGGCGAGGCCGCCAAGGCTTGTTTCCTTGTATTTGGAACGCATATCTTCCCCGGTCTGGCGCATGGTTTCGATCACCGCATCGAGCGAAACGATGTGGTCGCCATTGCCTTGGAGTGCGAGGTAGGCGGCATTGATTGCCTTCACAGCGCCCATTGTGTTTCGTTCGATGCACGGCACCTGCACAAGTCCGCCAATCGGATCGCAGGTCAGGCCAAGATTGTGTTCCATGCCGATTTCGGCGGCATTTTCGATCTGCCGGGCTGTCCCGCCGAGCGCCGCAACGAGCCCGGCAGCGGCCATGGAGCAAGCTACGCCGACTTCGCCCTGGCATCCCATTTCCGCGGCAGAGATGGACGCCCGCTTCTTGTAGAGGAAGCCGATGGCCGATGCTGTCAGCAGAAAGTCGCGCGAGCGTTCGCGCGATGCACCGGGAACAAAAGCCTCATAATATTTCAGCACGGCCGGGATGACACCGGCTGCGCCATTGGTAGGCGCTGTGACTACACGCCCACCGGCTGCATTCTCTTCATTCACGGCAAGAGCATAGAGGCTGACCCATTCGAAAACCTGAGAAGGTTCGCTTCGCGGACCGCGTGCGATTAGCGCTAAATGCAGTGCTTTCGCGCGGCGCTTGACCTTCAGGCCGCCCGGCAATTCACCGTCCTGACTGCACCCGGCCTCGATAGAGTCCAACATCGCTTGGCGAACGGAATCGAGGAAGGCCTCTGTTTCCTCGCATGTGCGCCAGCTTTCCTCATTGGCCATCATGATCTCAGCAATGCTGAGACCCGTTGCCTCAGCGCAGGCGATCAGCGCGGCGCCTGAGGAAAATGGATGGGGAAGCCGGAGATTGGGCCGGGACGTCTCGGCCTCGCCTTCGCGGACGATGGCCCCGCCACCGATAGAAAAATAAACCTCCGTCAAGGCGGTTTGACCTTCGAAATGCGCCGTGAATCGCATCGCATTGGCATGCTGGGGCAAGAATTTGCCTTTGGCAAAGACCAGGTGCTTCGCCTCGATGAAACGGATATCGTGTTTCCCCGCCAACCGCAGTTCCTGAGTACTGCGGATCAGTTTGCATGTCCGCCTAGCGTCGTCGGGTTGGACGCTGTCGGGCAAATTTCCCGATAGGCCAGCCAAAATTGCCATGTCCGTCGCATGGCCGTGTCCGGTAAGCGCAAGCGACCCGAAAAGTTCGCAAGTTACGACTTGTGGCCTGCCTTCAGCGATTGCGCGTTGGGCGAAGTCCGCCGCAGCCCGCATCGGGCCGACTGTATGGGAACTGGATGGACCGATGCCAATTGTGAATAGATCTGAGATGCTGAGCGGTGCGTCCGCTGCCACAAGCGGGGAGGATGCCATCGTTATGGTCAATCGATCTTCTGGTTGGGGTTGTCGTGCCAAACCAGTCGCACCACCTTGCCGTTACTATCCCGTTCAAAGCGGACTTCCTCTGCCTCCGTCTCATCGGGCCTTACTCGACGAAAGACGTCCTTGGTCGACGTGGGCTTGAAAATGTCGAGATCGTCGTTCGGATCCTTTGACGGCAAACTCAGGAAGGCCAGACCACCTCCCCAAGGCACTACGATAGCCTCAGAACCCCATGGCTGAAGGGAATAGCGGCCCGCATAGGCCTCCAGATCCTTGTCCGGAATGGATTTGTCGCCAAAGGACCAAGTCCCGCGGCGATTGAGCAACTTGTGAATGCCCAGCCAATAGGGTCGCGTCGGCTGCGCCGCATTCATCATCACCACGACCCCGGTCTTTTTCGACGGGTTCATTATCATCGAAGAAAAATAGCCAGGGCATTCGCCGCTATGACCGACATAGGTCGCGCCATCTACACGGTATATGCCGAAGCCGAGGCCGCGTGTGATTTCCCAATCGGGGCTGACATACTGCACTCTTTGCATGTCACGCAGCGTAGCCGCAGAAACCAGCTCGGTGCTGCCGGTTCCCAATACCCTGAAATTCCACAAGATGAACTTGCCCAGATCATCGACAGTCGACACGAACCCAGCAGCGGGTGTAATCGCCTTGGTATCGAACGGCTTTAGTGGCTCACGTCGGCCATCGCGCCCGATCGCACCATGACCAATCGCCATGCGCGAGCCATAGAGAGCGAGCGGCAGAGGTGCCGTCGTATCGGTCATTCCTAACGGAGCCAGGATTTTTGCGCTTACCTGATCGAGAAATGGCTTTTTCCCCTGCTTCTCCACGACTTCGCCTGCCAGACTTATTCCAAGGTTGCTGTATTGGTATTGCTCCTGCGCACGATACAGCATGGATTGACCAACGATCCCGGCGCGCAGCTGTTCACGCGAGGGAAACGGGAAATTGGGCCCGGCCCAATATTCATTCACAGCTTCCCTCGGCAGGCCGGAAGAGTGGGTGAGAATGCCGCGCAGCGTTACCGGTCCGCTAGATGGATCGCCTTGTTTCAGCTTGGCCCATGGCAGATATTGTTCAAGCGGGGCATCGATATCCAATTTCCCTTCGTCTCTAAGCTGCATCACAGACAACGCCGTGAAGACCTTCGAAATCGAGCAGATCGAGAAGATCGTCGAAGGCGTAACTTTGTCCTGGCTGTCCAAAGCAGTCGTGCCATAGCCTTTTGACCAGATCAGACGATTTCCGTCGACGATGCCCGCAGCCAAGCCTGGAACTTGATCGTAGGCGCGAGAGGCTTCGAGCCAACCATCGATCAGGCGCAGAGCTTCTTGTTGGGGCTGGCCAGCGTAACCTTGCTGGGCGATGGCCACCTGACTGGTGTTTACCGCCAGCAGAGCCAGGACCATAACCGAGTTCAATTTACCCATGAATCCCACCTGTTAGTTTTTCTGCTGAATTATGACGAATGGCTTGCGTGTAACAGCGCATTGATTGAAGGATACAGCACCCTGAAGGGTTCGATGATTTGCAACAATTGGGTTTTGCCTATGCCAGCGAGTGATACAGAAATTTTGTCGATTGAAACGCATCACGCGCGCGCTCCAAGCTTTGCACCTCTTGACCGTGCTTCCTTGCAGGAACGGGCCTATGACCAGCTTCGTAGGGCGATAATGGGCGGGCTGATGAAGCCTGGCACCGTGTTGACAATTCGTTCGATTGCATCGGCTATCGGGACCAGTCCAATGCCGGTTCGCGGCGCCTTGCAACGGCTCGAAAACGAAGGCGCGCTTGTTGCCCATGGCGCAAAACGCACCCTGATGATTCCGCAAATGACGCGAGCGGAATATCTGGAGCTGCGAGATATCGGTATCCTCCTTGAAGGCATGGCGGCAGAACGGGCCAGTGGCGAGATCACGCCAGCAGAGCTTGATCACCTTGAGGAAACGTGCATCGCCATGCAAGCAGCTGCGGACGCGAACGATCTTGAAGCCTACCTGTCTGCCAATTGGGATTTTCATCTAACAATCTATCAATCCAGCAGGCTGTTCACACTGATCAGCTTTATCGAGAAACGATGGTTGCGCATCGGACCCTATGTTCGGCTCATGATGCCTGATCACGAAAGCCTGATTCAATCTATGCCAAATCATTGGAATGCCTTGAATGCATTGCGGCGTCGCGATGCCAAATCAGCGAAAGCTGCAATCGCAAGCGATCTGAATGATTGTGCTGTCACGCTCTTGCAATATCTGGACTGAGGGATCGGGGACGGCTACCCGCCCCGAAACCCCAGATCGGCTATCGGTCCTCATCAGAAGCCCTGGTTGATCCGCATGAAGAATTGGCGTCCGGTGAGATTGTACTGATTTCCGGCTACCGATCCTATACGGAAGGTGAATGCGTCTCCGCCTATGACGGGCGGCCTCCGGTCAAGCAGGTTGTCTACTCCAAGGAGTAAAGTCGTCTTGTCGCGGATTTTCCAGCGGATTGAGCTGTAAACGATGACCTGTGCCGGTACCGACAGCAATTCTCGCACAATCGCAAAGTCGTTTGGATTGCCATATTGGTTGCGGCCGGCATAAGCACCAAAGAACCGCAAATTAGTTGTACCCGGAATGAAGGCTCCCTGGCTGTCGAGGAAAGGCGTATCATCAACTTTGCCGATATAGTTGGCACCCAGGCTCCAGGTCAGGTTACCCCAAGTCAGGCGTCCCTCTGCATATCCCGTCAGCTTCGGGAAACCGGACAGACCGTTGCGCTCCAGCTTGGGACTCAAGGCATCGCGCGTAATCGAATTTTCCAAAGCTCGTGTGCCGCGCAGTTCAAACCCGAAATCGGTTGCGCCTCCGAGCGGCAGATTGAACTGCAGGGCAAAGTCAATACCACGGGCACGCTGTTGGGAAAGGTTAATGTAACGGTTGGTCACCTGGGTAATTGCGCGCGTCACCGGATCACGCGTGATCAATCGGCAGAACACATCTCGTTGTGGACCTGACAGACTATAGCAACTGGTGGCAATGTTATTGACCCCAAAGGTGTCAACTTCGTTCTTTACCTTGATATCATAGTAATCGACAGCAATCTGAAGGTTGGCGATTCCTGGACGAACGATGATGCCAGCATTGAAATTGGTAGAGGTTTCCGCCTTCAGCAACCCTGCACCACCGCCGCTGACGGCCCGGATTCCGGTATTGATCGGCGCGAAATCGGGCGCAAAGCCTTCGGCGACGCAGTTTGCCGTCACAGTCGGGCTTGCACCGTCGCCAAAGCGGAAACAGGGATCGAAATAGTTAAAGAAGGACGTCTGATCCGCCAGATTCAGTTCGTAGATGTTAGGGGCACGGAACGATGTACCGTAGGATGCACGGACAGCCAATTCCGGTGCGATTTCCCAGCCAGCAGCAAGCCGGTAGGTGGCGTTCGAGCCGTAAGATTGGTAATGTGTGTATCGTCCCGATGCGGTTAGACGGAGACTCTTGAAGAACGGCTTGTCGGCGATCAATGGGATGCCTAGTTCGCCAAACAGTTCCTTGACCGTATCTGAGCCAGCTGTGCGACCGGCTGTTGAGAATGCGAAGTAGTTCTGGTTGCGAGCGTTCAGACCCGGAGTGTCATCCAGATCGTCCGTCCGGATGGCGAAGCCCCCGACTACTGCGACATCGCCAGCTGGGAGACGAAACAGCGTTCCGGAAAGGCTTCCTTCGACCGCATACTGGTCGTAGCTGGTTTTACCTTCTTCATAACCCTCGAGGAAGGTGCGTTCTGCTTCGGTCCAGTTCTGATCAACCAGAAACCGCCTCGACAGCCAAGGTATCGAAAGGCAGGGCGTCGGTCCGGAGATGGTGATCAGGCTGGGATCGCAGGCCACTCCCGGTGCTGTGGCAGCATTCAGGCGGTCATTATAGTAGAATGTCTGTCCATAGGTGCCGCGAGACAGACCAAGCCTTGCACCGATTTCATATCTCCAGTTTTCCAGTGCCCCGCCGGCGAAGGTTCCACGCAGTCCCATTGTGGATTGGAAGAAATCCACACTTTGTTCCGCCCGGAAGGGCCGGACGATCTGCGGACCGATGTCGCCAGTGGATCCGCCGCCGCTAATCGTCCGCAGAGCGATGCCAACGCTGTTGTTCGGATTGGTAGCAGACAGAAACGGATAGAGAAAATACCAGCTGTTCGAAACCGATTGACGGTTCGAGTATAGCGCATTCACATAGAATTCGGAGTCACTGCCAACTTCAATGCCCGCAGAAAGATAGGCATTGATGCGGCGGAATGGCGAAATCGAATCCGATTCATCATATGCCCGGCTGGTGTTGGGCGAATATGTATAGGTATCAGGGCGACCAGCCCGGTTGGCCCGCACCCAATCCAGAAGCGGCGCAAGCGTGGGGTTGCCGGGCACCTGGAGATTCAGAGCCGCGGCCGGATAGGGTCCATTGACCCGGCCCGGGTCAAGTATGAACGCACCGCCAAAGAAGAACTGGTCAAAAAAGATGCCAGTCGGATTATGATTAAAGCAGCGGAAATTGCCTGACCTGTCGAGCGCGTCGACACGGGCACCCGAGGTCGGATCATAGACGAAAGCCTGCGAGCATGCTGTCTCCGGACGATCCTTCATGTTGAGTTGGTACTGCTTGTCAAACTCGACGCCGACGCCAATGTAAAAATTTTCGTAATTGCGGCCCCAATAACCGCTCGCCTGGATATATTTGCCGCCGGTCATTTCTGGCAATCGAGCAAAACCGTTAAGCTCCAACCCGTCGCCGCCCTTGCGCGTGATCACGTTGATGACGCCGGCGATAGCATCCGAACCATAGATTGACGACGCGCCGGTCGTCAGTACCTCGACCCGGTCAATGGCAACCGACGGGATGACGTTGAAGTCGACCGGGGCGACCTGGCTACCTGTGCCCGACGGCGCAATCCGCTGACCGTTGATGAGCGAAAGCGTCCGGGTCGGGCTGAGATTGCGAAGCGAGATGGTGGACACATTGGCCCCGCCGACGTTGACCGATCCGCCTGGCCCCGTCGCCGAATATTGATTGTTGATTTGTTGCGTGCCGCTCGCGGCAGTTGCCTTTGCCACGATTTCAGCGGCAGTTGCGTTTCCGCGGGCGGACGCATCATCGACCTTAAGGACCTGGACCGGAGTCGTTGTCGAAAATTCGGACGGAAGGCGGGAGCCGGTAACGACAATCGCGCTCTCTTCCTCGACCGTCTTGGTGATTGAATCTGGCGCTTCGGGCGGGGTTTGCGGATTATCCTTTCCGTCAGTTTGAGCAAGCGCTTGTGAGCAAGTCGACATAACTAACGCGACTGCTGACGCCGCGAGCAACCACTGAGACGACTTCATTAGCATAAATTCCCTCCCTTTTCCTCATGCCCCGTTCTCATACGAGCGGACATGCGATCCGTACTTCGGTATTTGATATCACATATATCATATGATATCTGGGCAATTTCTGATAGAATCCAGTATCAATTGTACGGAATCCTGCGCAAATTTAGGAATTATTGATGGATATCAAAGAATCACAGGTCGATGCTTTGGATCGACGAATCATTGCGGCGCTCAGTGCCGATGGTCGGGCAACAGACGTTGCTCTCGGTGAAACAGTCGGCCTATCTAGCACCGCTGTGGCGAGGCGCCGAAGACTTCTGGAGGAAGGGGGCCTTATAAAAGGTTACTCAGTCAATGTTGATATGGTGCAAGCGGGACTTGGCATGACAGTTCTGGTATCAATAGAACTAAATTCCCAATCATCCGAAGCACTTGTTGCATTTGAAGATTCAGTACGAAACTTTGATTCCGTGACTTGGTGCTGCTTTGTTTCAGGAGAAACCGATTTTCTAATGGTATTGCACGTTAGATCATTGGATGATTATTACAAAATCTACCGAAGAGATTTTGCCAATCTTCCCAATGTAGCCAAGATCAGGACCAGCTTCGTTATGCGCGAGGTAACGAAAAGACCATCTCCTCCGTCGCTCTTCAGTGCC
>CAZSJE010000059.1:0-6970 GCA_964606835.1 uncultured Sphingorhabdus sp.
CCCCGCTTCAGCAAATAGTGCAGCGTGGCCATGGCCATCGGCTTGGCGGGATCGTCCTGCCACGCGCGCGCCTCGACATTGGCCATGGTGCGGCCCATGCGGGTGATCGTGCCGACGGCCTTACTGTCCTGCGGCGTCCCGCCGCGCATGAAATCGACGGTGACGTTGACCTGCTTGAAGCTTGCCGGGTTGTCCGCCTCGCGCAGGGCGTGGCTGAGTGCTGCGACTGCCGCCATTTCCAGCAAGCCTGATATCGCGCCACCATGCAGGAAGCCGGGGCGGCCCTGTACGCGGTTGTCAAAGGGCATGATCAGCAACGGCGACCCGTCATGCAGCCCTTCGATCCGCATGTTGAGTGCATCGGCATAGGGCGGCAATTTTAGCGAGCTATTGCTCATCCGACCCGGTCTCCCACTCGGATAAAGGTACCGGAGGCATGGGCCAGCGGGTCATTGATGTCGCCATTATGCGCGATGCCGCGGACAAAGCCGATGCTGTGTGTCAGATGATAGCATATGCCGCGCCCGAAAACGCGCGCCCCTTTGGGCGAGGGGCGGAGATAATCGAGCCGGAGGTCCATGGTTACTTGCGGGCGGAATTCACCCAGCTTGGTCCAGATCGACATGCTGGTGGCATTGTCGAGCAGGCTTATCACCACGGCAGAAGCGAGCACGCCGGTATCGGGATCACCGACCAGATCGGCGCGCCAGTCAAGACCCACTTCGACCCAGTCCTCACCATGCGCGACATAGTCCATTCCCAGAAAGCCGCCATGGCCGATCTTGCCCATCAACTGGATGGCGAGGCGGGGGTCGAAATTGCTGCCACCGCTCATTTCGCGCAATCCGGGGATGGCGCTGTTGGGATCAGCCATTGCCAGGGCCAGCTTCAGGTCCGAAATAGCGGGTGGTGACGCGCGTGGGCAGGCCGTCGATGCTTTTGTTGCGGCCTGCTGCCTTTGCCAGCCAGTCGGCCTCTGGCAACCCGGCATGCGCCTTTTTCAGCGTCTCGCGCTCGCGGTCGAGCGTCATGAAGGGCACGCCCCAGCCGCAGCTGGTCTGGACGCTTTCGACATCGATGACGAAGATTTGCCGCGTGCCGGGGAAGATGGTGAAATGCGATGCGAGGGCATCCCACTCCCCATCCTGCGGCAAGACCGGGCGGCCCTTGCCGTAAATGCGCAGGATCAGCGCGGGCCGATCGAAATTGCAGAACATCAGGGTAATGCGTCCATCCGCCGCCAGATGCGCATGCGTCTCGTTTCCGGAACCCGCCAAATCCAGATAGGCGACTTGGCTTGGCGAGAGAACGCGGAAGGCATCATAACCTTTGGGGCTGAGGTTGATCCGCGCATCCGCCGCAGCGGTTGCGGTGAAGAAGACCGGCTGTTTGCCGATCATCTCGATATGCTTTTCAGTCAGCGTGTCCGTGAATTCTGCCATGCCTCAACCTTGGCGGATAAGGCCGCGCATGGCAACCTCAGCAACTGGTCCCCGGAATCGGCACACCGAACGGCCCCTTGCAGGGCTTTTTCTTTTTGGGCTCCGGAGGCGTTCCGCCATCCATGCCGCCCATTCCACCGCGACCGCCCATGCCGGTCATGAAGCTGGCGAAGGATTTGAACCGCGCCTTTGCGGTCCATTCGATGTTCCACACGGCCTTGGGGTCGGCGGGCTTGGGCGGGAAAGCGAAATTCTCCTCGGGGCCGAAGGCGTTCATGCTGCCGAACATCATGCCACCCGCTGCGTTCTTGGCCTCGGCCGGAATCGCGCAGGTTGTTTGCGATGGTGGCATCACATTTTTCAGGCCGATCTGTTTCTGCACCTCGGCGGGCGAGAGCCAGCCCATGCCTTCGCCAAAGTCCCGATTGTTGGCCGACGTCCACATCACCATGTCGCCGCCCTGTCCGGCACGCTCCATCCCGCCCATGGCCCAGGCGGCATAGCCAGTTGCGGTCGGCACGCTGTTCCAGTTGAGCAATATTGGCGCGCCGCCATCATTGGTGGCGACATTCAGTGCAGCCATATAGGTGTTGACGAGGCTGAAATTGATAGCCGGGGTGAAATTGCTGGTCACCCGATGCTCGCCGATCAGTGACGAACCAGATTTGGGTTGCTTGCCGCCTTTTTCATTCGGCCACCACGCCGCATTGTCGTCGCGCGCGCGCGCCTCCGCTTCATAGCGCTCCATCTGTTGCGGGAAGTTTTTCGGCATCTGCGCTGTCGGCATTTTGGCGAAGTCGATGATGAAGGGCTGTCCCTTCGGCGCAACCTCATGGCAGCCCCAGAATATCAGGATGCGGCCCTTGGGCTTTTCTGGCACGCCGCTGCGATCATAGTCACGTGGGGTGCGTTCGGCGGTCCCCGGAACGCTGCCGAGGAGCGGTACCGACTTGCCCATCTTGGCTGCGGGCAGGAAAAAGTGATCGCCCTTTTCGGGTTGCGCCGGGGCAGGGACCGTCGATTGCAGTCGCAGATCGAGCATGTAATTGTCGCCCCCACCGCCGAAAAGACCGCCCAAGCCGCCACCCATCATTGCGCCCATGCCCATGCCCGACATGGTCTGGACGTCCATTTCATAGCGGGCTTTGGGGCCAGTGGTCTTCTGGGCGGAACTGCTAGTAGCTATCGCAAAGGCGCAGCAAATGGTGGCAGAGGTGATCAAGGCATAACGTCGCATCGTCCGGTCTCCCGAAAAGTGAACTGGTGCGACCCTTGTTCCTGTTAACGCCTCCCTACAGGAAGATATTGGCTGTTGTCATCCCGACTTTCTACACTTTCTACACAGAATCAGCTTTTTTCCTTTGCGCTTCATCTTCACCGCGGGACTCGCCTCTATCTCCCAATTAGAACATAAAAAGAACAAAATGTCAAGCCTGTGGGCGTTCAAGCCCTGCGCGCGCGGAAGTTAAAGCCGATTGACACGGCATCAGGCAAATCGCCGGTCCCCGCAAAGTCTCCCTGGCCGATGCCGAACAGAAGCCTGCGCAGCGATGCGCTCCCGGAAACGCGGGCGTCCTTGCCGTCGATCTTCAGGGTGAAGGTGATTGGAACGGGCTTGCTGATGCCGCGCAGGTTCAGCATACCGTCGGCGCGGTAGCGGTTGCCGCCCAGATGGCGGATGTTGCCAGACGTCCACGTCGCGCGCGGGTGGGCGGCGGTGTTGAAGAAATCGCTACCCTTCAGCGTCGAATCGCGCTCCGCATCACCGCTGGAGGCCGAGGCCAGCTGGATCGTAACGCTGATCCGCGACTTCGCCAGCGCATCGGGATTAAAGCGGATATCGGCGCTCCAATTGCCAAAACTGCCATCGATGGGCGAACCGGCATAAGCGGTTGAGAATCCCAGCCGCCCGCCCGGGGCCATGGTCCATTTGGGCGTTTCGCCCGCCGGGATCGCATCGGGGTCGACCGGCTCTTCGGCCTTGTCCTCCGGCTCCGGTTCTGGGTCTTCAGGGGCCGCCGTTTTCGCCACCGATGCGGTGGGGGCCGGTTGTTGTGGCGTCTTACCCGTTTCGGGGGCCATATGGGCGCTTGGCGCAATCCCGGGCACTTGGCCCAGCTGCATCAGGACAAATGCGCCCGCTGCCAAGGCGGCGATCAACGTGGCACCACCTGTCGGCGAAAGCTTGGCCAATGGCAGCATTCGCTCGATCATCGTCTCTTTCAGCCACAGCTGGTGCCGCAATGCGCCAATAATGTGGAGCGCGAACAGCAGTAGAAACAGCTTCGACAACAATTCATGTGCGTCCTCCGCCCATTGATGCCAGCCATGGTCGGCAAAGGGAAAATCGGGCCACGGCACTGTGTTGAACAAGACAGTCGGGATATCCAGCCGGGAGGTCGAGGCTGCCAGCCAGCCGGTCAGCGGCACGGCAAGCAACACGAAATAGAATCCGAAGTGGACGAGCTTTGCAGCCCATGTCGCCCAGCTGTGGTCGGCATGCAGCGTCGGGCGCGGCTTCCACAGGCGCACAGCCAATCGCAGCAGCGTCAGCAGAAGGATCGTAATGCCGATCGATTTATGGAATTGCGCCACATCGAACAGCGCCTTGCCGCGCGGCATATGCGCGAATGCTTCACCCAGCCCGTACTGGAAAGCCATCAGCGCGGCGATCAGCCAGTGCAGCGCCATTGCGCTGCGGCTGTACCGCGCCGGGGTCATCGGGCTGTCACGCCGCAGTCCCGCCCACGGTCAGCGCGCTGACCAAAGTGGTGGGCTGGCCGACGCCGGCAGGCACGCTTTGTCCGCCCTTGCCGCAGACGCCAATGCCTTCATCAAGCGCCATGTCGTTGCCGATACCGATTACCTTGTTCATTGCCGTTGGGCCGTCGCCGATTAGCGTTGCGCCTTTGATCGGGTCGCCTAGCTTGCCATTTTTGACGCGGTAAGCTTCGGTGCAGCTGAAGACGAATTTGCCCGAGACGATATCGACCTGTCCGCCGCCAAAGCTTTTGGCAAAAATGCCGTCCTTGACGCGGCTGAGAAGCTCGGCCGGATCGTCATTGCCGCCGCGCATGAAGGTGTTGGTCATGCGTGGCATCGGCGCGTGGGCGTAGGATTGGCGGCGCCCGTTGCCGGTTGGCTCTACACCCATCAGCCGCGCGTTCAGCCGGTCCTGCATATAGCCTTTCAATATGCCGTCCTCGATCAGCACATTCTCGCGCGTCGGCGTGCCTTCATCGTCGATCGAGAGCGAGCCGCGCCGGGCTGCCCCATCCTCCCAAATCATCGTGCCGTCGTCGACCACGGTGACGCCCGGAGCGGCCACGCGCTGCCCAATCTTGCCGCTGAACGCAGATGTGCCCTTCCGGTTGAAATCGCCTTCCAGTCCGTGGCCGACCGCTTCATGCAGCAGCACGCCAGGCCAGCCGGGGCCAAGCAGCACCGTCATCTCGCCCGCGGGCGCATCGACCGAGCTGAGGTTTACCAGTGCCTGTGCCAGTGCCTCGTCAATTGCGCGGTTCCACTGCGCCTCGTCGAACAAACTATCGTACAGATAGCGCCCGCCAAAGCCGAAGCTGCCTGATTCGCGGCGTCCATTTTCCTCGACAACGATGCTGACATTCAGCCGAACCAACGGGCGGATATCGGTGGCGACGAAGCCATCGGCGCGAACGATTTCGACCACCGTCCAGCTTCCTGCCAGAGTTGCCGATACTTGCGCCACACGCGGATCGCGTGCCCGGGCGGCAGTGTCGATTGCCTGACACAGCTCCACCTTGCGCGCGAACGGCACCAGGTCGAGCGGGTTGCCGTCGGTGTAGAGGTGGCGGTTGTTTTTCTGCGGCGGCGGTGCTGGCTGGCCTTTGGCTGGGTCGAGCAGTTGCAGCGTTTCGCCCGCGCGGCGGATCGCGGCTTCGCTCAAATCATTGGCATGGGAAAAGCCGGTCATTTCCCCCGACACCCCGCGCAGGCCGAAACCCGATCCGGTCGAATAGTCGGCGGTTTTCAACCGGCCATCGTCGAAACCGAAACTTTCGGTCGCGCTATACTGCAGGTAAAGCTCGCCATCGTCGCACGCTTTCAGCGCATCGCGGGTAATCCGCAATGCGCCGTCGGGATCGAGTAGGCCGGGTTGATAGAGGAAGCTGCGCGGATCGGTGATGCTCATTGCGCCGATATAGGGCTTTAAGCCGCGAACGAAAGGGCGATCAGCCTTTCTTGCCAATCTTGCCATTATCGGCCGGGCCGCCGACCAGCACAAAGCGCCGGTCGCAATAGCCGCATTCCACCGCTCCGGTCTCGTCGATCTCCAGCCAGACCTTGGGATGGCCCAGCGCTGGCGGTACGCCTTCGCCGCTGCCATCGCAGGAAATCCGGCGGCTTCTGACAAGGATGGTTTCGGGTGCGTCGGTCATGGCTGCGCCGTTAGCAAAGCGGCCAGCGCGGCGCAACGGCACTGATCATTGATAGTTAAGCGTGACTGTCCAGGTTCCGCTATACGTCCCCGGCACCTGATTCGCGCCGACCTCAAGCGTCGCGCCGACCGGGAAAATGAATATTCCGGTGGGCGAGTTGATGCGAAAGCGAAGCGGTGTGGTGGTCAATATCGCCGTCGGGGTGCTGCCGATCACAAAGGTACGAACGCGCATCGGGGCGCCCGGCCCGGTTACGAAAATGCTGTTGGCACCAAGTGAGATGTCGACGCGTTGGTTGTTGGTTCCCATGCCGGCAAATTCGGCAGGCTGAAAATCGGTGCCGATCAGCGTGACACCGCCGGTTCTGGTCCGCGTGCCATCCGGCGCAATGGTTACGGTGCCCGCCGTAGAACCGCGAATGACCCGGCCAAAATCCAGATTTTCAACGCGGATGAATTCCAGGGGACGGACAATGGCGATCTGTGCGTCAGCCGTTGCCTGATCGGCATGGACAGGCGTTGCCGCAGCCAGCATCGCCATGGTAGCCACAGCCGATCCCGCCAGCCATTTCGCTGTTTTTGCCCCGCACATGCCAATCGCTTTCGCAGCCATGTCTCACCCAGTTGCTAAGCGAATATGGTTAACGGACGGGTAATCTGCATTTTTTTGTAAAATCTATTGATAGTCCAGCGTCAGCGTCCAGGTGCCGCTATAGGTGCCGGGGGCCTGATTGGCACCGACCGAAAGCGTTGCGCCGACCCTCAGTTCGAACGTTCCATTGGACTGGCCCTGCACCTGATAATTGCGCGGAGTGGCCGTAAATGCCGTTGTCGGATTGGTGTTGCCGCGAAACAGGCTGACCGTCATCGGAGCGCCGGGGCCGGTAAGCTGGATCGTGTTGCTCCCGACCGAGATACGCACCGGCGGGTTGCCATTGCCCGGCTTTCGTCCGGCAAACTCAGCAGGGTGATGCGAATTGCCCACCAGCGTCACGCCACCGGTTTTGGTCCTCGCGCCGGTCGGAGCCACCACCACCGTCCCGGCGGTCATACCCGACAGGATGACGCCGAAGTCCAGATCTTCAACCTTGATGAATTCGCCGGGGGTGAC
>CAZSJE010000059.1:7070-11599 GCA_964606835.1 uncultured Sphingorhabdus sp.
CCATCGACGCCGTCTGCAAAACCTATGACACGGGAAAGCGGGCGCTGGACGACGTAAGTTTCGAGGTAGAACGTGGCGCGATTTTCGGGTTGTTAGGGCCGAACGGCGCTGGAAAATCGACCTTGATCAATATCCTGGCAGGGCTTGTTCGCAAGACTTCCGGATCGGCCTCGATCTGGGGTTTCGACATCAATGCAAACCCGCGCAACGCAAAAGCGTCGATTGGGATCGTGCCGCAAGAGATTATGTTCGATCCCTTCTTCACGCCGCGCGAGGCCCTCGAACTACAGGCCGGGCTTTACGGCGTTCCCAAGACTGCGCGGCGAACAATGGAGTTGCTGAAAGCGGTGCGGCTGGAGGACAAGGCGGATGCCTATGCGCGGACGCTTTCTGGGGGCATGAAACGACGGTTGCTGGTGGCGAAGGCCATGGTGCATTCGCCGCCGGTAATTGTGCTCGACGAGCCGACCGCAGGCGTCGATATCGAATTGCGCCAACAGCTTTGGGAATATGTCGTCGAACTCAACAAGGCGGGGACGACGGTGGTGCTGACCACCCATTATCTGGAGGAAGCAGAGCAGCTGTGCGATCGAATCGCGATTATCAACCATGGAAAGCTGATCGCCAATAAGCCGACGCGCGAACTGGTCGGAATGGCGCGTGAAAAGGCGGTGGTGCTGACGCTGGACCGGGATGTTGTCGAAGCTCTGGCTCATAAAGCATTCGAAAAAGCCGAAAAAATATCGGATCGGACCGTGGAAATTACCTACAACAAAGACCGCATGAACGCTGGCGATGTGCTGGCGGCTGTGCAGGGCATGGGGTTGGGGATTATCGATGTGACCACCAAAGAAGCTGACCTTGAGGATGTATTCCTCAGGTTGACAAGCAGTAGCGGGGGGTAAGGGCCCCCCCTTGCAAGGAGGGGCCTTACCTATTAGAACCGGTAGCTGAGACCGGCACTGACGACCCAAGGGTCGAGTTCATGCTTGGTGCTGAGGGCCAGCGTGTTGCCCGCGAAGAACCGCGCGGTAGTATCCATGAAATAGCGCTTCGCATCGACCGAGAGCCCAAGGCCGCGATCGTTAAGGCCGATATCGACGCCTGCCTGCAACGCTGCGCCAAAATCATTCGACAAATCGACCCGCGTCACTCCCAAGGCGCGCGCACTGCTGTCCGGGTCTTCCCCGAAAATCAGGAAATAGCTGGGACCTGCGCCGATATAGGGCTTTATACCGCTGCCCAGATCGAAATGATATTTAGCGGTGACGGTCGCTGGAATGATGCTGGCATTTGAGATCAGCTGCGCTCCGGCAAGGGCCCCGGCGCCGACAACATCATGTTGCGTCACGCCTGCGATCGTCTCAATCGAGAAATTGGGCGAAACGAAATATTCGATTGCTGCGGTCGGTGTCACATTGGTGTCGGCCCTTGTCTGGGTGCCTGCCGGAACCCCGGCGGCGTTGACATTGACGCGCGTGATGCTCGCGTCCGGATCGACGTAGGTCGCAAGCAGTTTGACCTGGATTTTCCCCTGCTCTTCCTGCGCCATCGCGGCGGGGGAGAATGCGATAGCGGCTGCGCCGGCCAGCAGGGACTTCAAAACAACTTTCATACAATTGGCTCCTGTTCAACGAAGCCAACGCGCTGGGTTCAACCGGCGCGTTAGCCGAGAACCCTCCATCCCGGTTGGCAAATGGCTATTGCAGACTTGTCTTTCAAGCTGCTGACTCTACGGGATTTCACCCTAATGCTTCGCAGTCAGATTCCGCCTGTTTGACTTTCACCGGCTAAGGTCACAATTGGGGCTATGCATCAGGCAGAGGTCATCATCATCGGATCGGGAGCGGCCGGGCTGACGGCGGCATTACAATTGGCAACGAAACGAAAGGTCCTAGTGCTTGCCAAGGGCGCACTGTCCGATGGCGCGACGGCTTGGGCGCAAGGCGGCATCGCCGCTGTGCTGGAACCCGGCGACACCTTTGAAAGCCATATCGAGGATACGATGGTGGCAGGCGCTGGCCTCAACCGGCGCGAAACCGTGGAATTTGTCGTCGAAAATGCGCCCGCAGCAATCCAGCGTCTGGCCGACCTAGGGGTGCCATTCAATCTTGACGGGAAGGATTGGCATCTCACCCGCGAAGGTGGGCACAGCCATCGGCGGATCGTGCATGTCAACGACGCGACCGGCTGGGCGGTGCAGCAGGCGCTGGAAAGCGCGGCCAAGGCCAATCCGAACATCACCCTCGTGCCCGATATGGTCGCCATCGACCTGATCAGCGGACGCCATGCCGAGACTTTTTCGACCAGCGGCGCAATTCACGGAGTCTATGCGCTGAACCGGGCAAGCGGAAAGGTTGAGGCTTTCACTGCGCGCGCGACCATATTGGCGACCGGCGGAGCAGGGCGTACCTATCTTTATTCCACTGCGCCGCGCGGCGCCACGGGCGATGGCATTGCAATGGCCTGGCGCGCGGGCTGCCGTATCTCCAATATGGAAATGATGCAGTTCCACCCGACCTGCCTCTACAATCTGGAGGTCAAGAATTTCCTGATTACCGAAGCAGTGCGCGGCGAAGGCGGCATATTGAAGAACCCGAAAACCGGCCACCGCTATATGCCGGAATATGACGAGCGCGCCGAACTCGCCCCGCGCGACATAGTCGCCCGCGCCAACGACGCCGAGATCAAGCGCGATGGCCTCGACTATGTCCATCTCGATATCAGCCACAAGCCAGCAGAATTTGTACGGGGGCATTTCCCCAACATCTATGAGAAGCTGATCGCGCTGGGCATCGACATTACCAGGGAACCGATTCCGGTAGTACCGGCGCAGCACTATACGTGCGGCGGGGTGCTGGTCGATCTGGACGGTTGCACAGATGCGCCGGGGCTCTATGCCGCAGGCGAGGTCACGCAAAGTGGGCTGCACGGCGCAAACCGGCTGGCTTCCAATTCGCTGCTCGAATGCCTGGTTTTTGGCGATGCCTGCGCCGCGCACATCGACGCCAATTGGGACAGCTTGCCGACCCCTCCAGCGATCCGGGCATGGGATGAAAGCCGGGTCACCGACAGCGACGAGGAAGTTGTGATCGCGCAATGCTGGCGGGAAATCCGGCAGTTCATGTGGAATTTCGTCGGCATCGTCCGCACCACCAAAAGGCTGGAGCGTGCCAAGCACCGCATCGATCTGCTGCGGCAGGAGGTAGAGGATTATTACAGCCACTTCCGCGTGACGCCGGACCTGATCGAGTTGCGCAATCTGGTGGAGGTCGCCGACCTGATCATCCGATCTGCACTGTCGCGGCATGAAAGCCGGGGGCTGCATTATATATTGGACTATCCCCAAACGCTGCCCGAAGCATTAGATACCGTGCTGGTGCCATGACCATATTGCCGCTCCCCTGCGAAACCTGCCCGGTGCGAGACAGCGCCGCTTGTGCCGCGCTGGATCCGGCGGAGCGCGCGCAGCTTGCGGCCATGGGGCGGCACCGCGATTTCCGGCGTGGTCAAACGGTGATGGCAGCAGGCGACGACAATATCGCCTGCGCTACGCTGGTTTCGGGCGCGCTCAAAATTTCCAGCATCGATGCCGAAGGGCAGGAACAGATTTTGTCGGTGGTGCATCCGGCAGGCTTTGTGGGGGAAATGTTCGCACCGGTTGCGCATCACACCATCGTTGCGCTGACCGACAGCCAATTGTGCCTGTTCACCCGCAGCGACTATGAAGCGGCGGTGGCGCGCTTCCCGGCATTGTCAGCTGCCCTGCTGCGCCGGTCCTCGGAAGAATTGCTGGAGGCGCGCACTTTGCTCGATCTGAAGGGCAGGCGCTCGGCAAGAGCCAAGGTCGCAGGCTTGATTCTGGCCTTTGCCAAATCGGCCAGCGATTCATCCTGTCACTCGGCCGCGACATTCGAGCTTCCGCTGAGCCGCGCCGACATTGCCAGCCTGCTGGGCCTGACGATCGAGACCGTCAGCCGCCAGCTTTCGGGTCTCGAAAAAGGCGGCCTTATCAAACGGCAAGGCGCGCGCGGGGTCGAAATCCGCGACGCGCCTGCACTGGAGGAAGCGGCTAGCTGACGACCGTCGCAATCGTTGCCGTCGCTGCACCCCAGAAGAAAATCAGGACCGGAAGCACCAGCACTTGCGCCGTAGCATCCTTGGCCCGCGTCACGCCGGTCATGGTGACGATGCCGTTTTCTGAAAATTCTGCCCAGCCCAGTGCCTCACTGTCATTGTCGGGCTTCATGCGGACCCACAGCGCGGGGACACCGAAGGCCATGACGATATAGATCACGAAAATCGCCATCGGCAGGATCATCTCGCGAGTCTGGAAACCGATGGCCATGACAGCAAGAAAGGCGAAATAGAGGCCGATCGTGGCGACATAGAGCCGCGTCGGCAGTTCGAAGGTGCGGTCAACATCTTGACGGACATTGGGGATGACAACGCGATTGGCGACATCCTGGAATTGCTTGGCGGAAAGATGGACAGACATGATTTGCTCCTTTGTTGGGAGCAGATTAGGC
>CAZSJE010000060.1:0-11550 GCA_964606835.1 uncultured Sphingorhabdus sp.
TGCGCAAAATGTCGATAAACACGCGGTACCGGCCCTCGGCATGTAGCCGGTCGATAGCCTTGTCGAAAACCATATCGTAATTCATGGCAAGCTCAGCCTGTACGGAATTTCCGCCCCATAGTCTGGCAAAAGGTAGAAATCCAGCGCGAACGATTCGCAAATATCGATCAGAGTGACTGTATTTCCGTTAGGCCATAAGCGGTGAGTTGGGGGCGATAGCGCTCGACGTCTGCAAGCGGTCCAGTGGTGACGAACAGGCCTGGCGGCGGCGTTTCAGGCCAAGGCTGGCCTTGGGTCAGATGCTCGACGCGGCGGGCGATGCCACCGGAGCCGTCGACAAAGCTGATCGCCCGTTGATGCCCCAGATCGCGGGCGGCTTGCGCGAGTTCGGCCTTGACCAGCGGGAAATGGGTACAGCCCAGCACGATAGCGTCGAGCCGGTCGCCGCCCGACTGCCCGATCAATCCGCTGATCGCATCGCGGCATACCTGAATGTCTGGCATCTCGCCGCGCAATTTGGCTTCTGCCACATAAACCAGATCGGGAGCGGCATGGCGGAGCATGATCTTGCCTTGGGCAAACTCTGCTTCCAGCCGGTCGACATAGGGCTGGCGGATCGTAGCCTTGGTACCCAGCAAGCCGAAAACGCCGGTCTGTGTTGCCAGCGAAGCAGGCTTGATCGCAGGAACCGTGCCGACAATCTGCACTCCCAATACGGCCCGAACATGGGCCAGCGCGATAACCGACGCAGTATTGCAGGCAATCACGATCAAACGCGGGCGATAGCGTTCCGAAAGCCGTCCCAGTAATGCACAAACCCGCGTCGCCACCTCCATCTCGGTCTTTTCACCATAGGGGATCCCAGCATAATCCGCCGCGTAGATGAAAGCAGCGTTGGGCAGGGCAACGCGAACCTTTGCAAAAACCGAGAGGCCACCGATCCCGGTGTCCAGGAATATGATGGGCTGCACGGCGTCGATCATGGCGCGCTGATAGTGCCGAGGCTTGCGCGACACAATCGCCATTGAGCCTTGCTGGCAAAGTCGATAAGGACGGAACAAATCAGGAAAAGGAAAATAGCATGGCAGGGTGGGAACCGCTATTGGCAGCTCTGCTGGGCTATGCGCTCGGTTCGATTCCCTTTGGCCTGATCCTCACGAAACTGGGTGGGGCGGGCGATATCCGCGAAGTCGGCTCGGGCAATATCGGCGCGACCAATGTGTTGCGCACTGGGCGCAAGTCGCTAGCGGCGCTGACGTTGTTGCTCGATTTGTTGAAAGGCACGGCCGCGGTACTACTTGCCCGGCACTTGTTTCTGGGCACCGAGATTGTCGCGGCAGCGGCTGCCTTTTTCGGCCATCTTTACCCGGTGTGGCTGGGTTTCAGGGGCGGGAAGGGCGTGGCGACCTATGCGGGCATCCTGTTTGGCCTCTCCTGGCCTCTGGGGCTTGGCTATGGCTTGGTGTGGATTGGCGTTTTGCTCCTAACCCGCATTTCCTCGCTGGGCGGGCTGGTGGCCGCTGGCATCGCGCCGGTGCTGGCGTGGGCATCGGGTCGGTATGACTGGATACTGGTGCTGGCGGCGTGCAGCCTGATCGTTTTCTGGAAGCATCGCGACAATATCCGCCGCTTGGTCGCTGGAACCGAACCAAAGATTGGACAGAAATAAAGCTGTGTCCGAGGGCTTTGCCAGACTGCGGCTGATCCGCTCGCCAAATATCGGGCCGGTGAGCTACCGCCAGCTAATCGCCCGCTTTGGTAGCGCAGAGGCCGCGCTGGAGGCCTTGCCCGATTTGGCGAAACGCGGCGGCGGACGGTTCAGGGCGGCGCCAGAGGCCGATATCGACCGCGAACTAGCGTATGCAGCGAAATTCGGCGCGAGGCATATTTTTCTGGACGATCCAGTCTATCCCGCGCTGCTGGCCGAAATCGACAATGGCCCTGCTGCTGTCATGGTGCTCGGCAATCTGGATCTCGCGGCAAAGCCGGTGGTCGCCATGGTGGGCGCGCGCAATGCTTCGGCGGCAGCATGCCGATTTGCGCGCAATCTTGCGCTGGAACTTGGTGATTCCGATATTGTGGTCGCATCGGGCCTGGCGCGCGGCATCGATACGGCTGCGCATCGGGGTTCGCTCGATAGCGGCACGATCGGCGTTATTGCAGGTGGCATCGACATTGCCTATCCGCCCGAAAATGTCGACTTGCAGCGTGCGGTAGCCGAAAAAGGACTGCTGATCGCAGAAATGCCGCCAGGCACCGAACCCCGCGCGCGCCACTTCCCACATCGGAACCGAATCATTGCTGGGCTCGCCCTAGGAACCGTAGTCGTCGAGGCAGTGCCAAAATCGGGATCGCTGATCACAGCAAGGCTGGCGGGCGAATATGGGCGAGAGGTTATGGCAGTTCCCGGCTCGCCGCTCGATCCGCGGGCGAGGGGCTGTAACCAGTTGATCCGGGAGGGCGCTACTTTGGTGCAGGATGGCAGCGAAATCGCCGAGCTGGTGCGCCCCATGGATACACGCATGACATCGAGGCCGCAGGCGATCATGCCGACACAAATCACAGAAGCTGGCGACCCTGAACGCAATGCCGTTGCCGAATTGCTGGGGATGAGTTTTGTCGCGGTCGATGAAATTGTTCGTCAATCGGGGCTTTCATCTCCGCTCGTGCAGTCGGTCCTTCTGGAATATGAACTGGCCGGAAAGCTTGAACGCGGGGCAGGTGCAAAGGTGCGACTGACCGCCTGAAAAAAGCCACTTGACGCACCCCCGAAACACCCCCCAGCCTATACGCATACGCGAGAGAGCAGGAAAACAGTCAAAACATCATGCAGTTAGTTGTCGTCGAATCACCCGCCAAAGCAAAGACAATAGAGAAATATCTGGGGCCCGGTTACAAGGTCCTGGCCTCCTATGGCCATGTCCGCGACCTGCCGCCCAAGGATGGCTCGGTCGATCCGGATAACGGCTTTGCCATGCTGTGGGACAATTATCCCGACAAGGCGAAGCAGCTGAAAGCCATCGCCGACGAGGCGAAGAAGGCCGACAAGCTGATATTGGCGACTGACCCCGACCGCGAGGGCGAGGCGATCAGCTGGCATGTGCAGGAGGTTCTGCAGAATAAAAAGGCGCTGCCAAAGGCAGTTGAGCGCGTAACCTTCAATGCGATCACAAAAGCGGCGGTGACCGAGGCGATGGCCAAACCGCGCGAGCTCGATACCGACCTGATCGATGCCTATCGCGCACGGCGGGCGCTCGATTATCTGGTCGGCTTCACGCTCTCGCCCGTGCTGTGGCGCAAGCTGCCGGGGGCAAAGTCCGCAGGCCGCGTGCAGTCGGTGGCGCTGCGCCTGATCGTAGAGCGCGAGCGTGAGATCGAAGCATTCCGCGCGCAGGAATATTGGTCGATCACGGCGCAGATGGAGCATAAGGGGCAGGGCTTCGAGGCCCGCCTGATTCGCTATAAGGGCGAGAAGCTCGACAAGCTGAGCATCGGTGTGGAAGGCGATGCGGAGGCGGCGCGTGCGGCGGTAGAGGCGGCACATTTCACCGTCGATTCGGTTGAAACCAAGCCGGTAACCCGCAACCCCCAGCCGCCATTCACTACTTCAACCTTGCAGCAGGAAGCCGCCCGGAAGCTGGGTTTTTCCGCCAGCCACACGATGCGGGTTGCACAGAATCTTTATGAAGATGGCGCCATCACTTACATGCGGACCGATGGCGTCCAGATGGACCCTAGCGCGATTTCCGCCGCACGCGGGGCAATTGCCAACCGCTACGACGCGGGTTACCTGCCCGATAAGCCGCGCGTCTATCAGGCAAAGGCCAAAAATGCGCAGGAAGCGCATGAAGCGATCCGGCCGACCGATTTTGCCAAGGACAAAGCGGGTTCGGGCGATCACGCGCGGTTGTATGACCTGATCTACAAACGCGCGCTGGCGAGCCAGATGGCATCGGCGCGGATGGAGCGGACGACTGTCGATTTGCTCGACGGAACCGGTCAGCATGGCCTGCGCGCAACCGGACAGGTGGTCAAATTCCCTGGTTTTCTGGCGCTATATGAGGAAGGCATCGACGATAAGGACGACGAGAATAGCGCGTTGCTCCCCATTCTGGAAAAAGGCGATGTTCCGGCCAAAAAGCTGGTCGAGAAGTATCAGCATTTTACCCAGCCTCCGCCACGCTTTTCAGAGGCAAGCCTCGTCAAGCGATTGGAGGAGTTGGGAATAGGTCGGCCATCGACCTACGCCTCGATCATCCAGGTCTTACGGGATCGCGCCTATGTACGGACAGATAAAAACCGTTTCTTTGCAGAGGAATCGGGACGGCTCCTAACGGCATTCCTTGAGCGATTTTTCGACCGTTATGTTGCTTATGATTTTACCGCAGGCCTCGAAGACCAGCTCGATGAAATCAGCGCCGGCGCGGCCCAATGGCAGGCGGTGCTCGATGCCTTCTGGCGCGATTTCAAACCGAAGACTGCTGAGGTCATGGAGCAGAAACCGTCGGATATCACCGCCGAACTCGACAAATTCTTGGCACCTTACCTCTTCCCGGAAAATGCTGACGGCAGCGATCCCCGAACATGCCCGAAATGCGGCGACGGCAAGCTGGCGCTGCGTGGCGGGCGTTTTGGCGCTTTTGTCGCCTGCTCCAATTATCCTGAATGCAAATTCACCCGCAAATTCGCACAGCCCGGCGGAGAGAATGGCGGAGATAACGGGCCGGAAGCACTGGGCAAACATCCAGAAACCGGCCTTGAAATCACACGGAAATCGGGACGCTTTGGCCCCTATGTAGAAATGGGCGAGGGCAAGGAAGCGGCGCGCGCCTCGATCCCCAAAGACATTCCGTCGGAGGATTTTGGCCTGGAATGGGCGATCAAGCTGCTTTCGCTACCGCGCACCATCGGAACGCATCCCGAAAGCGGGGAACCTGTCACCGCCAGCATCGGGCGCTATGGCCCCTATCTGGCGCATCAGGGCAAATATGCCAGGCTGCAATCGACGGCGGACGTATTCGAGACCGGCATGAATGCAGCAGTCGTCAAACTGGCCGAAGCCGCCGCCAATGGCGGTCGCCCGGCGCGCGGTGCGAAGCAGGAACCGTTGAAAATCCTGGGCAATCACCCGCGCACCGAAGCGGAAATCAAGCTGATGGATGGCCGCTACGGCGCCTATGTGACTGACGGCACCACCAATGCGACCTTGCCCAAAACCATCGCACGGGATGAACTGACGCTGGAGGAAGCGGCACAGCTGATTGATGATCGCGCTGCCAAAGGACCCGCCAAAGGCAAGGCCAAGCGCAAGGCCCCGGCCAAAAAGCCGAAGAAGAAATAGCATGCGCTGGCTGGTTGCGCTGCTTGCACTTTGCTTTGCGCCGCTTCCACTGGCAGCAGGCGACTGGCAGGGCGTCGATCTTGCGGTTCTCGTCGATGACGATCTTGCTCGCCATGCCAGTGACGCGACATATCTGGATGGCTTGCAGGTTAGCGAAATCCGTTTTTCCGAAAATGGTTTCGACTGGCACCTGCTTCGTTTTGTAAACGCCCAGAGGCCTTATGGCCCGCTATGGGCCGCTCCCCACGACGACGAAAATGCGGCGTTTGAGGCCGCCATCGCGGCGGTCAAACTTTATGGCGGCATCGTGGTTGCGGTCAATTCCGGGGCGGGGAGCAGCCGCTTTCAATATGGCAGCGGCACCTGTGGCGGTCGGGCAGGCATTGTCTCGCGCTGCGATCCCAACCGCAATTTTTCGCCCGCAACGCCACTCTATACCGCAGCCTTTGTCGGCCAGCTGCCCGAAGGCGAACCGATCGTCGCGCTGCACACCAACAGCCCCGGTTTTGGTCGAGGGCAGGGCGATATCACGATCCTGGATGCAGAGTCGGCAGCGCGGGGCATCAATCACCCGCGCAAGGACGGCCATTTTGGCTCGAACCCGCCCCCGCTGCTCGACGATCCGGACAGCTACGCAATCATCCCCTATCGCGGGAAGATCGCCGAGGCAGATGTGCAATGCCGAAATGCGCTAACCGCCAGAGGTGTGCATGTCTGGCACGAACGCGTGGGCAAGAGCGATGGATCGCTGTCCAACTATGTCGCGCTCAATCTCCCGACGATCCGTTATGTGAACATGGAAAGCCGCCGCGAGGCTGACCTCTCCGTCGCGGCGGAGCGGCACCGGCTTATGATCGCGGCCTATCTCGATGGCTGCGGCGCGTCAGGGGACTAGCCAGCTTCCCTTCCACTCCTGCCTGTCCCAGGTCCATCGCGCCCGCCGATGGCCGCTATTGGCGAGATACAGCCATTCGATCTGGTCAAATTCGACCAGCAAAATCGCGAAGTTGGCGCGTGCTGAAGCCACTTGAGCCTCATCCGGCTGTAACCCTTCGATCCATGTCGGCAATCCCGAAATAGGCTCCGGAGACAGCGCTCCCGGCCCGACTTCGGCCATGTAGCATCGCCGCGCGAACAAGGTGGAGGATGCCCAAGCCTCATCGGTGGCCACACTAGCGGTTTCAAAGCGTCCCAGCCCACTCAGCCGCAACTGGATTTTGGCCTCTGGATCATACACCAGAACCGATGCAGATCCCGCCTCCACCATTTTGATGCTGCGGCTGTCGGTATGGAAGCGCAACGTCCGCCGGTCCATATCCACATGCCGCAGGATCATCACGCGCTGCGACGGGGCGCCATCCCCGTTTATGGTGGCCACCGCAGGCGTATGCGCGGCTGAACGCCGATCTTGCGCGCCCGCCGTGAGTAACCGAAAAGCTTCGGCAAGGCTTAACTCGAGACTGTCGTAAAATTCAGAGGACTCTGACATCACATTAGCGAAGCGTCATAGACGAGTCCGACTTTCAGCCCCGAACGGTCGGTCACCTCAAGCGCAGTCAGCAACACTGCACATTCCATACCGCAATCGTTGGATGTTTCAGCGCGGATCTCGTTGACAAAATAGCGGTCGCCCGCGACACGGCATTTTTGCACACTGAGTTGTTTTTTAAGCTTCGTTTCATAAGCCTTGTAAGGCATTTCTGTGGCGGCCCCCATCGATCCGACAACCGCCGAAGCGATTTCCGGCGTATCGCAGCGATAGAAAATCTGCCCGCCGTCATTCTGCCGCGCATCGAGCCAGCCGTCGGCGCTGCGCCCTACCATCCAGTTGGCCAGATCGGTGCGCGGGTAACTGTTGTTGCCGTCTTCACTGACAATGCCGACAAAAGGCGCGCCGCCCGACTTGTTGGTCCCGCGATAGATGATGTAGCGCTCATCACCACCAGCCATGGTCAGCGTCCGGCGTACGACCACCGACTGGATGACCACCTCTCCGTTGCGCAATGGGCTGTCCTGCCTGCAACCCGTGGCCTCTATACCCTGGAAAAAGCGGTCGGTGTCGATGACGTGATTGTTGGGGGCTGGATTGACGCGGTAATAGTCGTTGAGCATGGTCTTCGCCGCGCCGTCTGAGGGGCAGATGACGGTCGAATGGCCGTCGGGGATGTTCAACTGATCCGGCAGCGGAAGTGCGGCGGCTTGCGCAGCCATTAACAAGCCCAGAATCATTGCTGCCTCCCCTAATGATAGTCCGAAAACTGGCCGGTGGCTTCGTCGAGGATATGCAGCACGCCCTTGGCTATCCCGAAATAGACGCCGTGCAGCTTCAGCTTCCCTGCCACTTCGCGCTCAGCAATGAAGGGGAAGGTCCGCAAGTTTTGCAGGCTGACCTTTACCGCCTCAAGCTCAAGGGCCATTTGCGGGTCCTCAGGCGCTGCCTCAACCACCTTGTCACGTGCGTCGCGGACAATATCGACCCAATCGTCGATGAAGCTGCGTCCCGGCATGCCCAGATCGACGCCCTCCAGTGATGCCTTGATCCCGCCGCACTGCGCGTGGCCCATCACAACAATGTGCCTCACCTCCAAGCCGAGCACGCCAAATTCGATCGCTGCCGAAACGCCATGCCGTCCCCCGCCTGTTTCGAACGGCGGCACCAGGTTCGCGACATTGCGCAACGCAAATACCTGCCCTGGCACAGTGTCGAAAATGGTCGCCGGATCGACCCGGCTATCACAGCATGATATGATCATGATCGGCGGGTTCTGCCCCTCGTTTGCCAGTTGGTCGAACCGCTCCTTCTGCGCGAGATAGGCGTCCCCGCGAAAGCGCCGATAGCCTTCGATCAAATGCGCAAATTCAGGCATCAGAAACGCTCGCCGCGCACCACCTGCACATCGCCGATGGTCAGCAAGAGGCGATAGCTGTCGAGAAACGGAGCAAGCGCATCGGTCAAGGCCTGCGCCTTCTCCGCCGATGCAATCATCAGGATGATTGTCTTCGCCGCTGCGCCGGTCACATCGTCATGCTGCCACTCCCCGTCGCGCCCACCGCCGGCATCGACATGGATCAGGCTCCAGCCGGAGATATCGATTTCTTTGGCATGCCTGATCAGGCGCGGAACGAGCGGGGTGTCGACCAGTATCTCGATGCGTTTGCGGTTAACGGTTTCAACCATATTCTATCCTATCGCCCGCGCCAGTTGAGTGAATAATGCTATGCCGATGATGATATTGAATGGGAAGGTTATCCCTAGCGACATGGCCAGATAAATCCCCGGATCGGCCTCGGGCAGCGCCATCCGCATTGCAGCGGGAACAGCGATGTAGGAGGCGCTGGCTGCCAAGATGCCCAACGCGGCTGCCGAGGCGACATCAAGTCCGATCAGCGTGCCGATCGTCACACCCAGCGCGCCATTGATCAGCGGCATGATGATCGCCAGCGAAACCAGCGGAAAATTCAGCTTTTTCGATTGCGTAAGCCGCCGCGCCGCGATCAGCCCCATGTCGAGCAGGAACAGGCACAGCACGCCCCTGAAGCCAGTGTCGAACAGCGGCTTGACCGGCTCAAACCCATCCTTGCCCGCGATCAGCCCGATCACAAATGCCCCCACCAGCAATACCACTGAGCCATTGGCGAACACCTCATGCATCAAGCCGCCATTGCCGCTGCTGCTCGCCTGCCCCTTGCGCGCGAGCAACAAGCCGCTGATGATCGCAGGCGTCTCCATCAGCGCCAGCACCGCCACCATATAGCCCGCAGGCGAAAGGCCCTGTCCGGTCAATATTTCCTTGGCGGTCACAAAGGTCACCACACTGACCGAGCCATAATGCGCTGCCACCGCACCGGCATCTATCCGGCTAAGCCCACCTATCCGCGTCAGCAATGCAAAGGCGTAAAAAGGGATCAGAAAGCTCAGCGCCAGCCCCGCAAGAGCAGCGCCAGCCAGCTCTGCGGTAAACCCCGAATCCGCAACCTCTATTCCGCCCTTCAGCCCGATGGCGGCCATCAGGTAGATCGACATCGCCTTGGCAAAGGCTTCGGGGATGGAAAGATCGGATTTAATCAGCGCAGCAAACAGGCCGAGCACAAAAAACAGGATGACCGGCGAAGTGAGCGTATCGATGATCATGTTGCACGCCGCCCTATGCGGCGGCGAAAAACTTGGCAAGGCAGGATTGCATCGCTATCTGGCCCCCATGAACGATCCCACACCGATCATCAGGCCCGAACGCGAGCGCAAGCCCGACTGGATCCGCGTGAAAGCGCCGACCTCACCCGGCTATCACGAAACCCGCAAGCTGATGCGCGATCTGAAGCTGAACACCGTGTGCGAGGAAGCGGCTTGCCCGAATATCGGTGAATGTTGGACCAAGAAGCACGCAACGGTGATGATCCTGGGCGACACCTGCACCCGGGCCTGCGCCTTCTGCAATGTGAAGACTGGGATGCCCCGCGCTGTCGATCCGCTGGAACCCGAACATACCGCGATTGCCGCCGCCAAAATGGGGCTGGAACATATCGTCATCACCTCGGTCGACCGCGACGACCTGCCCGACGGCGGTGCGAGCCAGTTTGTAAAGGTGATCGAGGCGCTGCGGCGCACCACGCCCAAAACCACGATCGAAATCCTGACCCCCGATTTCCGCAACAAGGCGGAAAGCGCGGTAGAGGCGATCATCGCGGCGCGGCCCGATGTGTACAACCATAACCTGGAGACCGTGCCACGGCTCTACCCGACTATCCGCCCCGGCGCACGTTACTATGCCTCGCTGCGGTTGCTTGAGTCGGTCAAGCGCCACGACCCGTCGATCTTCACCAAATCGGGCGTTATGCTGGGCTTGGGCGAGGAGCGGATGGAGGTCCATCAGGTGATGGACGACATGCGCAGTGCCGATATCGATTTCCTGACCATGGGCCAATATCTGCAACCCACCCCGCGCCATACCAAGGTGATGGAGTTTGTGACCCCGCAGGCTTTTGATGCCTATGCGGCGATTGCGCGGGCCAAGGGCTTCCTGCTGGTGGCATCCAGCCCGCTGACCCGTTCCAGCTATCATGCCGGCGACGACTTCGCCAAAATGCGCGCTGCGCGGGCAGCGCAGTTGGCAAAGGCCGGTTAGTCTCCCATGAAGACACAGTTCCCCTCAGCCGTTCGTGTCGAGCGAAGTCGAGACACCGGGAGTTCGTGCACAACGGCGCGGCATCTCGACTACGCTCGATGCGAACGGGATTGATGGTTCAGTGAATCGGTAAGAGGGCAGGGGGCATGCCGCACCACCACGAACGCAAGGCGCTGCCCTATACAGCGGAGCAAATGTACGACCTCGTCACCGACGTCCGCCGCTATCCCGAATTCCTGCCCTGGGTTGCGGCAGTGCGGGTGCGGTCTGACAGCGACACCGAAATGCTCGCGGACATGGTGGTCGGCTTTAAATCGTTGAAGGAAACCTTCAGCTCGCGCGTGCTGAAAACGCCCAAATCAAAGGTGGTGGTCGATTATCTCGACGGACCTATGAGAAGTTTGCACAACCAATGGCTGTTCGAGGAAACCCCCGACGGCTGCATCGTCGATTTCACCGTAGACTTCGCCTTCCACAACCGCATTTTCGATGCGCTGGCAGGGCAATATTTCAACACTGCGCTGCGGAAAATGACGGATGCGTTTATTGAGCGGGCTGGGGAGCTTTATGATGAGGGCAACAGCAGCTCCAGCGCGTGAAGCGTCGCCGCCATTCTGATTTCCGCCCGACTCTTGTGCTCGCCAAACTGGATCTTGTCGGCGACCACATCTTCGGGGTCCTTGCCGCGTTCGGCGACCGCGAAGACCACGGTGCCCACTGGCTTTTGCGGCGTGCCGCCGTCTGGACCTGCCACCCCGCTGATCGCGACAGCGATATCGGCGCTTGATCGTTTCAACGCGCCTTGGGCCATTGCCCAGGCGACCGCAACCGATACTGCGCCAAAGGTGTCGATCAATTCCTCGCCGACCTTTAGCGTCTTTATCTTCGCCTCGTTGGAATAGGTGACGAAGCCCGATTGCAACACCGCGCTGCTCCCCGGCACCTCGGTGAGCGCGGCGGCGACCAGCCCGCCGGTGCAGCTTTCCGCTGTCACAATGGTGCGGCCAGCGGCCTTGTTGGCGGCGACCACTTTTTCGGCACGGCGTGCGATTTGGGCGGGGAGGGTGTATTTCATGGGTATCTCAC
>CAZSJE010000061.1:0-11416 GCA_964606835.1 uncultured Sphingorhabdus sp.
TGATCAGCGTGAAGAACCAGACAATCGCAACGGTCACCGCTGCTGAAACACCCGGCGCGCCGATGCCGGGGAAAATCCGGCTGAGCGCGCTGACCGCGCCGGTCGCGATCGCGGCGTTACCCACCCACATCGATATCCAATAGGCCCAGGCAATGGCAAATCCCGCCCCGTCGCCAAAGGCCGCGCGGGTATAGGCATAGGGCCCGCCAGCCTTGGGCAAAGCTGCCGCCAGCTGCGCAAACACTGCCGCGACGCAAAGCCCGCCTGCCACCGTGATTGCCCAGCCGAAAACCGAGTTCCAGCCCAGAGGCGCAAGGCTTGCGGGCAACAGGAACACGCCCGAGCCGATCATGCTGCCCATCACCAGCGCCAGCGCCATCCACAGTCCCATTGGACGGGCCTGCACCTCTAACTGTTGATTCATTGCTATTCTCCCGGCCGGTGAAAGTGGCACGGGCAAGCGATGAAGACCACCAAATTAAGACCTCCTTTACCATCTTCGCGATAGCTTGCGGGAAAGGAAATTCGGGGAAGCATTTTGCAGATCGGGGTCGCAATCCGGCAAATCATCGCGCGCCTTGCGGCATGGATTTCCCCTGCCGTACCGGATGCTATCCGCCCGGCATTGCAGAAAGCGCAATTTAACAGCGTGCGCAGCCAGGTTCCGATGCTACTGTCGGTAGCAGCGTTCAACACCCTCATCATCATGGCAGTCTGCGCGCATGATGGCCTGCCACTCAGCCACTATGCGTGGATGTCCATGCTGGTGGTCTATTGCGTGGTGCGCATCGCGATGTGGGTGCACCGGATGAACCGCCCGCTCGATCTGGGGCAAATTCCGCGGCTGTTGCGGATGAACGTTATTGCTTCGTTATCAATGATCGCCTGCCTCGGCACCGCGACCACTGTCACCTTTCTTGCGGGCACCTTCAATTCGGAGTTGCTGATCCCGATGTCGCTTGGGTTTGGGGCGACCTCGATTGCGCATTGCCTGTACACGTTGCGTCCGGCGGCGATCGGGACGGTGGTTATGGGCATATTGCCCAGTTCGATCGCCATGCTCGCGGTTGGCGGTTTCGATGCCAAGATGGTGGGGCTGGCGATGCTCAGCGTCGGCCTGTTGATGGTCCGCTTTGTCGCTGCGCAATATGATCAGCTGATCGCGCGACTGCATCTGGAAAAACAGAATAACGATCTCGCCAACACCGACGCGCTAACCGGTCTTGCCAATCGCCGCGCGATCATGGCGGCGCTGGAGGAAATGGAGCTGAGTGGGGCCAGTTTTGCCGTGGCGCTGATCGACCTAGATGGCTTCAAAGCTGTGAATGACACGCTGGGCCATCACGGCGGCGACATGCTGCTGCGCGAAGTCGGTGTCCGGCTTTTGGCGGCTACGGGCAAGAATGATATTGTCGGTCGTCTGGGCGGGGATGAATTTATCATTCTTCTCCGAAATGCGAAAACCGAGGCCGATCTCTCGGAATGCGGCACGGTGCTGCTCGCGGGCCTGTGCAGTCCTGTCGAAATCGATGGCGCCCGCGCGCGCTTTGGTGCCAGCCTTGGCACTGCGCTGTTCCCGGCAGATGGCACAAGCATCGATGCCTTGCTCAAATCCGCCGATGCTGCGCTCTACGCAGCAAAGCGTGGCCGTAGCGAAGGCGAGCGCGACCGCCGCGTCGCCTAATGCGCCAGCAGGACGGGCACTTTGCTTTCCGCTAGTACATAATGGGTAACCCCGCCGAATAGCGCCTCGCGCCAGCGGCTATGGCCATAGGCACCCATTACCAGCAGGTCCGCAGCAAAGCCCTGCGACGCGGCAACCAGCTTTTCCTCCACAGTCTTGCCGCCGCTTGGCACAGGCTCGACCACCGCCTCGATGCCGTGCCGCGCCAGATAGTCGGCGGCATCGGTCAGTGGATATTCGCCCGGTTCTACTTCGGCGATTTTTACGGTTTCAAAGGCGCCAAGCATCGCCGCCGCAGCACGAATGGCAAAGCTTGCCTCCGGGCTACCGTCATAGGCGATCATTGCCGTGCCAAAGCGCATCCCACGCTGATTGGAAGGAACTGCCAATATCGGTGTGCGGCCGCTCGTGGCGAGATCGCCGACCAGCGAACGACCGGGCTGTGCCGCACCGCGCCGGTCCTCATCGAGCGAAAGAATGGCGAGGTCGCTGAGCCGCGCGGCCTCTGCCAATATCTCGACGCGCGAGGCTCCATCGATTATCTGCCAGTCCCAATTGACGCCTTCATTGCCAAGGTCGGCTTCCACCTGCGCTTTCTGCTTGGTGCGGGCTTCCTCGGCAGCGGCATAGGCCTGCGCGACGAAATGCGCGCCGCCAGCCATATCAAAGGCGACAAAATCCTGGGCGAGGCAAGGCTGGACCATTGTCAGATGGGCGTCAAAACGGCGGGCAAGGTCCAAGGCCACCTGCAACCGGCCATCGAACCCGTCATCATGGCCCACAAGCAACATCAGCGATTTCAACATGTGTCTCCTTTCCCGGAGTCGGCAGTTCACCATGGCATATTGGCTTCGTTCGCGCGGCGGGTCATTGATCAGGATCAAAAGGGCTTTTCTTCGCTGCACGCTGCTGCCAGCTTGCAGCGCAAAGAGGAGAGGACTGGAATATGGATCGATTCGAGCTGGTCACTGACGGCCTGCGCTTTCCCGAAGGGCCAGTGGTGATGCCCGATGGCAGCATCATCCTGACCGAAATCGAGCAGGGCAAGATTACGCGCGTGCGCCTCGGTGGCTCGAAGGAGACGGTGGCCACCCCTGGCGGAGGCCCGAACGGGCTGGCATTGGGGCCGGATGGCAAGCTCTATTGCTGCAACAATGGCGGCTTCGAATATCTGGAGGCTAATGGCTACCTCGCCCCGCACGGCATTGCCAAGGATTATTCGGGCGGGCGGATCGAGCGGATCGATATCGAGACCGGCGCGGTTGAGGTGCTGTATAAGTCAGGCGATTTCGGCTGTGTGTTGCGGGGGCCGAACGACATTGTATTCGATGCCCATGGCGGCTTCTGGTTCACCGATCATGGCAAGGTCGATTACGCCGCGCGCTGCCACGATATTGTCGGCATCTTCTATGCCAAGGCTGATGGCAGCCATTTGGAGGAAGTGATTTTCCCCAGCTACAACCCAAATGGCGTGGGCCTCTCGCCCGATGGCAATACGCTCTATGCAGCCGAAACCTACACCTGCCGTTTGACGATGTTCAACGTGACCGGCCCCGGCAAAGTTGCCCCCGACGCTGGCCCCGGTGGCCCTGGCATTCCGCTCTATCGTCCTGCAGGCTATAAATTCTTCGATAGTCTGGCCATGGAAGCCAGCGGCAATATCTGCGTCGCCACCATCGGCGAATGCGGGATCAGTGTGGTTTCGCCTGCGGGTGAGTTGGTTGAATTTGTCGAGACTGACGATATTTTTACAACGAACATTGCCTTTGGGGGGGCGGACATGATGGATGCTTACATAACCTTGTCGGGCAGCGGACGATTGGTGAAAACGCTCTGGAACCGGCCAGGTTTGAGGCTGCATCATGGCTAAACCGACGCATCTGAACCGCCGCCATCTGCTCGCTGCCGGACTGTCGGCCGGACTCGCTGCTTCCGCTCCGTCATGGGCGTGGGCTACCGATAGCGTTGCTGACGCACCTTTCCCCGACACCGTGGATCTGCGTCCGCTTTTTCCGCCGATCAAGGATCAGGGTGCCCGCAACACCTGCGCCTTTTTTGCCGCCACAGCCCTGGTAGAGGCGTTGCAGACCCGCCTGACCGGTGTGGTTACGCCGCTGTCCGAACAGTTCCTGGCCTATGTGACAAAAACGCAAGTGACCGAAACGATTGGGGAAGAGGCCTCGTTGTTTGATGCGATGATGATGGCGCAGAAATATGGCGTTTGCCCCGAATCCTACTGGCCTTACAATAGTGTGTCGTGGCTGGCATCCGGGCAGCGCTGCGCCGAATACGGGTCGGTCGACAAGGACAGCAAATATTATCACGTCGCCCGCAGAGACACACCAATCTCTTGTTTCGCGCAGGAGCGACCCCCGCAGGCGGCCTTCGAAAAGGCGGCAAGCATTGCATCGCAGATTTCCCCAAAGGTTACCGATCAGGTTATGTTTCCTCCGGCAAAATGGGAGAGGGACAAAACCGATGATCGACGTGCCAAGCTTTTGGTCAGGCGTTTGGCGCGGGGAGGCAATCCCGTTGTTTTGACAGTCAAGTTCGCAGCCAGCACCCAGGGTTGGGGTGCAAGTGGCGTTCTCTCCCTGCCGGAAGAATTGGTCGGCCGCGATGACCTTGACGAGGATGAAAGCCCCATCGGGAATCATTTCATTGTGATCTGCGGTTATGATTTGAATCGGCGTGTTTTTATGTTCCGCAACAGCTGGGGTGAAAGTTGGGGGGATCGAGGTTACGGCATGTTATCGTTCGACCTGCTGGCAACACCCATTGTAATGAGCCAGGCGATTCATCTGCCGATGCCGAAATCGTCCGACGACCGCACCCAAATGATAGCAACATAAAGGACAAAGCGATGAACGCATGGGCAATCGACATCGACCGCGACGATGTCACCAAGGCGGAGGTCGTCCCTGCCGACACCGAAATCGGCCATGGCGAAATATTGGTCGAGATAGACAGCTATGCGATGACCGCGAACAATGTGACTTATGCGGTGTTCGGCAAGCCGGCCGGCTTGTTCGGCAATGATCAGGGTTATTGGGATTTCTTTGCTGAGCGCAACGCGCCCGGCCGCCTGCCGGTCTGGGGCTTTGCCACGGTAACCGAGAGCCATGTCGAAGGCATTTCGCCCGGTGATCGCTATTATGGCTATTACCCGATGGCGAGCCATGCGCTGCTCACCCCCGGAAACGTCTCGGCGAGCAGCTTTACCGATATCACCCCGCGCCGCACCAGCCTGCCGCCGATCTACAACCAGTATCAACGCATGCTGGCGATCCCCGATTACCGGCCCGACCATCATGACTATTGGCCGGTATTCCGTCCGCTCTTCCTGACGGGTTGGCTGATCGCCGACCAGTTTGAGGATGATGGCGACTATGGTGTCGAACAGGTATTGGTGGCGAGCGCCTCGTCGAAGACCGCAATCGGCTTTGCCCATGCCATGCAGCAGCGCGACCGTGCGCCGCAAATGGTTGGCCTGACCAGCAAGGCGAATGCAGCGGCGCTGGCAGCTTTGGGTATTTACGATAGCGTCGTGCCTTATGAAGAAATCGACCTGCTCGATCCTGAAATGCCATCGGCGCTGGTTGATATGGCAGGGAACGATGCGGTGACTCGCGCGGTTCATGGGCATTTCGGCGATGCTCTCGCCAAATCGATCATTGTCGGCAAGTCGCACTGGGACGCGGCAGCAACCGGTGGCGAGCTCCCCGGCCCGCCGCGCGATGGCTTTTTTGCGCCAGCGCGCAGCCAGAAACGCATCGCCGATTGGGGTGCACGCGGCTTTGCCGAGCGGATCGCGGCGGCTTGGCTGGAATTTATGGAGGTCGCCCCAAAAATCGCCAGTATCGACAAGCGTTCGGGCAGCGATGCAGCACTTGCTGCCTACCGCGAAGTGCTGGATGGCAAGGCCGATGCGAAAACCGGGATCGTAATACTGCCTTAAATCAGTCATATTGCGTCAACAAATCGCTGCTACATGACCAGTATGGACTTGGTCGGAGACTATCGACGCGACGGTTACGCAGTTGTGCGTCGGCTCATAGCGCCCAGCGAGGTGGCGCGCTTGGCCGATGCCTGCGATGCAATCCACAACGAGGCACTTGGGCATGGACGAAGCTTTCGCCATGGCAACCTCCACTACCGGCTCGATCAGGGCGAAGTGCGGATGGCGCAATGGGCGTCATGGCATAATGCAGCGCTGGCCGACTTCCGTATCGATCCCCGCATTGCCCGTCTGATCGCGCCGTTTTTGGGCGATGACATGAAACAGATCATCAACCAGGTGCACTGGAAAAAGCCTGGCGGACGCGGCGATTTCGCCTTTCACCAGGACTCGCGCTTTCGCAAACCGGCGCACGCCTATCGCAATCTGGCTGAGAGCTATGTGCAGACCGGCCTTGCCATCGACCCGCACGATCCCGAAAGTGGTGGGCTGCAATTCGTGCCGGGAAGCCATTTGATGGGCGACCTCAGCATGGCGCTCGACGATGAAGTGATGGCGAACCGACCATCCGAGGAACAGCTCGAAGCCGCAGGCCTCGACCCGGCCAATATCGTCCACCTCGACCTCGAACCCGGCGACTTTGTATTGTGGAGTCCCTATCTGGTGCATGGTTCGGCCACCAACCGCTCGGATCATTTCCGCCGTTTCTACATCAACGGCTATGTTCGCGCCGCCGATTGCGACCGCGGCGAATGGGCGTTTCGGGGTGGCGTGCCGCAACCGCTGGGCGGCGAACCCACGCTTGTGCATTACGAACAATTATACGAAAGGCCCGAACCGCATTATCTTTAAGGGTTCAGGGCATTGGCATTCACCCATGTGATTTTCGATTTCGGCGGCGTCATAACGTCGTCGCCGTTCGAGGCGTTCAACCGGCTAGAGGCCGAGCGCGGCTTGCCGCATGATTTTGTACGGGCGGTCAACAGCACCAACCCCGATGACAATGCCTGGGCCAAATTCGAGCGGGCGGAGATCGATGCAGAGGGCTTTGATACGCTATTCGCTGCGGAAGCCACCGCGCTGGGGCACCATCTCGATGGCGCTTCGGTGATTGCTTGCCTTGCGGGCGATATTCGGTCGGAAATGGTTGCGGCACTCGACCGGTTGAAAGCCGAGGGCTTTGGCCTCGGCTGCATCACCAACAACGTACCAAGCGGACACGGTGCAGGCATGGCTCGCAGCGAAGAACGCGCCCGCCATTTCGATGCCATTATGGCGCGCTTCGACCACGTCATCGAAAGCAGCAAAGCAGGCGTGCGAAAGCCCGATCCGCAAATCTATCTGATGATGTGTGAGGTGCTTGGCGTTGCGCCCGCGCAGTGCATTTATCTCGACGACCTCGGTATCAACTGCAAACCCGCCGCAGCGCTTGGCATGCACGCGATCAAGGTGACAAGCGGTGCGCAGGCGCTTAAAGAACTGGAAACCGCCCTTAATCTACCGCTCGGATAAAGCCCTATGAAAAAACTCTACCCCAATGCCGCCGCCGCGCTCGACGGTATCCTGACAAACGATATGCTGATCGCCGCGGGCGGCTTTGGTCTGTGCGGGTTGCCCGAACGATTGCTCGATGCGATCCGTGACAGCGGCGTGACCGGTCTGACCTTCGCCTCCAACAATGCCGGGATCGACAATGAAGGCATCGGCAAGCTGTTGCGCACGCGGCAGGTGAAGAAAATGATCTCGAGCTATGTTGGCGAGAATAAGGAGTTTGAGCGACAATATCTGGCAGGCGAGCTTGAGGTCGAATTCTGCCCGCAAGGCACGCTGGCGGAGCGGATGCGCGCGGGTGGCGCTGGCATTCCCGGTTTCTACACCAAGACGGGCGTCGGCACGCAGGTGGCCGAGGGCAAGGAGGTGAAGGTCTTCGACGGTGAAGACTATATTCTAGAACGCGGCATCTTCGCCGACCTGTCGATCGCCAAGGCATGGAAGGCGGATGAAAGCGGTAATCTGGTGTTTCGCAAGACCGCGCGCAATTTCAACCTGCCCGCCATCACCTGCGGCAAGATCGCGGTCGTCGAGGTGGAGGAAGTCGTGCCCGTCGGCGCGCTCGATCCGGACAGCATCCATTTGCCTGGAGTCTATGTGCAGCGGATGATCATAGGCGCACCCTATGACAAAAAGATCGAGTTTCGCACGGTAAGAGAGCGCGAGGAGGCTTGATGCGCGCGTTGCCCATATTGGGCTTGGGTGTTACCGCGCTCGCGCTCCAAGGCTGCGTTGCGCTCGCGCTGCCTGCGGTGGCTGCGGGCGTGATCGGCAAGAAGGAAATCGACAAGGCGCAAGCCCGGACAAAAGCGGCGGAGGCGAGTTTCGATCCATCCGCACCGCCGGAGGTTTTCGTCGGCGATGCTCCGCCAGCGGCTGCGCTACCGGTGCCACCGGTCGCTGCGGAAGAGGCGATAAGTCCCGGCACCATGAGCGCGCTCGACCGCCTCGAAGGGTCGGGCATCAACAACGCTTACCTCCCCTTTGCCCGCCACGCGCTGGCCGAGGCGGGCAAGCGGCAGCGCGGCGAAACGGTGCGTGGGACGGTGCTCGTGAAGAATGTCTCGCTGACTCAGCCGCAACCCATCGACTGCGGTGACAAGCCCTTTGCCGCGATCATCGACCTCGATATCGCCCCTGGCACCCCCGCCGATATGGAGGTCGAACGGCAGAACGGCTTTGCCGCGTTGCTGGACATTATGCGCGAAAGTGGCATTCGCATTGCCTGGCTGGCCGAAAGCAGCGAGGCGCGGTTGGGCTCGGTCCTTGCCCTGCTGCGCGAAGGCAGTGAGCCGGTGATGCGCGCCGACGACATCCTGCTGGTCGGCCTGCCTGGCAGCTACCGCAAGCAGGAGCGTCGCTGGCAGCTGGCGGGCAATTACTGCGTTGTCGCCATCGCCGGAGACCGAAAGGGCGATTTCGACGAGCTTTACGATTATCTCCGCGATCCAAGCTATGCCATAAGGCTGGAAGCCTTTATGGGTCGCGGCTGGTTCGAACTCCCCCATCCGGTCGCGGCCATCGACAGCGAGCGGCTGGAAATTCCCGAAGAACAGAAAGCAGGGCAATGAGCGATACGATGACAAAAGGCTGGACCCGCGACCAGATGGCGGCGCGCGCGGCGAAGGAGTTGCGTGATGGCTATTATGTGAACCTCGGCATTGGCATCCCGACCCTGGTTGCGAACCACATTCCCGATGGCGTTGAAGTGACTCTGCAGTCGGAAAACGGCATGCTGGGTATCGGGCCGTTCCCCTATGACGATGAAGTCGACCCCGACCTGATCAATGCAGGCAAGCAGACGATCAGCGAGCTGCCGCAATCGGCCTATTTTGATAGTGCTGCCAGTTTCGCAATGATCCGCGGCGGGCATATCGACCTGACCGTATTGGGCGCGATGGAAGTCGCCGAAAATGGCGACATCGCCAACTGGATGATTCCCGGCAAGATGATCAAGGGCATGGGCGGCGCGATGGACCTGGTTGCGGGGGTCAAGAAGATCATTGTCGTGATGGAGCACAATTCTAAGGCAGGCGATCCGAAGTTCATCCCGGCCTGCACGTTACCCTTAACCGGCAAGAATGTGGTCGACATGATCATCACCGATCTGGCGGTGTTCCACCGGCCCGATCACGCTTCGCCGTTCCGGCTGATCGAGATGGCACCCGGCGTCACGGCCGGGGAAATCGCAGCGAAGACAACTGCGCATTATCTTGCGTAAATTCGCCGTGAATCCCGGAAGCCGGTGGCTGGTTGCGGCGGGCTGGATGTCGGTCGCTGCCTCGCTGCTGCACATCGCCTGCATCATTGGCGGACCGGACTGGTATCGCTTCCTTGGCGCGGGTGAACCACTGGCGCGTGCCGCCGAGCGCGGTTCTCCAGTGCCTGCGATCATGACCATGGTCATTGCCGCCATCCTGGCTATTTGGGCCGCTTTTGCATTTGGCGCAGCAGGGGTAAGCCGTCGCTTGCCGTTGACCCGCACCGCGCTGGGCGCCATCGCATTTGTTTTGCTCGCGCGCGCTGCGATGGCTTTTGTGCCCGCCTTCTGGCCGCCGGAGAACCGGACATTGCCGTTCATTGCGACGACGTCAGGCATATGCCTTGTCATGGGTCTGTGCTTTGCCATCGGCACGTGGCGGGCTTGGCCGGTGCTGTCGGGCCGGTCCTGACTTCAAAAATGAAGCGCCGGTCCATTGCCCTGATCGCGCTGGCTGCGCTGGCGCTCATCGGCTGGTTTGCTGCCTATCTGCTGATCAACAATCGCAATCTGCCGCCGGTGGTCGAGGCGGTGGTCGAGAAGCTGCCCGGTATGCCCGAACCGCGCGGGCGGGTGGACTTTGCGAAACTGGACCGCGATCTCTCCGCGCTGGTGCAGCGGCCCGAAATGGCCGGACTGGCCGTCGCGGTGGTGGAGGACGGCGATGTGCGCTTTGTCCGCACCTATGGCGTTGTCGATCGCTCGACCGGCGAGCCGGTGACACCGCAGACGGTATTCCGCTGGGCCTCGGTTTCCAAAACCGCGACGGGGACGTTGGCGGCTTCGTTGTCCACGGAAGGCAAGGTCGACCTGGACCGACCCATTACCAGCTGGCAAACGTCGCTGCGCTTGCCCGGCGGCGCGGAAAGCCGCGTCACGCTCGAACAACTGCTCGCCCAGCAGACTGGCCTGACCAAACATGCCTATGACGAGAAGCTGGAGGCAAACGAGGCACCGCGCCTCATCCGGCTGCAACTGGCCGCCGCGCCGCAGCGGTGCCAGCCCGGAACCTGCCACACTTACCAGAATGTCGCCTTTGACGCAGCGAGCGAGATATTGGGTGAGGCGGCACAGCAGCCTTTTGAGGCGACGGTCTCTGAACGCCTGTTCCGCCCGCTCGGCATGGCGAGCGCCAGCTATGGCATGGCCGGATTGACCGGAGCGGCAAGCTGGGCGCGTCCGCACCATCAGGGCGAAGTGCGCGCGGTCAAAGAACCCTATTGGCGCGTCCCTGCCGCCGCGGGTGTTAACAGCAATATCGGCGATTTTGCGCTGTGGATGCAGGCGTTGATGGGCGCGCGGCCCGATATACTGCCCCCGCCGGTGCTGCAACTGGCGCAGGCACCGCGCGTTGCCACGCAGCGGCTCTACAGCGGCGATCTGGCAAAGGTGCTGTCGGACCCGCGCTACGGCCTTGGCATCCGCAGCTTTGCCTATATGGGACGCCAGCTTGTCGGTCATTCGGGGGCAGTCGCTGGCTTCCGCGCGACGATGATTTTTGAACCCGCCAGCAAAACCGGTGTGGTGGTGATGTGGAACGCCAATTGGGGCATCCCGTTCCGGATTCCCTTTGCGGTGCTGGACAGCTATTATCGGCTGCCCGATTGCGGCTGGCTGGATGTCAGCGCGCTTCCGCTGCCCGGCACAGAACCGCCACCCGCCACCGCCGCCCCGGCAACCGAGGAGCCAAAGTCGCCATGTCTTACACGCTGATCACCGCAAACCGGAATTATTCCAGCTGGAGCCTGCGGCCTTGGCTGCTGATGAAAGGGCTGGGGATATCCTTCGAAGATCGGCTGGAGCCTTTTACCAAGCCCAGCAATTACGAAGAATTTCGCGCCTTCTCGCCCACCGGGCAGGTGCCGGTATTGCTGCATGAGGGGCGGACGATCTACGACAGCATGGGTATCACCCTCTATTTGGCCGACCGGCACCAAGGCGTCTGGCCGAGCGACCCCGATGC
>CAZSJE010000062.1:0-11173 GCA_964606835.1 uncultured Sphingorhabdus sp.
CTGGCGGGATCAGGAATTACCAGAAGAAATCGTAAATCACATCGACGACATAGCCGTTGCGCACATCGATCAGCAGCACGTCGTCATAATAGCGCACCCAGCGATAGGGGCCGTAAACTTCCGGCAATCGGTAGGACCACGGATCGTTCAGCCAGTAATTCTGGTGGTAGAAGGGCGCGCCGATATAAAGGCCGATGCTGAACCGGCTGTAGCGGTGATAGCGATCCGGCGCATAATAACGGCCCGGACGGTAATGGTCGCGATAGCGGTCGCGGTGGCCGCGCCAGTCATAGCGGCGGTCGTTGCGCCAGCCATTGTCCCAGCGATACTCGTCCCGCCGGTCGTTGCGCCAGCGGTCGCGCCGGTCATCCCCGCGCCAGTTGTCATTGCGCCAATTGTCATTGCGGTCATCGCGCCGCCAACGGTCGTTACGGTCATCCCGCCGGTCGTTCCATTGGCCGCGCTCCCGGTCCCAACCATTGCCATAGCGCTCGTCATGCTCGCGGCGGTCGTCACGGTCCCAGCCGCCACGGTCGCGATCCCAGCCATTGCCGTAACGATCGTCCCAGTTGCGGTCGCGGCCTCTTCGTTCATCGCGCCATTCGTTGCGCCGGTCGTCATGCCGCCATTGCTCCTGCTGCGGCTGTGGCGGTTGCGGTGGCTGCCCTTGAGGAGGCTGCTGCCAGCCGCCCCGATCATCGCGCCGCTCTCCGCCGCGTTCGCCACGCCACGCGCCGCGACGCTCTCCGCGCCATTGCTGTTGCTGCGGCTCCTGAGGCTGGACCTGCGGAGGCTGCTGCCAGCGCTCGCCGCCACGATCACCCCGCCATTCGCCTCGGCGTTCACCACGCCATTGCTGCTGTTGAGGCTGGGGTTGCGGAGCCTGTTGCTGGGGCTGTTGCCAACCGCCGCGCTCGCCACCGCCGCGACGCTCACCGCCCCAGCGGCCTGCGCCATCGTCCCGGCCGCGACCTTCGCCACGTCGATACTGGGCATCGCTTTCGATCTGCGATACGCCCTCGCGCTGGCCGATATCGGTCGCAGCCTGGGCGGCGGTCGTCAGCAACGTGGTTGCCATCAGCCCGATTAGTGCAAATGCTTTCATGTCCAATTCCCTTTCGCTCAGTCGGGAAGCCTGTCCGGGCTGCGCTCTTGCGGAGGCGAATGCCGGGGTTGCGGCGGAGGGGGTTCTGCGCGCGGGGGTGGAGGAGGCGGAGGTGCCGCCTGCCCGCCTTGCGATCCGTTCCCGCCGCCCTGCCATGCACCGCGACCGCCGCCATTGCCTGCCCCGTCGCCACGTGGAGGACGCTGCGGCTGGAACACTGGCTGATCGGGTTGCGGTGGCTGTGCTACCGCACCTTGCGGCTGCCCTGCGCCATCATTGCCCCAACGGCCTCGCCCGCGACCCTCTCCGCGTCCGCCGCGCCGGTCGTCATTGCGTTCACCGCCCCAGTTGGGCTGGCCGACGGCTTGGGTCGGATCGGGTGGGGGAGCGGCCTGTGCAGGGCGTCCGGGCCGTTCGCTGCGGCGACCGCCATGTTTTTCGGGCCAACCGATCGGCTGGTCGACGCCGCCGGGCGAGCCATTATAGCCGTAACCATGCCCCCGCCCGTCTCCGCGACGATGCCCGCGCCCCCGCCCGTCATGATCGCGGCCATTGTCGCGGTACCAGCGCTGACGCCGGTCGCCCCAATAACGGCGATGGCGGTCGTGCATCGTGTGGCGACGTCCGTAATTATCGAAAATATAATAGCCGTAACCGGGGTACCAGTAATTATCGTACCAGCCGCCGCCAAAGCCGATGTTGTAAAATCCATAGCCGCTGTCGCAGGCATAATAGCTGTCAAACGGCGAATATGGATCGCAATCATAGTAGCTATAGCCATCGTCATAATAGCCAAGGCCCAAGTCATAGACACAGCCCGACAGACCGACAGTCGCAACGGTCAGCGCGGCCAGCCGCAAACCCAGTTTTTTGGAAACAGCTTTCATCTTCCACCCCATTTTCCGTGCTGCCTTTCCGGCGATCCATTCGTCGAATCGGTAGCACGCCTTATCGTGATCGCAGGTTTGCACTTCGGCGATTGAATTGCATCTGAATGATGTTGTTGGCTGCCGTTCAGGTTTGGGGCGCCTAACATGAACAATCGCGTCGCTTGCGCTTTATTAACATTGTTGGCAGTAGTGGCTTAATCGCACGATTAAACGGAGCAGATCATGGCCCTGGCGCATACCGAAGCCGCCAATCCCCACTGGACACCGCGCAGCAGCCTTGGCGACCTGTCGCATATTCCCGGCGAAAATGGCCTGCCGATCATCGGCACGACCCTGCGCGTGCTGCGCGACCCCGTTGGCTATGGCGATCACATGATGGGGACCTATGGCAAGGTGTTCCGCACCAACAGTTTCGGCAATCCGACAGTGATGATCGTGGGCGCTGAGGCAAACGAGCTGATGCTGTTCGACCGTGATAAGCTGTTCTCCTCCGAACAGGGATGGGGACCTGTGCTCAACCTGCTCTTCCCGCGCGGGCTGATGCTGATGGACTTCGACCATCACCGCGCTGACCGCCGCGCGCTTGGCATTGCTTTCAAGCCGGAACCGATGCGAGGCTATGTTTCAGACATGAACCGTATCTTTGCCGAACAGTTGCCCGGCTGGCGCGGCGGTCTGAGCTTTTATCCGCGCATCAAGCAGCTGACCCTTGATGTGGCCGCTGACTCCTTCCTCGGTGTGCCGCTGGGGCCAGAGGCGGACAAGATCAACCAGGCCTTTGTCGATATGGTGCAGGCCTCGGTCGGTGCGGTGCGCGTGCCCATCCCCTTCACTGCGATGGGGCGGGGGGTCGCAGGCCGCAAATATCTGATCAACTATTTCGGCCCGCAAATCGCCGAGCGCCGCCGCAACGAAAACCGCACTGATATGTTCAGCCAGTTTTGCAGGGCAACGCGCGAAGATGGCAGCCATATGAGCGACGGCGAAATTATCGACCATATGAACTTCCTGATGATGGCGGCGCATGATACGATCACTTCGTCGGTCACTTCGATGATCTGGCTGCTCGCCAAACATCCGGAGTGGCAGGAAAAGGTGCGGCAGGAATGCCTTTCAATCGCCCCAGCCGGATCGCACATAAGTCCCGACCAGCTCGATCAATTCGAGCTGACCGAATATGCCTTTAAGGAATCGCTGCGGCTTATCCCGCCGGTGCCTTCGATCCCGCGCCGCGCGCTCAGGGATTTCGAATTCATGGGCTACCGCATTCCCGCCGGGACATCGGTCGGCATCAGCGTGGGCGCGGTGCACAAGATGGCGGAATATTGGCCGGATCCAGAAACGTTCGATCCGATGCGCTTCACGCCGGAAAACTCCAAAGGCAGACACCGCTATGCTTGGGTCCCCTTTGGTGGCGGCGCGCATATGTGTCTGGGCCTGCACTTTGCCTATATGCAGATGAAGCTGTTCATCCACCATTTGCTGACGCAGGCGCGGGTGGATGTGGCCGAGGGCTATGCTCCCGAATGGCAGCCCTGGCCGATCCCGAAGCCGAAGGACGGGTTGCGGGTGCGGATTGTGCCGCTCTAGGCCCAGCCCCTACTTCACCGACGCAATCCACGCATCGACCTGCTCCTCCAGCACATCGAGCGGGACGGGTCCCGATTTCAGCACCGTGTCGTGGAAACCGCGCACGTCATATTTCTTGCCCAGCGCCTTTTGCGCCTTGTCGCGCAGTTCGCTGATCTTCAGCCGCCCAACCATATAGGCTGTCGCCTGGCCGGGGAAGATGATATAGCGTTCGATGGCCTTGACGATGCCCCCGGGGGCATCGGCACTGTTATCCTCGACATATTTGATCGCCTGTTCGCGGGTCCAGCGTTTGTGGTGCAGGCCGCTGTCGACGACCAGCCGGATGGCGCGGTGCAGCTCCAGCTGCAAACGCCCGAAATCGCGCGCCGGATCGGTATACAGGCCCATATCCTTTGCCAGCTTCTCCGAATAGAGCCCCCAGCCTTCGCTATAGGCGGTCACGCCGCCGAATTTGCGGAAGGCGGGTACGTCTTTCAATTCGGTCTGGATCGCCAGCTGCAAATGGTGGCCGGGCACGCCTTCATGGTAGAAAAGCGCATCGACCTCAGTCAGCGGCATGTCCGACATGCGATAGAGATTGGCATAATAGGTGCCGGGGCGCGAGCCATCGGGCGCAGGGCGCTGGTAGAAAGCCTTGCCGGCCGATTTCTCGCGAAACGCCTCTACGCGTTTTACCACCAAAGGCGCTTGCGGCAGCACGCCGAACCATTTGGGCAATAACGGGTTGATCGCGTCATAGGCCTTTTGCGTTTCCGCCAGATAGATCGCTGCGCCTTCATCGCCTTCGGGCGCGTAGAATTTCGGGTCGGTGCGCATGTAATTGAAAAAGGCTTTGAGGTCGCCCTTCACGCCCATCTTCTTCTGGACCGCCTGCATCTCCTTATGGATGCGCGCGACCTGCGCGAGCCCCAGTTCGTGGATCTGGTCGGGCGTCATGCTGGTGGTGGTGTAATTGGCCAGCCGCTCGGCATAATAAGCCGCACCATCCTTGAACCGCCAGACGCCGTCATCGGTGCCAGCGACTTTCTCTTGCGCGCTCATTTCGGCAATCAGCGCTTCATAGGCTGGTTTTACCGAGGCGTTCAGCGCCTGCGCCGCATCGGCAATCAGCAGGTCCTTTTCGATCTGGCTGATGGAAAGCTTGCCGACCTTCGCCTTGAAATCGGCAAAGAGCGGCGCGTCGGGGCCATCGGCAAAGGGCGCGCCGCTGATCACATTGCGCGCGTCGCTAATGACATAAGGGAATACCCATTTGGGCGGCATGATACCCTTGGCTGCGCGCGAGCGGGCCTGGCCGATGGCATCGTTCATGGCGGGGCCAATGCCGTAGAGGCGGCTGATATAGGCGCGCGCGTCGGATTTATTATCGATGCGGTGGATGTTGATCAGGAAAGACGGGATCTGGCTCTGCGCTCCGTTCATCTGGTCGAAGACATAGCCATTGTCGTTGAACTTATAGGCCGCCTCCATCCGCTCGACGCGCTTTTCGAACAGACGGTAGGATAGCTGGTTTGCGGGGGAAAGCTTGGCCGGGTCGAAGCGTGCCTTCATTTCCTTCAGCGCCGAACGCTCGGCCTCCATCGCGCGCGCCTCGGCCTCGTCCGAGCCATCGTCCCAGCGGCCATAGTCGCCATCCTTTATCCCGCGGAAGGATTTGGCGAGCGGAGAGCGCGCCAGCTGTTCGGCATCCTGCTCTTCAAAAAAGGCCATGATCGCGGTGTTCTGGTCAGCTTCCACCACCTGCGATGTATCCGGTGTCTGCGCCAGAACAGGCATGCTGGTGGCTGCCAGCGCTATGGCAATGGCAGAAAGTGTCGTGGTTGAGACGCAGCGCATTTAGGGGCTCCTCTGTTTGCTTATCCCTTGCCTTAACAATGCTGCGGCGCGACGGAAGAGACAACTGCCCGCCCTGTCGAAATTCGACTGTCCGTTATCGAAGCAAGAAAGCGGCTAAATCCCGATCATCCGGGCCAAACGATCAATCTCTGTGGTTTCCGCATTGACCAGCGCAGCAATCTGAGCCTGCGGTGCCGACAGCAGCGCAACCAGCCCCGCATCCGCCCCCTTGTCACGCTCGCTGGCGATCAGCCGGTCGATTTCGCCCAGCGCCGCGACGGCGTCGGCGCGCGCGCCATCGGCTCGGGACAGGACCATATGGCCATTGACCCAGCTCTCGCTGCCGCTTGCCGCGCCGCTTGCCGATTGGGCTGCCGACTGCGCTGCGGGCAGCGCCGCTTCAAATGCACTATGCGCGCTGCGGGCACGGGCGAGCAGCGCGTCGGTTTTGTCCTTGAGTTCGGTGGGCAGGGCAGCGGTTACCGGCTGTGGCGGAGCCTCTGGCACCGCAAGCGGATCGGCGCTTTCATATTCGCGCTTTGACAGCGAGGGGAAATCGCCCTCGACGCTCGCGCATCCAGTGAGCAGAAATGCCAGCAGGGCGATGCTATTGATCTTGTGCATATGGTGAGCTTTAAGGAGGCGCGGCAATGCAGGCAAGCGGCAGAAAATTGCGCCTGCATTGGTTGACAAAGCCGACTCGTTCGACTAGCTGCGCGCCTTCAAATGCGGGTCCCACAAGGAATCGCATGATAGGACGCGCCCGATATGCTGGGCGCAGACAGACAAAAAGAGATTGAGACAAGGCCATGTTCGCTATCGTGCGCACTGGCGGCAAGCAGTATCGCGTCGCCGCTGGAGACAAAATCGCAGTTGAAAAGCTGCCCGGAAACGCTGGCGACGCCGTGTCGCTGGACGATGTGTTGCTTGCTGGCGACGGCGGCGAGATCAAGGACGCCAAGGGCCTGGTCGTTTCGGCCGAAATCATTGCGCAGGAGCGCGGCGAAAAGGTGATCGTTTTCAAAAAGCGTCGCCGCCACAATTATCGTCGCAAGCAGGGCCATCGCCAGTCGCTGACGCTGCTGCGTATCACTGCCGTTGGCGGTGCCGCACCGAAAAAGGCCGCTGCGCCCAAGGCCGAGGCAAAGGCTGACGAAGCCGCCCCCGCAAAGAAAGCTGCGCCCAAAAAGGCAGCGGCTGACAAAGCCGAATAAGGAGTCGAGACCATGGCACATAAAAAAGCAGGTGGTTCCAGCCGCAACGGTCGCGATTCGGCTGGCCGTCGTCTTGGCGTGAAGAAGTTCGGCGGTCAGGAAGTGATTGGCGGCAATATTATCGTGCGCCAGCGCGGGACCAAAGTGTACCCCGGGGCCAATGTCGGCCTTGGCAAGGATCACACCCTTTTCGCGCTCACCGCAGGCCGAGTCCGATTCCATGCGGGCAAACTCGGTCGCAAATATGTGTCGGTCGATATGCCGGCCGTGGCTGCGGAATAACATAGGACAATCATAAAGGGGTTGTCCGTCTGGATGACCCGGAGGGGATGGCAACACCCCTCACCGCGCAAGGGAGACGGGTCATCCGGCTCCCTTTCTTTTTGTCTTTTTCTCCCTGCAACCCATCCCTTCGGGGGTGGTTAAGTTCATATGGCTGTCACTATTTGCGACGAAGGGGCAGCCGCACGACAGGAGAGAAAAGATGTTCGCAAGAACCCAAAGACTGTTGTTAAGGCCCATCTGGCCCGAAGATGCTTCCGCGCTCTATGAAGCCGTGGCCGATGAAGCCATTGTCCGCAATCTGGCCCGCGCGCCCTGGCCCTATACCCAATGCGACGCCGCGCAATTTGCTGCGCTCGAGCATGACGAAATGCATCCCAATTTCATGCTGATGCTGCGTACCGACGGCGCGCCGACGCTGGTCGGATCCTGCGGGCTGGCGGATCGCGATGGCGAGGTCGAGTTGGGCTATTGGCTGGCGCGGCCTTATTGGGGGCGTGGGCTGGCCACCGAAGCGGCGCGTGCCGTGGTCGGTGTGGCCAAAGCGCTGGGCCACCGCAAGCTGGTGTCCGGCCACTTTACCGACAATCCCGCGTCGGGCCGCGTGCTGCGCAAGGTCGGATTCCGCCCGCTCGGCCGGATCGAGCAGCGGCACAGTGTTGGTCGCGGCGGCAATGTGGACTGCGCGCTCTACGAACTGCCTCTGGCAGGTGCAGCTGAGAAGGACGCAGACGTTGAGGTCCCGTTCACCCGAATGCACATGCCGATGATGCAAGCGGCCTGAGTTTTGTTCCGGTGGGTTGGACGGATTGGCTTCCGGCAGCGAAGGGTCCCATTTCAGCTTGTGGGGATAGAGCCTAATGGCCCTTTAGCTCGTCCCCGGTCAGGCGAACGACATGCAGCACATTGGTCGATCCGGGGGTGCCGAACGGCACACCCGCCATCATGATCAGCCGCGCCCCCGCGCTGCCCAGATGATAGCGGAGAGCCATACGCTTGCCCTTGGCCACCATTTCCTCGAAACTGCCGATATCCTTGGTGCGCACCGCGAACGCGCCCCATAGCAGGCCGAGCCGCCGGGCGGTTTCCATGCTGGCAGTCAGGACCAGCACCGGCACCGAAGGCCGCTCGCGCGAAATACGGCGAGCAGTGGAGCCTGACGAGGTGAAGCAGACGATGGCGCTCGTTTCCACCGTATCGGCAATCCGCCCGCTTGCCTCGGCAAGGGCATCGGCAGTGGTCGCATCGGCGGGGGTTTCGGTGAAGTGGATGCGCTTGAAGAAATCGGGGTCGCTTTCCACCTGTTGCGCGATCCGGTCCATGATCGAAACCGCCTCGATCGGCCAGGCCCCGGCGGCTGTTTCCGCCGACAGCATGACGGCGTCGGCACCGTCATAGATGGCAGTCGCAACGTCCGACACTTCCGCGCGGGTGGGCGAGGGCGAGACGATCATCGACTCAAGCATCTGTGTGGCCACCACCACCGGCTTCCCCATCCTGCGCGCGGTAGAGACAATCCGCTTTTGCAGCGGCGGCACTTTTTCAGGCGGCAGTTCCACGCCCAGATCGCCGCGCGCGACCATCACGCCGTCGGCCAGTTCGAGTATCTCTTCAAGCCGACCAATCGCGGCAGGCTTTTCGATCTTGGCGAGCAACGCCGCCTTGCCACCGATCAGCTTCTTACCCTCGGCGACATCCTCGGGCCGCTGGACGAAGGACATGGCGATCCAGTCGACATTCTGCTCCAGGGCAAAGGCGAGGTCGGAACGGTCCTTGTCGGTCAGGGCTGCAATGGGAACAACGACATCGGGCACATTCAGTCCCTTGCGGTCGGAGAGCATGCCGCCGACCTCGACCCGCGTGTTGATATGATCGGGACCAATCTCGGTAACGCGTAACACCAGCTTGCCATCGTCGAGCAGCAGCCGCGCACCTATTTCCAATGCCGCAAAAATCTCCGGATGCGGCAGATGCACCCGCTTTTCATCGCCAGCTTTTTTGTCGGTATCCAGCCGGAAGGCCGCGCCGTTCTTCAATTCCGCCTTGCCGCTCGCAAAGGTTCCGACGCGCAACTTGGGCCCCTGAAGATCGACCAAAATCGTTGTCGGACGGTTGTAGCTTTTTTCCAGCGCGCGGATGTTGGCAATCAGTGCCGCCTTGGCGGTCTGGTCGCCATGGCTCATATTGACGCGGAAGGCGTCGGCTCCGGCGCGGAACAGCTTCTCGATCATCTCCGGCTTGTCGCTCGCCGGACCAAGCGTTGCGAGGATGCGGACCTTGCGCATGCGCGGTTTGTGATATTGCATTGGGCCTCGCTCTTTCTCTATCGCTTTGCTCAGGCCATAACGGCGCAATGTGACAAGGTGAAGGGCGCATAGCTATGCAGGAAATTTCCGATGAGGCAGCCGCAGCAGCATTCCGGCGTTTGGTGACGCATTTGCAGCACCGGCATGATGCGGAGAATATCGATTTAATGGGCCTCGCGGGTTTTTGCCGCAATTGCCTCGCCGACTGGGTAATGGAGGCGCAGCCTGAACTGTCGAAGGAAGAAGCCCGCACTCTGGTGCACGGCATGCCGCCCGCCGAGTGGAAGGCGAAGTTTCAGTCGGACGCAACCCCTGAGCAACTACAACGCATGAAGGAAAGCGTGGCGAAAAACGCCGGCGCGCATTAAGCGAGGCGCATTCTGATTCGGGCCATCATTGCCCCCAACCAAACCGGAGTATCAAATGGCCGAGGGAACAGTCTCGAACGAACAATTGCGCTTGTTCATGGAGCGCATCGAGCGGTTGGAGGAAGAAAAGAAGGGCATAGCAGACGATATCCGAGATGTGTTTTCTGAAGCTAAAAGCCAAGGCTACGATACGAAGATCATGCGCCAAATTTTGCGGCTCCGCAAAATGGAGCCTCATGATCGTGCCGAGATGGAAGCGCTGCTGGACGTCTACAAATCGGCGCTGGGTTTAGCTTAAACCACCTAATCTCACATTCATCGTCACCCTGAACTTGTTTCAGGGTCCATCGTGCAGCATAAACTGAGCTAGACGGCGAAATGGGTGCTAAAACGAGTTCAGCATGACGAGAACTGAAAGGATGCGCCAATGCTCATGACCACCACCTCCACCGTTGAAGGCCGCCCGGTCGCGCAATATCTGGGCGTTGTCACCGGCGAAGTCATTGTTGGCGCCAATATCTTTAAAGACCTGTTTGCGAGCGTCCGCGATATCGTTGGCGGCCGTTCGGGGGCGTATGAAAATTCCCTGCGTGATGCGCGCAAAACCGCACTTGACGAACTGGCCGAAGAAGCCCGCGCGCTGGGTGCCGATGGCGTGATCGGCATCGATCTCGACTATGAAGTTCTGGGGCAGCAAGGTTCGATGCTGATGGTCAGCGCGAGCGGAACTGCGGTGAAGCTCGGTTGATTTCGATCCGTCCAGCAACCGCCGCTGATGCGGTGCGCTGTGCCGAGATATACAGGCCTTTTGTAACTGACGGCTGGGTCAGCTTCGAACTTGAGCCGCCCGATGAATGCGACATGGCGCGGCGGATTGAAGAATACTCCGCTTCGCACAGCTGGCTGGTTATTGAGGTCGATGGAATAATCGCAGGCTATGCATATGGCTGCCCGCACCGCACGCGCGAGGCCTATCGTACCTCCTGCGATGTATCGGTCTATGTCGACCCCGCCTTTTCGCGGCAGGGGCTGGGGCGGATGCTTTATCTCGAATTGCTCTCGCAGTTGAAGGCACGCGGTTATCACGCGGCCTATGCCGGGATTGCGCTTCCCAATGACGCGAGCGAGGGCCTGCACAAGGCGATGGGCTTCACGCCCGTTGGCATCTACCGCGAAGTCGGCTGGAAAATGGGGGCTTGGCGCGATGTCGGTTGGTGGCAGCGGTTGCTTTAGCACGCGCCCCTGATGTAAGGGCGCGCCTTCGCATCCATTTCAGCCGAAAAGAAGAGAGCCATGGCAGGCCATAGCAAGTTCAAGAATATCATGCACCGCAAGGGCGCGCAGGACAAGAAGCGTTCAGCGATGTTTTCCAAGCTCAGCCGCGAAATCACCGTTGCGGCGAAGATGGGGATGCCCGATCCGGACATGAATCCTAGGCTCCGTCTCGCGGTCAATGCGGCCAAGGCGCAGTCGATGCCCAAGGACAATATCCAGCGCGCGATTGACAAGGCCTCGACTGCGGGCGGCGAGGATTATGAGGAAATCCGCTATGAAGGCTATGGCCCCGGCGGGGTCGCGG
>CAZSJE010000063.1:0-3405 GCA_964606835.1 uncultured Sphingorhabdus sp.
AGCTGTCCGGTGATCGCTCCGCCGCTTTCGGCCTTCCACTCCCAGACCTTTTCGACAAATTGCTCACGCGTGTAGTTGGTGCGCTTGTCCTGCCGCTGTTCAAGCTGGCGTTCGACGACCATCTGCGTCGCAATGCCGGCATGGTCCATACCGACCACCCACAAAGCATCCTTGCCCTGCAACCGCGCGTGCCGAATCAATATGTCCTGCAACGTGTTATCCAGCGCATGACCGATATGCAGGCTGCCCGTTACGTTGGGCGGCGGGTTCACAATGGTGAAGGGCTCAGCGTCCGGGCGCGCAGGACGATAGGCACCGGTCGCCTCCCAATGCTCGCCCCATTTGGCTTCGATGGCAGCAAAATCGAATGTCTTGTCGATGGTCATGCGCGTGGCCCATGCCAGCGCGGGGCTGATTCAGCAAGGCTTAGGGAGCGCCAACCCTGCCGCGCCGGAACAGAAAAAAGCCGCCCACAAAACCCGCCGCTACAACAAGGCTTAGCCAAAGCTCCTTCGATGCCGCCGGATCGAGGCCCTTTGCCACCAGGATCACCAGCATCGCGGCGATGGCGATGTAGGTGCCAAAGGGATGGAACCACATCTTGATCTGCAGCCGCGCGGGGTCCTCGCGTTCATATTTGCTCCGCAGTTTGAGCTGCGCGCCTGAGGTCATCAGGTAGAGCAGCAGCATCGTCACGCCACAGCTGTTGATCAGGAAACTGAACACCACATCGCGCGACACCGCATCGGCGGCGAGGGCGACATAGCTGAACAGGCTGGCGATCAGGATGGCGCGCGCGGGCACCTTTCGGGCATTGACCTGCACCAGCCACTGCGGCGCATCGCCGTGTTTGGCGAGTCCGAACAGGGCACGCGAAGTGACGTAGAGGCCGCTGTTCAGGCAGGACAGCACTGCCACCAGCACCACGGCCTCCATGATCAGCTTGCCCGATGGATAGCCCATATAGGCAAGCGTCGCGGCAAAGGGCGATACCTTGGGGATGATTTCGGTCCAGGGAACCACTGCGACGATCAGGAAAATCGAGAGCACGTAGAAGATCAGGATGCGCAGCGTCACCGACACCGTCATCCGCCCGATCACCTTCGACGGCTCCTCCGATTCCGCTGCCGCAATCGTGGCGATTTCCGCGCCGACCAAAGTGAAGATCGTCGAGGTCGCCGCCGCCAGCACTACGCCCCATCCATTGGGTACGAAGCCGCCATGCTGGGTCAGGTTGCCAAAACCTCCGCCGCCATCCGAGGTGATGCCGAACACCCATGCCGCGCAGAGGAGGATGAACACGATGATCGCCCCGACCTTCAGCGAGGAAAACCAGAATTCGAACTCGCCATAGGCGCGCGCCGACATCAGGTTGACTGCGGTCAGCACCGCCATCAGCGCAATGCCAATGGCAAGTTCCGGAATGCCGGGGAACCACGCGTGGATGATCTGCGCCCCCGCAATCGCCTCGATCGCAACGACAACAACCCAGAAATACCAGTAGAGCCAGCCCGAAAGATAGCCCGCCAGATGGCCAAGGCCTGCGCGCGCGAAATCGGGAAAGGTCTGAACCCCGTCCAGCGAAATCGCCATTTCGGAGATCATCCGCATCACCAGCATGATGACAAACCCGGCAATGGCAAAGGAGAAAACCGCCGCAGGTCCCGCAGCGTTGATTGTGGTCGAGGAACCGACAAACAGCCCAGCGCCGATAATCCCGCCGATGGCAATCATCGAGACATGGCGGCTTTTCAGGCTGCGGCTCAACTCTGCGCCGCCACCCGTTTCGGATGCAACGCTCGCTGCGATATCGGTCATATATGTCCCCTCCCGCTTCGCGGCTTACTCGGCTTTTAGATGCTTCGCCAGCCAGTCGAACACGGTCCTGTGCCACTGGATCGAATTTTGCGCTTTCAGTATCCAGTGATTTTCATCGGGAAAGACCAGCAGTTTCGATTCGATCCCCTGCCGTTGCAGCGTTGTGAAGGCACCAAGGCTCTGCGCATAGGGCACTCGGTAATCGAGCAGTCCTTGCGTCACCAAAGTCGGCGTTTTCCATTTGGTGACATGGTTGACCGGGTTCCATTTTTCCGGATCCGCGCGGGTCCACCATGGACCGCCCTGGTCCCATTCGTCGAACCACAATTCCTCGGTGGTGGTAGCAAAGCTGCGCAGGTCGTAAATCCCGGCATGATTCACGATGCATTTGAAACCATCGGGCCACTGCCCGGCGATCCAGTTCATCATATAGCCGCCGTAAGAGCCGCCCAGCGCGCAGGCATTGGCGGTGTCCAGCTGCGGGTCGATGCCCGGCAGTGCGGCCATGCCGAGCTTCAAATCCTCCAGCGGCTTTCCACCCCAGTCCTTGGTGATGCTGTCGGTAAAGGCTTGGCCATAGCCGGTGGAGCCGTGGAAATCGATGGTGACCACAGCATAGCCTTGGCTCGCCATGACTGCCGGGTTCCAGCGATAGGACCAGCTGTTGAAGAACGAGCTTTGCGGTCCGCCATGGACGAGGAGCAGCACCGGAAGCTTTCCGGTCGCGTTCATCGGTTTCACGATCTGGCCGTAAACCCGCTCGCCATTTGCTCCGGCAAAGTCGAACTTGCTGTAATTGACCGGATCGAGCTGCGCCTGCAGGTCGGCATTGACCTTGGTCAGCACGCGCGTTTTGCCTTTGGCGTCCATCAGCACCAGGTCGCTCGGCCCGCTGATGCTGTTGATCGCATAAAGCACGCCGCCGCCCTTTACCGGCACAAATTCGGCAATATTGCCGCGCTCAGTCAACCGCGTGACCTTGCCCTTCAAATCGACGCGGAATAGAGGGTTTTCGAGCGTATCCTGCGCCGTCACCAGCAGGCTCTTGCTATCGAGCGCCCAGGCAAGTGCGCCGACTGAGCGGTCCCAGCCTTGCGTCAACGGCTTGACCGTGCCGGTGGCGAGCTCTTTCAGCATCAGCACTTGCCGGTCGGCCTCATAACCCGGCCGCGCCATTGCCGCCCAGGCCAGCCATTTGCCATCGGGCGAGGCGGCGGGGGCGGTGTCGGTAGCATCATTGCCATCGGTCAGGTTGAGCGCATTGCCGCCAGCCGTTCGCGCCTGATAGATGTCGAGGTTGGTGGACAGCGGCTCATTCCGGTCGGCCTTGCGGAGCGCGAAATAGACCGACTTGCTGTCTGCGCTCCAACCAATCTCGTCACCCCCGCCCATTGGTTTGGACGGCGAATCCCCGGTCACGCTGCCATCGGCTGGCTTGCCCCCGGTCAGCTTGCCATCGGTGCCGATATCGAAGGTAAAGACGCGGCTATAGTTTCCCGGCGTTTCCCATGCGTCCCAATGGCGGACGAACAGTTCGTCATATTCGCGGCCGCTGCCGGGACCGGGTTTGGACCGGTCGCCATCCTT
>CAZSJE010000063.1:3505-11098 GCA_964606835.1 uncultured Sphingorhabdus sp.
TCGGTGCGCATCAGCCAGATATCGGCGCGTCGCTTGTTGGCGGGCAAGTCGGTTTCCTGCAGCTGGTAAGCAACCTGCTTGCCATCGGGCGATACGGTGGGCGACGCCAACCGCTTCATTGTGGCCAGATCGGTTTCGGTCATGGGCCGCGCGAGCGAGGGGCTGGCAATGGTCACGGCAAGGGTCGAAAGCGCAAGCGCGGAATATAGTTTCATGGAGCGCTGACTATCGAGCACGCGGCACCGATGCAAGCCACCCCAACCTGTAAAGGAACAGGGTAAACTCGCTTGCCTTTGCCGGATGTTAAGCCGATTCTGGCAGACAAGCTTGAACATGAAACCGTTTGTCCACCCTTTGCAGTCGTCCCGGCCGCTGGCTGCGCCCAGACTGGCCGTGGTGATCCCATGCTATAGGGTAAAGGCGCACATATTCGATGTGGTGGCGCGAATCGGCCCGGAGGTCGCGCTGATCGTAGCGGTCGACGACAAATGCCCCGACGGGTCGGGCCAGTTTATCGAAGCCAATATTCGCGATCCGCGGCTGAAGGTGATCTACAATGCCGAAAACAAAGGCGTCGGTGGCGCAGTGCTGGCGGGCTATCGCGCGGCGCTGGAGGCTGGCGCAGATGTGATCGTCAAAGTCGATGGCGACGGGCAGATGGACCCGGCGCTGATCCCCGATATTGCTCGTCCCGTACTGATGGGCCGCGCCGATTATGCCAAAGGCAACCGCTTCCATGCGGTATGGAATGTGCGGCAAATGCCGGGTATCCGGCTGTTCGGAAACGCCGCGCTCTCTTTCCTGACCAAATTGTCGAGCGGCTATTGGAGTCTGTTCGATCCGACCAATGGTTATACCGCGATCCATGCCGAGGCGCTCAAGCAGCTGGAATTCGCCAATATCAGCGAGCGTTACTTTTTCGAATCCGACATGCTGATCAACCTGGGCAACATCCGCGCGGTGGTTGCCGATGTGCCGATGAAGGCGGTCTATGGCGCAGAGGTTAGCAATCTGAAAATCCGCAACATCATCGGCCAGTTCCTGACCAAGAATGTGAAGGAGCTGTCGAAGCGAATCCTCTACACTTACTATCTGCGCGACTTCAACCTGGCCTCGGCGCATTTGCTGTTCGGGGCGCCGCTCTTTGGCTTTGGAACGCTTTTCGGGCTGTGGGGCTGGTACGAATCGATCTCCACCGGTTCGCCTGCAAGCACGGGCACCGTGATGCTGGCAGTGCTGCCGGTGATCCTGGGTTTCCAGCTGCTGCTCTCCTTCTTTGGCTTCGACATGGCGAACGAGCCGAAACTGCCGCTGCAGGCGAGCATGCCCGGTTTCGACCGGCGACAAAATGGTGGCTAAACTGGTTGGCCAAATGGGCCGGTTCGGGCTGGTCGGCCTTTTCGTCGTCGCACTCGATTATGCCGTCTTTGCAGCCTTGTTCTGGGCGATGCCCGAAGGCCTTTTGCTCGCCAATGTCGCGGGCAAGGTCGCAGGGGCGATTTCGGGTTTCATCCTGCACAAACATATCACTTTTGCGGGCCGACAGCGCGACAGCACCGGACGGCAAGCCGCTTCCTATGCGGCGCTTTTCGCTTTCAACATTTGCATGTCGACGGGGCTGCTTTGGCTGCTGGTCGATTATCTGGGCCTCAACGCCTGGTGGTCGCGACTGTGCGTCGATGCGCTGGTGATCATGTCCTCTTTTGTCGGGCAGAAACTGTGGGTGTACCGGGCGGCATGAACAGGCTCGCTCAAGGTCGCTACGGGTTGCTGCTGGCGCTGATCGCCTTTGCGCTGCTTGTGGCCTGGGGCTGGGTCGGCTTTCTCGGCTCGGACGATGTTACCTATGCCAAGGGGGGCTATGGCTGGCTCGAACATTTCCCTTATGTCGGCGGGCATGGCACAATTCGTTATCCGATCACCATTCCGATTGCGCTTTCCTTCCTGACATTGGGCGAGAGTGAGTTTGCAATGGTGCTGCCGAGCCTTCTCTATATGTTCGGCTTTCTGATGCTCACATGGTTTGCGGTGCGGCGCGCGGGCGATGCATGGCTGGCCTTTGGTGCGCTGGCAGCACTCATCACCTGCCCATTGCTGGTTGTACAATCGAGCATCGCAAGCGTCGACATTGTCGAGATGTTCTACCTCTTCGCTTCGGCCATTCTTTTCTGGCGCTGCACCGAGGACGGACCCGATGCTAAGAAACTCTTCCTCGCCGGCGCGCTGGCAGGGTTCGGCTTCCTGGCCCGCGAGACGGCGATTTTCATCGCGCTCTTTTATGCGATCTTCTTTGCCATCGGCTATCGCTTCCATCGCGGCCATTATCTCTGGATCGCGGGGGGCTTTGTTGCGGTCTGGCTGGTCGAAGTCGCCTATTTGTGGATCATGACCGGCGATCCGCTCTACCGGATCAATATCTCGCTGCACCATGACAGCAGCATCGACCGGGGCATTGACCTTGCGGGCAACATGATCGTGCACCCGCTGGTCGATCCGCTGCTGGTGCTGCTCGCCAACCAGGAATTTATGGCGCTGTTCTTTTTTGCGGTGCCGCTTGGCATCTGGCTGTGCTTTGGCCGGTCGGTCCCGGAGCACCTCAAAAACTTCGCCCGGCTGGTGGCCATGCTGGGGCTGGTCTGGTTCGTTGCAGCAGGCGCAGCGCAAAAGCTGCTGCCGCTCAATCCGCGCTATTTCATGATCAGCTGCGCTGCCGCCTGCATATTGACCGGCGTCGGCCTCGCCTTGCTGTTTGCGCGCAGCAAGCGGCGAATTATGGTGGTGGTAGCTGCGCTCTTCTTTGTCGGCACCAACCTGCTGGGCATCTATGTCGAGAACAAGGATTCGCTGTTCGGCGAACGGCAATTGGCGGCTCTGGCGGCCAAGCCCGACCGGATCATCCACACTGACCCGATGACCAGATATCGCGCCGACATGCTGCTGCGGTGGGAGGACGCGCAATCGCGCGTATTGCCCCAACCGCCCAGCGCTGGAACGCTTTATTTCTACGATCCCAAATGGGCGGAAGGCGCCAATTTCATGATGAAGGCAGACGCCATTCCAGCCTTTGCTCCGCAACCAGGCTGGCAGAAGATCGCAAGTTGGGAACCTGAGCCGCCTCTGATCACCCGGGCCATCGAGGCGACTGGTCTTTCCGGCATCATCCCCGGCGGCATCTGGCAAAAGCTGCGCTACCGCCACCCGCCTGTAACGCTTTACAAAGTCCGTTAAACTTGCGCCCGAACCCGCCCAAGGCTAACGGCGGCGCGTCATGCAGTATCTGAGCACAAGGGGGAATGCGTCCAACCTCGATTTCCGGGGGGTGACGCTAGCGGGGCTTGCCAGCGATGGCGGCTTATATGTGCCGCGCGCATGGCCGCAATTCACGCGCGAACAGATCGCCGACATGCGCGCGCTGCCCTATGTCGATCTGGCGGCGCGGGTGATGGCACCCTTTGCCGTAAGCGTGTTGAACGAAGCCGAACTGAAAGAGCTGTGCACCGCCGCCTATGGCAGCTTCGCCCATGACGCGGTGACGCCTTTGGTGCAGCTCGACCAGCAGCATTGGCTGCTCGAACTGTTCCACGGACCGACATTGGCGTTCAAGGATGTCGCGCTGCAACTACTCGGCCAGTTGTTCGAGCGTTTCCTGAGCGGCAGCGACACCAAGCTGACCATTGTTGGCGCGACCTCCGGCGACACCGGTTCGGCCGCCATCCATGCCGTCGCGGGGCGCGAGGCCATCGAGATATTCATGCTCCACCCCGACGGCCGCATCTCCGATGTGCAGCGGCGGCAGATGACAACAGTGCTCGCACCCAATGTCCATAATATCGCGATCCGCGGCAGCTTTGATGACGCGCAGGCGATGGTCAAACGCATGTTCGGCGATGCCGAGGTCAATTCGCAACTGACGCTGTCTGCAGTCAATTCGATCAACTGGGCCCGGCTGATGGCGCAGGTCGTTTATTATTTCTGGGCGGCATTGCGCTTGGGCGCGCCTGAACGTCCGGTCGCCTTTTCGGTCCCCACCGGCAATTTCGGCGATGTCTTTGCAGGCTATGTCGCAGCGCAAATGGGGCTGCCTATCGAGCGGCTGGTGGTTGCGACCAACGTCAACGACATTCTCCACCGCGCGCTGTCGAAGGGCGACTATTCGGTGGGCGAGGTAACCCCCACCGCCGCGCCCTCCATGGACATCCAGGTGTCGAGCAATTTCGAACGGCTGCTGTTCGACCTGGAGGGCCGTGACGGCTCGACCACCGCCGCGCGGATGAAATGGTTCGAACAGATGGGCAAGATGGTGCTGTCATCGGACATGCGCCGCAGGGCGTCGCTGTTCCAGAGTGCGCGCGCCGACTCCGATGAAATGATGAGCGCGATGCGCTGGGCGAACGACCATGCCGGACAGACCATCGATCCGCACACTGCGATTGCCTTGCACGCAGCGCGGGCAATGGACATTCCCGCCGATGTCCCCGTGGTCACGCTGGCGACTGCACATCCAGCGAAATTCCGTGAAGCAGTTGAGCGCGCCACCGGCATCCGCCCGCCGCTGCCTGCACGTGTTGGCAATCTGTTCGACCGCGAAGAGCGCTTTGCGACGCTCCCCGGCGACTATGGCGCCGTGCGCGATTATGTCCTGGCCAATGCCAGCCGCTGATTTCGTCACTCTCGTCAGCGAACCGCGGGAGGACTATACGCTGCTCGACAGCGGCGGCGGACGCAAATGGGAGCGCTACGGCCCCTACCGTTTCATCCGTCCCGAGCCGCAGGCGATGTGGGAACCGGCAATGGGCGACTGGCAAGCCGACGCCGAATTCATCCCCGGATCGGACGATGAAGGCGGCGGACGCTGGTATTATGCGAACAAGGCCGCGCAGGATGGCTGGCCGCTCCACTGGGAGGAAGTCACTTTCACCGCCAGCTGCACGCCATTCCGCCATCTGGGCTTCTTCCCCGACATGGACCCGGTCTGGCGCTGGATGCGTGGGCAATTGTCAGGCAAAGCGGACGCGCAGGCGATGAACCTGTTTGGCTACACCGGCGTTGGCACGCTCGCGCTTTCCGCTGCGGGCGCGCAGATGGTGCATGTCGATGCCTCGAAAAAATCGGTGGCGCAGGCGCGTGAGAATGCAGCACTTTCGGGCATGGCGGACAGACCGATCCGCTGGATCGTCGAGGATGCTGCCAAATTCGTCGCGCGCGAGGTGCGGCGCGAGCGGCGCTACGACGGCATCCTGCTCGACCCGCCCAAATATGGCCGCGGTCCCGATGGCGAGGTCTGGCGGCTGGAAGAAGACCTGCCCGAACTTATCGCCAATTGCCGCCGCCTGCTCGACGCGGATTCGCGCTTCCTGTTCCTGACCGTCTATGCCGTGCGCATGTCGGCGCTGGCGCTGGGCAATCTCTTGCAGGCGCATTTCGCCGACCTGCCCGGCAAGGTTGAATTTGGCGAACTGGCGGTGCGCGAACAGGCACGCGGCCACTTGCTGCCCACCGCGATTTTCGCCAGATGGTCCGGCAAATGACTGACCTCCTAACCCTCGAAGTGCACGACCTGCACGTCAATGTCCTGACCGGCATTTACAGCCAGGAAACGCATTTGCCGCAGCCGTTGCATATTTCGGTCAGCGCCGATTTGGAAATCGCTCCGCATTATGCGCCCGATACCCCGCTGTCGGCTTCCAAAAATTATATGGCGATCAAGCAAGCCGCGACCGAATTCCCGGAAGGCGTACATTTCACGCTGATCGAGGCCGTCGCCGACCACATCATCGACAAGCTGTTCGCCATGGATGCGCGGCTGACCAGCATCACGGTGAAAATTATCAAGCTGGCGATTGCCGAAGATGGCGAGTCGATTGGCATCACGATGACAAGGCACCGTAAATGACGCGGCCTTTGGCGCTGGTCACCGGCGGCGTGCGGCGGCTTGGCCTTGCGATAGCAGTGCGACTGGCAGCTGCTGGCTATGATCTTGCGCTATCGAGCCATGGCGATGGCACGCTGGAAAGCGAGTTGCCCGCTGACGCGCGCTGGCAGCATTTCGGCGCGGACCTTTCCGACCCGGCCAGTGCCGAAAAATTGGTCGCCGATGTGATCGCGCATTTCGGTCGCGCCCCCGACCTGCTGGTCAACAATGCCGCAATGTTCGGGCAGGACGACTGGCAAGCGATGGATCATGCCAGCCTTGAGGCGCATTTCAGGTTGAACCTGTTTTCGCCGCTGTTGCTTGCCAAGGCCTTGGTGGAACGTACCGACGGGCAGCCCCGCATCGTTCACATTCTCGATCAGCGGATTACCAACCCCAATGGCGACCAGCTGAGCTACACGCTCTCCAAACAGGCGCTGGCCGCGTCGGTGCGTTCGCTCGCAGTCGCGCTTGGTGAGCGGGCACGCGTCAACGGCGTTGCCCCGGGCCTTGTTATCCCGACCGAGGATTATGCCAGCGAGCAAATGGAGGGCCTCGCCCGCGCGATGCCGCTCGGCGTTCTACCCGATGCCGCCGGTGTCGCCGACGCCGTTGCCTATTTGGCAGAGGCACGCCATGTCACAGGACAAATTATTTTCGTCGATGGCGGCGCGAACCTGAAAAGTTTCCCGCGCGACTTCATGCATCTTTAGTCGCCAAAAACTAACGGACGCGCCAGACCCTAAGGCCGTCGCCCATCGTGCCAAGATAGTCGAGCCATAAGGGCAGCTTGCCCTTGTCGATATGCGCCCAAAGCCCTTGCGAGGCTCGCTTGCTGTATAGTTCCATCTCATAATCGTCGGGGCAGATGACGATATGGTCGATGCCGTGGCGGTCGATGATTGCCTTGGCCTTTTCGGGGGGCAGGCGGAACAGGTCGATCTGGTCGCGCATGCCGGTGCGGTTGCGATGATGGCTGGAGGCGAGAACGCTGTGCTGCGTGGTCAGCAGGATTGCAGGGCCTAAATTAAAGGGCGCAACGATATTGCCGCGCGGCAAGCGGGCAAGCGCCTTGACCGAAGCCACGCTTTCGCAAGTCTCTGACGACTCGCCGGCGTCGGCATCGTTTGACGCTTGCCCGCTTTCGGGGGGCGTCAGTTTCGAGACAATCGGCCCGACGATCATCCCCGGCACCGCCAGCATCAGCGCCACCGGCACCAGCATCAGCCGCTTGGCGAGGCGCGGCTCGGTGCGATAGGCTTGGAAAGTTGCGACCAGGCAAATGGCCAGCGGCACAATGGTAAAGGCCGTCGCAACCGATACGGTGCGAAATACCAACAGCGACAGGCTGGCGCTATAAATCAGGAAAAATCCGGCGGTGGCCAGCAATGGGCGACTCTCCACGGGTACAATGCGCCATGCAAAGGGCAGCGCTGCCACCGCCACCAGCAAGGGCGTAATCAATGTGACCGCAACCGCGCCTTCCTGCCTCCAGACGGGCAAGCCTTCGCTGACATTGGCATACCAATAGCTGCGCACCAGCGGGTCGAGATCGCCGAACGCGCCGCTGCGGCATTGCGGCAGCAGCCAGTAAAGCAATGCCAGCGCGCTGCCCCCTGCAAGCAGCACCGCCGCCATTCGCAAAGACCTGACGTTCGGAAAAAAGCGGATCGACGGCAGCA
>CAZSJE010000064.1:0-3010 GCA_964606835.1 uncultured Sphingorhabdus sp.
GGCACGTTGGTGGTGGTGCATGAATTGGGCCATTACCTCGTCGGCCGCTGGTTCGGGGTGAAGGCGGAGAAATTTTCCATAGGCTTTGGCCCGCAGCTGTGGGGCAGGGTGGACAAGCGCGGCACATTGTGGCGCGTGGGTGCGCTGCCTCTGGGCGGCTTCGTACAGTTCGCAGGCGACATGAACCCGGCGAGCGTTCCAGACGAGGCCTGGCACGCGCTGCCCGAAGCGGAGCGCAACCAGACTTTCCAGTCCAAGCCGCTGTGGCAACGCGCGCTGATTGTTTTTGCCGGACCAGCGGTCAACTTCCTGCTCGCGATTGCGATCTATATGGGCTTCACACTGGCCTATGGCCAAAGCGTAACACCGCCCATCGTGCAGAATTTCGAGGTCGGCAGCGCTGCTGACAAGGCGGGGCTGGAGGTCGGCGACCGGATCGTGATGTTCAACGGGCACCCAATCGAGACCTTCACCGACCTGATCGACGAAGTGGTCATGATCCCCAACGAGAACGCCGAAATCGTCGTCGAGCGTGGTGGCGCGCAGCAGACGCTGGTTGCGCGCGTGGCCGAGGTCAAGGAAGTCGACCGGTTCGGCAACGAATATCGCATTGGCCGTCTGGGCATTACCTCTCCACAACAGCAGTTCGAGGATGTCAGCCTTCTCGCGGCACCAGGCGTGGCCATTGGCAAAACCTATGACGTCCTGCGTCAGCAGATCACAGGCCTTGGGCAGATCATCACGGGCCGCCGTCCGATTTCCGAACTGGGCGGGCCGTTGAAAATCGCCAAGGTTTCCGGTGAGGCGATGGCGGTGGGCTGGATCGCCTTTATCAGCCTCGCGGCGCTGATCTCGATTAACTTGGGGTTCATTAACCTGCTGCCAATCCCGATGCTCGATGGAGGACATTTGTTGCTTTATGGCGTCGAGGCCGTTCGCCGCCGACCTGCCACCCCCGCGGTGCAGGAATGGGCGTTTCGGGCGGGGTTTGCGATGCTCGTCGGTTTCATGATCATGGTGACGTTCAACGACCTCGCTTCGTTCGGGCTGTTTGGCCGGGGATAAGCGGGACTCATCACTTGATCGGGCGCGCCCATTCGGGCAAGGGGCGCAACAATCTTTTGCGGGGCCATATGGAAGGTCGGGGTATAATGACATTCGGAACGATTGCCTTGGGTCTTGCGGGCGTGTCTGCCGTTGCCGTTTCTGCGGGAATGCTGGCGCCTGCGGCGGCCTTTGCGCAAGCGACGCCTGCCAACACTGCGCAACCCGCAGTGGCGTCTGAAACGATTCAGTCGATTGCGGTAACTGGCACCCAGCGGCTCGAGCCTGATACCGTGCGTTCCTACATCCGCTTGCGACCGGGCCAGGCCTGGACACAGGCCGCCGCCGACCAGGCTCTGAAAGACCTGTACGCAACCGAATTGTTTGCCGATGTCAGCATCCGCAACGTGAACGGCGATGTCACCATCGAAGTGCGCGAAAACCCGGTCATCAACCGTATCATCCTGGAAGGGAACAAGCGGTTGAAGAACGACAAGATTGAGCCGGAAATCAAGCTCGCGCCTCGGCAAATCTATTCGCGTTCGAAGGTGCGCGCCGACGTGGCCCGTATCATCGAGCTGTACAAGCGCCAGGGTCGCTTTGCTGCAACGGTCGAGCCCAAGCTGGTTCAGCTCGATCAGAACCGCGTCGATATCGTCTTCGAAATCAATGAAGGGCCGAAATCGAAGGTCCGCCAGATCAACATCATCGGCAACGAGCAGTTTTCCGACGGCAAGCTGCGCGGCGAAATGGTCACCAAGCAGGCGCGGCTGACCAGCATTTTCAGCTCGGGCACAAGCTACGATCCCGACCGGCTGGCGTTCGACCAGCAGAAACTGCGCCAATTCTACTTGACGCAGGGCTATGCCGATTTCCGCGTGGTCAGCGCGGTCGCCGAACTGACGCCCGACAAGAAGGACTTCATCATCACCTATGTGGTGGAGGAAGGGCAGCGTTACAAATTCGGCCCTGTAAAGGTCGACAGCAAGATCCGCGATTTCAATTCCGAAGCGCTGACCAACAATCTTTCGATGAAGGAAGGCGACTGGTACGATGCTAAAAAGGTCGAGGACACCGTCGAGGGCCTGACTGAAAGCGCCGGGCTTTTCGGTTACGCGTTCGCCGATGTGAACCCGCAGTTCAAGCGCGACAAAGAAGCGCTGACGATGAGCATCACCTTTGATGTTGCCGAAACCCCGCGCGTGTTCGTCGAACGCATCGATATCAACGGCAACACGCACACGATGGACAAGGTCGTCCGACGCGAATTCCGTTTGAACGAAGGCGATGCCTTCAACAGTATCCAAGTGAAACGAACGACTGAGCGGATCAAGTCGCTCGGCTATTTTCAGGAAGATCTGGAGGTCGAGCAATCACAGGGCAGTGGCCCCGACCGGATCATCCTGACCACCAATGTCGAGGAAAAGCCGACGGGTGAGCTGTCGCTCTCGGCGGGCTTCTCCTCGATCGAGAATTTCCTGTTCCAGGGATCGATCAAGGAGCGCAACTTCCGCGGCAAGGGGCAGGAACTGCGCGCCAATATTTCCTACTCCAGCTATCAGAAATCGGCAGAAATCGGCTTTACCGAGCCCTATTTCATGGACAAGTCGATTGCCCTGGCAGGCGACATTTTCCGCCGCGACCTGAACAGCTTCAACTTCATCAACAATTCCCGAAACACCACATATCAGCAGGTGACCACCGGTTTCCAGGTTCGCACCGGCGTGCCGATCAACGAATATCTGTTTTTCCAGGGCCGTTATGGCCTCAACTATGACGAGATCACGCTGGATCGCGATTTGTTCTTCACCGATCCCGACGGTGCAGCCGGGCCGCTGCCGCTGGCGTGCGACCCGCTGCTCGCGGGTCGTTTCCTGTGCGAGGAAATCGGCAACCGGTTGACCTCTTCGCTCGGCTATTCGCTAATCTACAATACGAAGGACAGCAACCTGCGCCCGACGCGTGG
>CAZSJE010000064.1:3110-11062 GCA_964606835.1 uncultured Sphingorhabdus sp.
CAAATTCGCGGTTTCGACATTCGCGGCGTCGGGCCACGGGTGCAGCGTGTGTTCTTCGACGGCGCAATCCAGAATGGCGTGGCCGTCAACGTGCCAAGGACCCAGCGCAACCAGATTCAGGACGATGCGATTGGCGGTCGTTTCTACTATCTGGGCCGCGCAGAGCTTGAAATTCCGCTCGGCAGCGGGGCGAAAGAATTGGGGCTTCGGCCTTCTGTGTTTGTCGATGCCGGTGCCGTATGGAAAGTGGCACGCCCGGTCCTTCAGACCTTGCAGGCGCGCGAAACGCTGCCCAATGGGACGCAAGGCGCGCTCCTCTATTACAACGTCAACGGCACCACATTGGAAAGGACTACCGCTGCGCTCAACCCCGATGGCTCGGCGCGCGTGCCGGTTTTGACATTCCAGGAACGTTTTCTGGGCGACAGCTGGAAACCGCGCGTTTCGGTTGGTTTCGGCGTCAACTGGAACTCGCCCTTCGGTCCATTCCGCATCGACATTGCCCGCGCGCTTTTGAAAGAACCGGGCGACGACACCAAATTGTTCACATTCAACGTAGGAACGCAATTCTAATGAAAAATATCAGAAAATCGTTCGCGGCGGCATTGCTGGCGGCAAGTGCGGTCGTTGCGGCCGCACCGGCAGCGCAGGCACAGGTTGCCGGCATCGGCACCGCCGACGAAGTCTCCGTCATCATGAACTCGAACGCGTTCAAGACCGGTTTCCAGCAGATATCAACGACTTTTGGCGCGAACCTGAACACGATCGACACACGCTCGCGGGAAGTTCAGCAGCTGCAACAGCAGCTGGCGACCAAGTTCGACGCGAACAAGGATCAGCAGCTTTCGCCTGAAGAGCAGCAGAAAATGCAGGCTTCGAACGATCCGCTCTTTGCCCAGATCAAGGCAAAGGAAGACGAAATGCAGAATCTGGAACTGCCGATCCGTGCGGCTCAGATTTTCGTCATCGACACGCTCGACAAAAACTACCAGCAGGCGATGAAGGATGTTTCGGCTTCGAAAAAGGTGAATATCGTCCTTTCGCCCGACGCAGTGCTTTGGGTGGCGAGTCCTGATGCGTTGAACCTGAACCAGGCGCTGACGACGCGGCTCGACCAGTTGACCCCGACGGTCAACATCACGCCGCCCGATCCGTTCAACACCTCGCGCCGGGTGCTCGCAATTTATGAGCAGATCCAACAGGTTCAGCAGCAGCGGCTGATGGCGGCAATTCGTCAGCAACAGCAGCAACAGGCGCAGCAACAGCAACAGGACCAGCAACCTGCCCAGCCCGGACAGCAACCGGCAACGACCCCGGGCGAAGACGGCCGCTAAGCCGCCATGGGGACAGTCGCCGACTATGACGTAAGGCGGGTGATGGCGGTGCTGCCGCATCGCTATCCGATGCTGCTCGTCGACCGCGTGGAGGAGCTCGTCCTCGACGAGCGAATCCGCGCGGTGAAGGCGGTGACCATGAACGAAGGCTTTTTCCAGGGCCATTTCCCTGGAAGGCCGATCATGCCCGGGGTGATGATTATCGAGGCGCTGGCGCAGGCCGCCGGCGTCCTCGCAATGGAAAGCTTCGGACTCGCAGGATCTGGCAAGCTCGTCTATTTCATGGCGATCGACAATGCGAAATTCCGCAATCCGGTTGAGCCGGGCTGCCTGCTGCATTTGAATGTGCAGTTCACTCACAAAAAGCCTCGCGTTTGCAAATTTGCGGGGCAGGCGACCATTGGTGACCAGCTGGCTGCCGAATGCGAATTCATGGCGATGATCGCCGATCCGCCTGCTGCCGTCTAAGGCTTGCTTTTCCCAAATCCCGCCGCTATGCGCGGCGCTTCCAAAATCCTGGACCCGGTTGGAACCGGGACCGCATAAGGAAAATGACATGAAAAAAGACATTCATCCCGACTACCACATGATCAAGGTCCAGATGACCGACGGCACTGTGTTTGAAACCCGCTCCACCTGGGGCAAGGAAGGTGACACGCTGCAGCTGGAAATCGATCCGACCTCGCATCCGGCTTGGACCGGTGGCCGTGGGACGCTTCTGGATGCCGGTGGCCGCGTTGCCCAGTTCAACAAGCGCTTTGGTGGGCTTTCACTCAAGAAATAATCAGTCGAGCCGGAAATCCGGCTGCAACTGACGGATCAACGCGATCTTGGACCGGTAGAGTGCTTGGGCTTCTGCCGGTGCGACGCGTTGGAAACGGACACGGGCACCGGGACGCAACTGGCCGATCAGGTGCCGGTCGGTCCGGATGACCTGCGCAATGCGCGGATAGCCGCCGGTGGTCTGCGCGTCGGGGCCGAGCAGGAAGGGCAGGCCCGATGGCGGACACTGGATGGTGCCAGGGAAAACGGCGCTGCTGTCCAGTTGGTCCGAGCGGAGCGGCTTCATGGCGGCGCCCTCCAGTTCGAGGCCGATGCGGTTGGCGCGGCGGCCGATAGTCCAGTTCTGGCCTGTGAGCATCGCCGTTTCGATCCAGTCGCTTTCTGGCGCTGCGGTGACGCGGAGCAGGAAGTCCATGCCATAGCGAAGGCGGTAGGCATCGGGGATGTTGCGAGGGCCGACCGGTTGCGCCTGCTTGGCTTCGATCATGGCATTGCGCGCCAATGCTGCACCGCCAATCCCGCCGAGCTGCGCCGGTTCATAGGTCGAGGTAGCGCCAAGCACCGGATCCACGCTGATCCCGCCCCGAATCGCCACATAGCTGCGGCACCCGCCCGCTGGAGCGGGAAGCGTCAGCCTTTGGCCTTCGGTCAGATGGAACAAATTTTCGGTGCCCTGTTTTTCTCCGTCAACGTCGACTTCGGTCGCGGCCCCTTGGACAGCGGCGAGACAATCGGAAATGGCCGTAAAGCTGATCGGTGCATAAGCCGTTTCCAGCGCCGCTGCTTCAGCGCTATTTCCGGCCAGCCAATTGGCCAGCGCCAGTGCGACCGGATCGGCGGCTCCGGCCAATGGCATGCCCAGATGCCGCATCCCGCGATAGGGGATGCCCTGCACCATCGTTGCAAGGCCGGATTCGATCAGTTGCAGCATCATGTCGGGGCCAATCGGACAATCTGCCCCGGTTGCAGCAGGAACGGTTGAGGATTGTCGCGGCGGAAAAGCGGCTCGCCGACCCGCCCGACAATCGGCCAGCCACCGGGGCCGTCGAGCGCATAGATGCAGGCGCGCTTGCCCAAACAGCCGATGCTGCCCGCTGCCACGCGCTGGCGAGGCGTGTCGAGGCGGGATAGTGCGGGAAGGTCTGCTCCGTCCATATCTACCAGATAAGTAAAACCCGGCTGGAACCCCATCATCGTCACGCGGTAGCTGCGGTTGCAGAGCCAGTTTGGCAACTGGTCTGCGGTGATGCCCAAGGCAGCAGAAACCATTTCCCGGTCAGGTGCGTGGTCAAAACTCGCTGCCAAAGTGATGCTGGGAGCTTCACCGATATCCAATGGCACAGGGGCATCCCACAGCCCGCAAAACCGCACCTCCGCTTCTTCGGCGGAAAGCATCGCTGGATCATATTTGACTGTCAGGTCGGCCATCCCTGGGACAACCTCTTCCCAAATCCCTGATTGCCGGAACGAGGTCGCTAGCGCCTGCATATCAGTGCCGACGGGGCAAGCCGCGCTGATGCAGTCTTCGCCCAGAACCAGCTTCACGCCGGAGCCTTGACCGCGATCCCCGCAGCATCCAGCGCCGCCCTGATGTCGTGCGCAGTGGCAAGCGCGCCCTCGCTATCCGAATGTAGGCAGATGCTGTCAACGTCGGGATCAATCAGGCTGCCCTCCTTGCTGTGGATCGGCTCTCCGCGAGCCAAGGACAACGTCTGCGCAATCCGCTCCGCCTCGCTTTCCAGAACGGCGCCTGCTTCTTTGCGCGAAACCAGCCGCGCACGTGCGTCATAGCGGCGGTCGGCAAAGCCCTCAGCCACGAAGCGAAGCCCGGCCTCTTCAGCGGCCCTTGCCATTTCCGACTGGGCAAGCCCGACATATGCAGCGCCGGGCAGAGTATCTGCAATAGCCTTCGCTATCAGCCCGGCGAGCGCTGCGCTATCGGCGGCATCGTTATAGAGCTGCCCGTGCGGCTTTACATGCGTCAGTGCGACCCCGGCCTTTTCGGCTTGGTGCTTGAGCGCTTCAATCTGCTTAGACAGCGCCGCGACCAGATCATCGTCGCACATCTTCATACTGACCCGACCGAAATTTTCCCGGTCGGGATAGGATGGATGGGCTCCCGCCGCCACGCCCGCCGCCTTCGCCGCTTCCAGCATCAAGGCCATTGTCCGCTCATTGCCTGCATGGCCGCCACAAGCGATATTGGCGCTGCTGATCTGCGCCATGATGGCCCGGTCGCGCGCCAAGGCTTCAGGCGTGTCATATTCGCCGAGGTCGCAGTTGAGGTCTATCGAGCGGGTCATGGCATCAGTCCGGTGGCGCGCAGGATAAGCCGGATTCCAAGCCCCAGGCAAATAGCGAGCACACTCCATGCGAACAGCCGGTGCAAGCCGCTTATGGCATAACGCCCCATCAGCGCGGGGCTTTGCACCACCCATACAAGGAATGCAGCAACCAGCGGCAGCAGCAGGCCGTTGGCAACCTGTGCCAGCATGATGATTTCAACCGGCTTGATCCCGGCAGAGGCGACGATCGTGCCGATCAGGGCTATCGCGACCATTGTCCATTTCTGACGACGGGCTGAGGCAGCTTCGGTCGCGCCGGGCCAAAGTTCGCGGACGATGTAGCCGGTTGCCATGGGTGCCGTCAGGGCGGAAGTAAGTCCCGCACCGAGCAACCCCAGCCCCAGCGCCTGCCGCGCCAGCGACCCGTAGAGCGGCTCGATCTGCTTGGCCATTCCAACTGCGTCGGTGATGACTGCATTGCTGCCGAACAATGCCGCAGCGGCTGTCGCAAGGATCGCGATCGACACCAGCCCGCCAAGGCCAATCGACACTGCACTCTCGGTGCTGGCTTCTTCCAGTCCTCCTGCGCCTTGCCAACGTCCGCGCACGGAGGCGGCGTGAAGGAACAGGTTGTAAGGGACCACGGTCGTTCCGATCAGTGCCATTGCTGTTAGGAGGCTGCCGTCGGGCAGACGCGGAATCAAGCCCGCCAGCAATGCGCCGACATCGGGCCGGGTCACCACTAACGCCGCGAGAAAGGACAGGCTCATCACGATCACCAGTCCGATCAGCAACCGTTCCAGCCATTTGGGATTGCCGAGTGCAAGCAAGATGATCGACAGCAGCCCGACCAATGCAGGCAGGGGCAGGTCGCTGCCGCCAATAACCGCATCCAGGCCCAGCGCAGCGCCCGAGACATTGCCTGCCTCATAGGCGGCATTACCCAGCACCAGCGCACCCGCCAGCAAGGCCGCCGCCGCCCATTTCAGCGCGGGCGAGGGCAGCGCTTCCATAATCGCCTCGCCCAGCCCCTGGTTGCGAACGAGCGCGACGCGGGCGGAGAGGTTCTGCAAGATGATTGTCGCCACTGTCGCAAAAGCCAGCGCCCACACCAGCGCATAACCAAATTGCGCCCCTGCCAGCGTGCAACTGGTCACCGTCCCGGGGCCGATAAAGGCTGCCGTGACCAGCATACCCGGCCCGGGGCGGTAGCGGATGATCGAACCGATTTTCATTGCCCCTCCCAGCGAAGGGGCCTGATTAGCATGCGGGCCGCGATTTTCCAGCGCGACTATCGCGCGCCTTTGCCGCACAGCAAATCCACCAGCAAGATGTGGTTGGCGGCGATGAACCAATGCGGCGGAAAGTCTGTGCGGGTCACGCGGACATCGCCGACCGCGTCGTTCCGTTCAAACAGTCGATGGCCCAGCAAACCTGGGGCAGCGTGGACGATGGGGAAGGCCAATGCCCACCACGGCGAAATCGCCCCCGCCAATGCCGCTGCCAGCAACGCGACGCCAGCGATTGTGCCTGCCATATGCAGCGCGACATTGGCTGGGGCTTGGTGCTCGGCGAGATAGTGGTCGCGGTAGAAGCTGCGGAAGGGTGGTCGATCGGTCATGGCGTTTGTCCTTTTCATGCCGCCATAATATGAGTAAATACTCATATTCATACTCGCATTCGGCGAAGGACAGGAAAATGGGTGGAGCGGCGCTGACCCCGCGGAAAACTCCCGCACAGGCCAGGGGGCAGGCCACGTTCGATGCCATCCTGGAGGCGGCGGCTCAGCTTATCGGTCGCGACGGGCTTGATGGGTTCAACACCAATGCCGTGGCTGAACGCGCGGGCGTTAGCATCGGCAGCCTCTACCAATATTTCCCGGGCAAGGATGCGATCATGGCGGCGCTGATCCGTCGTACACAGGCGGAGCGGCAGTCCAGATTGCGCGCCGCGCTGACGCAGCCCCATGCCGATATCCGCGCCCATATCCGTGCGTTAGTGCGCGCGGCGATGATGGACAATCGCGACAACGCCATGCTCGCAGCTGCCATCGACCATGAAGAGGCCCGCCTGCCATTGCAGGCTGAAATTGCCGCCGATCTCAATCTGGCAGGAATGGCGTTGCGCGGATTTTTCGACGCCTATCCGGACCAGTTGGCAGATGTGGACCGCGACAGGGCAGCGGGCACGCTCCCCGCGCTCGTCCGTGCTGTGGTCGATAGCTGGGCGAACCGTTCGCCGCCGCAGCCGGACATTGCCGAGGACGAGGCGGTGCGCGCGGTTTGCGGCTATTTGGGATTGACGCAGGCGCGGCCTTGCCCTTAAAGCGCGCGCCTGCCGCACGGCATATGGCGATCGTAGCTCAGTTGGTTAGAGCGCTGGTTTGTGGTACCAGAGGTCGGGGGTTCGGATCCCCTCGGTCGCCCCATTTTCCTTAAACTTTTGGGCTGGCAAAAAGGATCGCGTAATATTATTGCGCGGCTTCGTAATTTACCGCGACTCATTTGGAGGCCATCATGCCCGCGCTTTGGGACCTTGCCGATTTCGATCATCACGAGTCGGTGCATCTGTTCGACGATGCCAAAACCGGGCTGCAGGCGATCATTGCGATCCATTCCACGCAGCGCGGGCCGGCGGCGGGTGGTACGCGGTTCTGGCATTATGCCGACAACAATATGGCCGTCACTGATGCACTGCGGCTGTCGCGCGGGATGAGCTATAAAAATGCCATGGCGGACCTGCCTGCCGGAGGCGGCAAGGCGGTGATTTTGGCGGACGCGGCGCGGACCAAGACGCAGGATATGCTCGATTGCTTTGCCCGTGCGGTGGAGTCGCTGGGCGGTCACTACATCACGGCACAGGATGTCGGCATGTCGGAGGCGGACATGGTCTCGCTGTCGAACAATACCGCGCATGTCGCGGGCCTGCCGGGGCAGGGCGGCGATCCGGGCCCCTATACGGCGCGCGGAGTTTATCTAGGCGTTAAGGCTGCGGTCAAGCGCGCGCTCGGTGCCGACAGCATGGCGGGCGTACATGTCACCATCCAGGGCGTCGGCAGCGTCGGCGGCGGGCTGGCGCGCTATCTGGCGGCGGATGGGGCAAAATTGACCATCGCCGATGTCTACAGCACCCGCGCCGAAGCGTTGGCTGCTGAGATAGGCGGCACCAGCGTGGCCGTTGGCGAGATCATGGCTGTCGAAGCCGACATTTTCAGCCCCAACGCCCTTGGCGCAATCCTGACCGAAGCAAGCGTCGCAGCGCTGAAGGTCAAGGCCGTGGCAGGCGGTGCCAACAACCAACTCGCCACCGGGCCGGAAGGCCGCATGCTCGCCGATCGCGGCATCGTCTATGCGCCCGACTATGTGATCAACGCTGGCGGCATCATCAACGTACTGCGCCACATCGACGGTGCCGGCGACGACGAGATCAACGCGCGCATCGATGCCATCCCGGGCCGCCTGGACGCCATTTGGGACGAAAGCGAAGCGACCGGCTCGACCCCGGCGGAGGTCGCCGACGGGATGGCGCAGCGGCTGATCGGGCGATAGCC
>CAZSJE010000065.1:0-11021 GCA_964606835.1 uncultured Sphingorhabdus sp.
TCCTGACGCGATAGAGCCCACCATATGGTCCATGCCGATCACCTTTGCGGCATCAATTGTGATGGCACGCAAGGCCTTGTCGAGGCTGATCCGCTCAGCCGGAGCCTTCACATTTCCGCCAATGGTGACACGGTTACAGGCGATCCAAGCGAGGTAGAGCGGATCGATGGGGGCCATGTTGAAATCGCTGTGCAGGCCGATTGGGACACCTTTGGCCTCCAGTGAGCCAAGCCGATTCATCGTCGCGGCGCGATCCGGCCCCAGTCCAGTCTCCGCATAGGCGTCGCCCAGCACGCGGATATAATTGGGCTGCGCCGATACCATCAGACCCAATTCGGCAATGCGCCGGTTCTGTGCCTCGGTCGAATAACCCAGATGTTCCAGTGTGATCGTTTGCCCGGCCCGCCGGGGCAGCCGTTCGACGGCGGCGAGCACGACATCCAGCCCCTCATCGCCGTTCACATGGATGTGGAGCGAAAAGCCGAGCGGCCAATAGGTTTCAAGCTGACGGCCCAGCAGTTCGGGTTCCGTGATCCATTTGCCTTCATGTCCGTCGCTGTATCCCGGCGCGTTCATTCGCATATTCTGGGCAAAGAAGGCTCCGTCCGCGAGTAGCTTGATTCGCTTGTCGAAGCGGATGTGCGGGCCTGCATAGCGTCCCTTCATCTGATCCAGCCATTGCAGCGGATCGGCATCCTTGGGCATTCCACCGGCAAAAGGCATCAGCATGACACGCGCCGCTGTTCCGGGCTGTTCAAACGCGGCTTTGATCAGGCCTGCTTCCACATCAAAACTGGCAAAGATGCCGGTGGCCATATCACTGGCAGTGGTAACGCCGTTCGTGCGCAGTATCTGCTTCAGGTCCGCCATGCCCTTGCTAATCCGCTCAGGCGTCAGGATCGCCGGGCGCATCTTTTCTAGCGCAATCAACAGGCCAGATTCGGAGAAGAGGCCTGCATCGAAGTCGCAATGGGACGGGTCGCCCTGGTGCGCTGCCACAGCTGCATCGAAAGCGGCGCGATCTGCAAAGCCCCATGATGCCATTGCCGCTGTGTTCAAGATGACATCGTGGAAACTGCGTTGCCAAATGATGACAGGGCGGTCCGGGACCAGCGCGTCGAGCGCCCTACGATCAAGGGGGCCATGGAACAAGTTATGATAGCCCCAGCAAATGAAGGGGCTATCCTTTGACCGTGCCAATTCACGCTTGAGGCCAGCCTGCCACGCCTGAGGCGTCCGTGCCCCCGGATAGTCGCCCGACGGCAGCGTCCAGTCATCGGGCGCGACAAAGGGCAGGTTAAGCATGACCGAAGCCTGCATCGGGTGCACATGCGGCTCAATAAAGCCGGGCATCAGCACATGGCGGGCAAAGCGCCGGTCAAGCTCCACCTCGCGCCCGCGCGTCCATGCAGAAAGATCCGCTAGGGTGTTGGCATGCCCAAGGATGGTCCCATCAGCCACGGCGACAAAGCGCGCGCTGGGCAATGAGGGTTCCATCGTGATGATCTTAGCGGCCTCAAAAACCGTGACCTTGCGGCCAATGGAGGCTGCTGCAATGAGCGGTAAGGCTGCCACGCCCATTAACGCGGTACGGCGATCAATTGTCACGGCTAAACCTCAAATTGAATATTCCCAATGTGCAATGTGCCACCGCAATGGCTGCACGCGAGACGGAGGCGCAGATCATGCGCGCAGGGTTCGTGCGTCAGAAGGAGCGGCGGTCCTTTCTCGTCTGCATACCAGCGATCCCCCCAATGCAGCAACGCAAGAAGGACAGGATAGAGATCACGCCCCTTCGCAGTCAGGCGATATTCAAGCCTGTTCTGATGCGCTGAATAGGGCCTAGCCTGGATAATCCCCTGCTTTTGCAACCGTTCCAGCCGGTCCGACAATATATTTGTCGCCATCATCGTATCGCGCTGAATGTCATCAAAGCGATGGATACCGGTAAAGCAGGCGCGCACCACCAAAGTCGCCCAGCGATCCCCGAAAAGCTCGATCACCGAATCGACCATCGTCCGGTTTCCGCGCTTGGCGATTGCCGATGCCGTCTGCAAGCGGCGGCGCGCATATACTGGGGTGACCTGGCTAAGGCCGGGCCCAGCAGCCCAAGTCACCTTGCGGGGATCGATTTCCGTGGCACATTTATTACAAGCGGCAACGGGGACCATTTTCTGGCCGCAATCGCGATGAATCAGTTCAATAACAAAGCCGCGTTCGCCCAATTCCCAGCGATGCTGCCAGCGCAATATCGTGAGCGCGGCGGGAAACAGATCACGCCCCTTGTCCGTCAGTCGATACCCTGCCTGCCTCTCCGGTAATTTGGCGAAGATGCCAGATTCGACCAGCCGGTCGAGCCGGTTGCTGATCACTGATCGCGCAATACCTGTTTCGTCGACGAACTCGGCGAACCGATGCTTGCCCAGAAACGCCTGTTCGAGGATGAGGAGAACTGGCAGGTCGCCCACCACTTCCAGAGCGCGCCAAATGGAACAGGCTCGGATGGTTTCTTGCTTCACCTTCCGGTCATCAGCTTTTCTGCAATCGCCTGATAGGCAGGGAGAGAAATGTCTTCAAAATTTGCATTCGCCGCTTTGGGGTTGGATGCAAAGCGGACAAGGACCATTTCGGCCTTCGGGTCGATATAGATGGTCTGGCCGTGGACGCCGCGGGCATTGAACGCGCCATGGGCGTTGTGCGAAATCCACCATTGGCTCTTGTAACTGAAATTGGTCAGATATTTATAGCCCGCCTTTGCGAAATCGCTTTGCCTGCCCCCGGCACGGATTTTCGCAACGATGGCGGCAGGAATGATCTGCTGTCCATTGAAGCGGCCGTTCAGCCGCATCGTCTCGCCAAAGCGCGCCATGTCGCGCAGCGTCAGGTTCAGCCCGCCTGCTGCGATCCCGGTGCCCGTGCTGTCGATCATGATGTCCGCGTCATGATCGGCCCCCAGCTTTGACCAGATGCGCTCCGAAAGCACCTCGTGCGCCGGCTTTCCGCTGACCCGGGCAATCAGCCAGCCAAGCACTTCGGTGTTGACTGAACGATAGGTGAAGCCGTCGCCATGCTCGCCCTTTTTGCCAACGCTCGGCAGGTAATCGAACGAGGCGCGCGGACCTGTATAGCCTGCAGGCGCTGGCAACAGCCCGGATGCAATTGAAAACTTCGCAATGCCCGCATTGGCATCGGTATAGTCTTCGGAAAAATCGAGCGCGGTTGTCATATCCAGCACCTGCCGGACAGTGGCATCGCCAAAGCCGCTGTTCGCCAATTCGGGGATGTAGCTGGCCACGGTCGCATTCTCATCCAGCTTGCCATCCGCGATCAGCATTTCCGCCAGCGTCCCGAAATAGGATTTGGTGACTGAGAAAGCGAGATGCGGGCGGTCCCGGTTCATCACGCCATTATAGCGTTCATAGACAATCCTGCCTTTGTGCAGGATCAGAACCGCATCACCATAAACTGCCTCAAACGCCTGTTTCCAGCTCACCCGGTCGGTCTGCAAAAGCGGCGTGAACATGACATCGTCCAGATCCTTGCGCAGCCGAACTGGCAGGACAGAGACAGGCCCCGAGCCACGCGAGACACGCGCCGTGGGCACCAGTTCGCGCATATGGGCAAAGGACCAGCGCGTCTTCGGAAACTGGTAAAAGCTGCCATCCTGATACCGGATGCGCTTTTCTGGCGGCGGCGGGCTGCCCACCATCCAGCCCATTTTGACCGGATCGCTTTCGGCGGGACTTAGCGGCTGGGTTTGCGCGATCGCAGTTCCACTTCCATAAAGCAGCAATAGTGCCATCAAATATTTGATCATTTCGGCATTTCCGCTTTTTTGCCCACAAGCGGCTGCAACGGATAGGGACGATAGCGGATTTCGGTTATGCTGAGGCTGTTGCCTTGGCGTTTTGACGGCGTCGCAAGGATTTCGTCGGGAGCCTTGCCGCGTTCCACCCAATCTTCGATTGCTGCCAACGGATCGAAGTCCTCTGGCGCATTGCGCGATGGGATTTCCCAGCAATGGCCGAGGCCGGGCGCCATGAAGAAGCGGAAAAAGGGCTGCACCTTTGATGCCCCGCCCATAGATTTCAGCACGCGGTCATAATAATCGACCGTTTGCGTCGGCACGACCAGTGCGTCCGCCATCCCATGCCACATGATGATCTTCCCGCCTGCTGCCTTGAATGCTGACAGGTCGACATTGTTGGCATTCAGGAACGAAAAATCGCGGTTCAGCCGTGCAGGATCGGTGTCAAAATTGAAATTGCTCGCCGAAAAATCCGGGTATTTTGGGTCGGATACAATATGGCGGGTGAAGCCATCGGCCAGCTGTGTACCTACTGCCTCTGATTGCGGGCGCAGATACCAGGCTTTCCAATAATCCTCACTGCCAACCGGCATTCCGCCGAACAGCTTGCGGCCCTTGCTGTCTTTGGGGCCGCCATGCCATTGGCGGACGACCTGCTTTTCCTGCGCCGTCAAACAATCGGAAGGCGACTCTGCACCGGTCTCGCCCTTTGCGCAGGTTTTGATTTTGCTATAGTCCGGTTTGCAGGCCAATGGCCGCGCGATCAGGCCATCGACTACGCCATCCAATTTGTCACATTGTGCCTCAACCGCGCGGATCAGATAGGGCAGCTTGCGGATAAAATCCTTGGTCAAAATCGGCGCACTATCGTCGCGGTTGGTCTTTAATTTCCATGCGCCAAAGGCGCTGCCCATCATCACCATGTCAACGCCGGGACAGCCGATGATGATGCCATCGAACAAGGTGGGATAAAGCTGCGCCGCCATCAAGCCGGTGCGCCCGCCATTGGAGCAGCCGACCTTGTAGCGATATTTTGGATCGCGCCCGTAAAAGCTCCTCGTAATCGCCAAGCCCGCTGCATGGGCCAGCGGGATCCAGCGATGGGCATAAAGTTCCAGCGCCTGCCTGTTGCCAACGGCCCAGGCCGAATCTGCCTGCGTTACGCCCGGATGGCCGCTGTCAGTATGCATGGAGGCGTAGCCGCGCTTTACCGATTCAACGATGCCATTCGCATAGCCCGGCGTGTTGGGTGTCAATTGCCCGCAAAATCCACCGCAGCCTGCCTGATAATAATTGCCGTTCCAGCCGCTGAGCGGCAGGCGCATTTCAAAACCTATTGTCGGTTTGATCGTGCCTTTGACGCGGCAATAGGCAGGCATGTCCCCTGCCGCGTCAACGACCTCGGATGTCACCGCAACGAACGTTGCAGGGTCAAGCTGCCCTGCAAGGGACTGACAACTGCCGGACGCGGCAGGAGCGGCAGTTGCCAGCGCAATCGACCCAAAAAGGGTGAGCATCAAAATTTAAACCGTGCTTGCAGCGCAATGTTGCGCGGCCGATCAAAAATACCGGTATTGGCAACGCCAGTATTTCCGGTCAGCGTGGTCGCCAATGGCAGCGAACCCGATGTCAGGATGATCCGCTGATTATTGAGATTGCGCCCAACAAGTGCGATTTCCCAATTATCATCCGCACCGCCGATTGATATCCGTGCGCCAAGACGCACATAGCCATCCTGGATGGTCGACGTGTCGAGGATGTTGACGCTGGTCTGGTAGCTGCTCGAGAAATCGGCATTCAGGTTGAGACCCAGCTTCAGAGAATCGCCTATTGGGAAGTTGGCATCCGCTGCGGCGCTGCCCGTCCATTTCGGGGCAAAGGTCGCACGCTGTCCGCTATAGTCACAAAAATTGCCGGGCTGGACATTGGGCGTCAGGCCAAAGGCGCATTGCCCGCGGCGCCAATCGGTATATTTGAAGTCCAAATAGCCAACCGAACCGCTAAGCTGGAAATAGTCTCCAAGGGCAACGCGCCCTTCCGCTTCAACACCCTGCACTTTTGCAGCGGCGGCATTGTCAACGTTGAAACCGATGCCGCCATCAAATGTGCTGGTCTGCAGATCCTTGTACTTGGTGTTGTAATAATTGACTGCCAGGCTGAGATTGCGGCTCTTATATTTCAAACCGACTTCATAGTTATCGGCCTTTTCCGGCCGAAACTGAAAAGCACCAGGAAAGCCCGGAGTCGTGGGAAGCGAGTTGGACCGGATATCAAAGCCTCCGGCCTTCACACCCTTGGCATAGGACGCATAGGCCATCAGTTCGGGCGTCAGATCATATTGAATATTCGCCATTGGCGTGACTGAACTTTCGTTGAATTCGCCGCTGATCGAATGTCCGATAACGCGCACAGCCTGCCAAACGGCGCGGACATTGGCGATCGGGAATGGATTGGTTGGCCCCGCCACGACCACGAGATCGCGAGCACCTGTTTTGGATTCGCTGTTGACGCGGACGCCCGCTGTAACGCGGAACTGGTCTGTAATTGCGTAGGTTCCCTGAGCAAAACCCGACCAAAGCGTCGAGCTTTGTTTAAAATCGCGAATGCTGCGCGAATCGCCCAAAAGGCGGAACGGCGCAAAGGGGCCGGCCAGCGTCTTGAAGAAGTCACCAAAGACCACCTCGTCATGCGCTTTAAGTTTCGACGTCTGGAAATAGCCGCCAATGATATATGTTAGCGGGCCGTCATCAGGCGAGGTAAGCCGGATTTCCTGCGAAAGCTGGTCATAACGCTCATTCTGGTTTGTGCCATCGAGGATTGCCAAAGCCGTATAGTCAACGTCCAGGATTTCGCGGGACTTGTAATTGAGATAGCCGGAAGTCAGCGCGATGGTGTGGCTGCCCGCCTCAATGTCAAAATTGAGTGTTGCGTTCGTGATCTGGGTATCGCTGTCAAACCCGTTATTCTGGGTCTTCCAATCAAGCACAGTGTCAACCGTGGTGAAGAAGGGCGAGGCGCGGTATGTACCGCGCGGATTGAAATTTTCTCGTGCCTGACCCAATACTTTGAAATCGGCATATTCAAGCTTGAGCGAGGCTTCCACTGGGCCGGAGCCGAAATTGAACGTGCCACGGAAGAATTTCGTATCGACCTTTGGCTCGTCCCGGTTGAGCGTCACATTTTCAACATAGCCACCCATTTTTCGATAATAGCCGACAAGACGCAGGCCAGCATTTTCTCCCAACGGAGCGTTGATGACGCCGGTTAATTGGGTTTCCTTATGCTCGAACTCATAGGATGCATTTACCGAGCCACCAAAATCGGACTCTGGCGTCCGGTTAATGATACTGATTGCGCCTGCAATGGCATTTTTACCGAACAGCGTCGGCTGTGGTCCGCGCAGCACTTCGACGCGTGCGACATCGACAATCGGCATGCGAACCAGTTGATCGCGGCCATAATAGACACCATCGACAAACATTGCCGCTGATTGCTCAAAGCCTTTGTTATCGCCCGAGGAAATACCGCGAATTGCGATACGGTTGGCGATGCCGGTCTGGGTGATCCGCAGATTGGGAACGCTGTTGGAAACTTGCTCGAGCGACGCGGAACCCTTTGCTTCGATGTCATCGCCGCCGACAGCTGCAATCGAAATCGGAACGCGTGAAAGCCCCTCTTCGCGCTTTTGCGCGGTAACGACGATTTCCTCCAGGCCACCTTGCTCTTCCTCTGCGGCATCCTGCGCCCAGGCAACCGATGGTGCGACCAGCATGGTTGTGGTCAAGATAGCGAGTACAGATTTTTTCATTTTGCTCTCCCCTCAAATCGAAGCCTTATATGTTGCGTTTGGCCTCTCCGCCCGGGCAACTGCATCCGATGAAACTATGGCTATACAAGTTGGTTTCTTTATGCAAGCTACAGCTTGAAGAGGCCAAGGACTGAACTGCGATGCCCTTACCCGTGCAACTTTCGCGAAATCTTTCGCTGCCGGTGGTTGGTGCGCCAATGTTCCTTATTTCTGGCCCACAGATGGTGATTGCACAGGCCAAGGCAGGCATGATCGGCAGCTTCCCCACGCCCAACGCACGCACGCCCGAAATACTGGATGGTTGGATGCGCCAGATCGCCGAAACGCTTGCAGATGATTCTCAAGCGGCAGTTTGGGCGGCCAATCTCGTGGTGCATCCCTCCAATGATCGTCTGCCCGCTGATCTCGAATGCGTGCTTCGGCATAAACCGCCTCTTGTAATTACCGCGCTCGGTTCGCCGGGCCGGATCATAGACGCGATCCACGGCTATGGCGGGCTGGTTTTCGCCGATATCAATTCGGTCGGCTTTGCGCGCAAGGCAGCGGCATCGGGTGTGGATGGGCTGGTGCTGGTCGCTTCGGGTGCCGGAGGCCATACCGGCCATACCGCTGGCTTCGCCTTTGTCGAGGAAGTACGCCAATTCTGGAATGGTCCCATCGTGCTGGGCGGTGCGATTTCGACCGGCCACGCCGTCCGCGCGGCCGAAGTGCTGGGCGCAGACCTTGCCTATCTTGGCACCGCCTTGATCGCCTGCGCTGAAAGCATGGCGGACCCTGCCTATAAGGATATGGTGGTTTCTGCCGGAGCCGAGGACATCGTTCCTTCCAAGGGCATAACCGGGGTGACGGCCAATTGGCTGCGCGCCAGCCTGATCGCAGCAGGCCATGATCCTGCGCATATGGATGAAGGCAAGAAGCCCGATTTTGCCAATGCGCTGGATGATGCCAAAGCATGGAAGAATGTTTGGTCGGCCGGGCAAGGCGTCGGCGCTGTCAAAACGGTTGAATCCATTGCGCAGATTGTTGCTCGGTTGAAATCGGAATATGATGCGGCCTGCAGCCTGCCGCGCTTTGATGCGAAGGAGTGATGCAATGACCATTGAACTCGTTGGAGAAGTGCGCTCGACACTCAAGAGCCTGGACCATCCCTATATGCAGGGGGCATGGCGGCCGACCTTCAAGGAATGGAATGCCATCTTCGCCAATGGCGATGCGGAAGTGATCGGCACCATCCCCGACGATATTGACGGCGTGTATGTGCGCACCGGCGAAGTGCCCGTGCATGAACCCATTGGCCGCTATCACCCCTTTGATGGCGATGGCCAGATCCATAGCATCAGCTTCAAAAACGGCCGCGCCAGCTATCGCAGCCGCTTTGTCCGCACCAAGGGGTTTCAGGCCGAACAGGAAGCGGGTCGCGCGCTTTGGGCGGGCCTGATGGAGCCGCCGCACAAATCGACCCGGCCCGGCTGGGGCGCACAGGAATGGCTGAAAGATAGCAGTTCAACCGATGTGCTGATCCATGCGGGCAAAATTCTGTCGACATTCTACCAATGCGGCGAAGGATACCGGCTTGATCCCTTTACGCTTGAGCAATTTGGCACTGAGGGCTGGGTTCCGCTGGATGGTATTTCCGCGCACCCAAAGGTCGACCCGGAGACGGGTGAGCTCATGTTTTTCAACTATTCAAAACATGCGCCATATATGCATTATGGCCTTGTTGGCGCGGACAACCGGCTAAAGCATTATATCCCTGTGCCCTTGGCCGGGCCGCGCCTGCCACATGACATGGCCTTCACGAAAAATTACGCCATCGTCAACGACATGCCGCTTTACTGGATGCCCGAGCTGCTGGAACGCAATCTGCACGTTGTGCAATTCCATCCCGATGAGAAAACCCGTTTTGGCATTATCCCGCGCTTGGGGACCCCGGAAGATATCCGCTGGTTTGAGGCAGAGCCGACCTATACGCTCCACTGGCTGAACGCATGGGAGGAAGGCGACGAGATCATTCTCGACGGCTATTATCAGGAAGAACCGCAGCCCAAATCTCATCCCGATGCACCTGATGGGCTGGAGCGGATGATGGCCTATCTGAGCCAGGGCCTGATGAAGCCCAAGCTCCACCGCTGGCGGTTCAACCTCAAAACGGGGACGACGAGCGAAGAGCGGCTGGACGACCGCATCCTCGAATTTGGCATGATCAATCAGAAATATGCAGGGCGCAAATATCGCTACGCCTATTCGGCAGTGCCGGAGCCCTATTGGTTCCTGTTCACGGGCCTCGTGAAGCATGATCTGGAAACCGGCGAAAGCGAGGAAATCAGTTTCGGTCCCGGGCGCTATGGCAGCGAAAGCCCATTCGCGCCGCGCATCAATGCGAAAGACGAAGACGATGGTTACCTCGTTTCCTTTATCGCGGATGTCGAAAATGACCGGTCCGAATGCGTGCTGATCGATGCCAAAAATTTCAGCGCCGGGCCGGTGTGCCGGATTATCCTGCCCGAACGTTTTTGCTCCGGCACGCATTCGGTCTGGGCCAATGGCGATGATATCGGCATGGGGCCCAATACGGTGCTGGCAGCCTGAGATGATCGTCGCGGGCGAAGAGAAGCGGCGGCGATACCGGGAAGAAGGCTGGTGGGGTGACCAAACTCTTGCCGACCTGTTCTTTGCCAATGCCACAAAACATCCGGACCGGCTGGCGTTGGTTGATGCACCCAATCGAAAAGCCTTTGCCTTCGGTGACCCGCGTCGCCTGACCTATGCCGAACTGCAAGTTGAAGTGGAGCGTTTTGCTGCTTTGCTGGTGGCTGCGGGAATCGGCAAGGACGATGTGATCGTCATCCAACTCCCCAATATCAGCGAGTTCGTGTCGCTCTATTTCGCAGCGGCGACGATAGGCGCGATCGTCAGCCCGGTGGCGGTGCAATATCGGACGCATGAACTCTCGGCGATGTTTGGGATCGTAGAGCCAAGGGCCTTTGTCTGCGGAACACAGATGAGGGGAGCGGATCATATTGGCACTGTCCGGCCCTTGCTGGGTGACACGATAAAGCTGTTCACCATCGGCCCTGATGCGCCCGCCGACGCCATCGATCTTGATGCCGAACCGGCGCGCCTCGATCTGCTGGCGGCGCACAGGGCGGCAACCAGCATCGACGCCGATGATATTTTCACCATTTGCTGGACATCGGGGACGACGGGCATCCCCAAGGGCGTTCCGCGCAGCCATAATCACTGGGTGGGCATTGCGCCCGGCACGTACATCACATCGCGGCTGCAGGACGGCGATGTGATGCTCAATCCCTTTCCGCTGATCAACATGGCCTCCATTGGCGGCATCACGATGAGCTGGCTGCGGATTGCCGGAACGATGGTGCTGCATCACCCGTTCGATCCGCA